>JBJTIE010000103.1:0-8489 GCA_046094845.1 Planctomycetaceae bacterium | reverse complement strand
GTTTGAGGCGCGGATGCCGAAAGGCCGAGCTATTCGTGCCGACGTTCGAGCACCCGCGGGGCAATAGTTCGGGCCTGTGGTTTTTTGACCTTGGGCCACATGCGGAGCATGTGGACTACGGTCAGACCTCGGGCTCGCCCTCGGCGGCTTCTCGCTCGCTCGACCAGCCGACCCGCTTCTTCGAGAGACCGATCTTTCGCTCGTCGACATCGACCCGCAGGATCTTCACTTCCACAGGGTCGCCCACCTTCACCACCTCTTCGGCGTTCTCGACCTTGTCGTCGGAAAGCTCCGAGATGTGGAGCAGGCCCTCGAGCCCGTCCTCCAGGCCGACGAACACGCCGAAGTTGGTGATCTTCGTGACCGTGCCATTCACCACCTGACCCGGCTTGTAGCGGGAGGGGATATCGCCGGTCCACGGATCGTCGTTCATCTGCTTGAGGCCCAGGGCGATCCGCCGGCGCTGCTGATCGACGGAGAGCACCTTGCACTCCACCTCGTTGCCCTTGTCGAGCATCTCGCTGGGGTGGGTCACCTTCCGCGTCCACGACATGTCGGTCACGTGGAGCAGACCGTCGATGCCGTCGTTGATCTCGATGAAGGCGCCGTAGTTGGTGAGATTCCGCACCACGCCCTTGACGATTGCGCCAGGCGGATAGTCGGCGGCCACCTTCTCCCAGGGGTTCTGCTGGGTCTGCTTCATGCCCAGCGAGATCTCCTGCTTCTCCTTGTTGATGGCAAGCACCACCACCTCGACCTCGTCGCCCGGCTTGACGAGCTCCGACGGATGGCTGACCCGCTTCGTCCAGCTCATCTCGGAGATGTGCACGAGCCCCTCGACGCCATCCTCGAGTTTCACGAAGGCGCCGTAGCTCATCACGTTGACGACCGTGCCCATGCAGACGGTGCCGACCGGATACTTGTCGGCCACCTTCGCCCACGGGCTCGCCGTCCGCTGCTTCATGCCGAGCGCGATCTTCTCCCGCTCGCGATCGATGTGCAGCACCTGCACCTCGATCTCCTGATCGATCTGCACCATCTCGCTCGGATGGCCGATGCGGGCCCAGCTCATGTCGGTGATGTGGAGCAGGCCGTCGATGCCGCCCAGGTCCACGAACGCGCCGAAGTCGGCGATGTTCTTGACGATGCCGCGGCGAATCTGGCCGACCTCGAGCGTCTCCATGAGCTGCTTCTTCCGCTCCGCCCGCTCCTGCTCGATGAGGGCGCGACGCGAAACGACGATATTGCGGCGGGCCTCGTCGATCTTGAGCACGAGGCACTGGATGCAGCGGCCGCAGTAATCGCCGATGTCGGCCGGACGGCGGATGTCGACCTGGCTGGCGGGCAGAAACACGTTCACGCCCGAGATGTCGACGAGCAGGCCGCCCTTGATCTTGCGGGTGACGAAGCCGGTGACCACGTCGTTCTCGTGGACACTCTCCATGACGCGGAGCCAATCCTCGATCCGACGGGCCTTCCGCTTCGAGAGCGTGATCAGGCCGCGTTGTTCCTCGAGTTGGCCGTCCTCGAACTCCTCGAGCAGCACCTTCACGGTGTCGCCGATCTGCGGCGGGGGCTCCGTCTCGTCCCACTCGTTCCGCGGGATGTGGCCCTCGCTCTTGTAGCCCACGTCGACGAGCACAAACTCGTCGTCGACCCGCAGAATCCTGCCCTCGATGACCGCGTTCACCGCGAGCGTCGAACCGCCTCCGACCGAGTAGTCTTCGACCGCCGTCGCGCCCATCGCGAGGTCGATCTCCTGGTCCAGTTCGTCGCCAAATTCAAGTTCGCGGATGAGGTTGCGGTTGACCATGCGTGAGGGGGGATTCCCAGGGATGAGGCTGGAAAGTCGGGGGTTAGAGGGAGGGACTCGCGGGCCACGGAAAAGTCGAGCCCCGGAGTGTAGCAGCGGCCCCGTACCCGAACAATTGCGGCCGTTTTCCCCGCCGTCCCAGCCTGCCCGACCCGCAGACCGGGCGGCAGGGCCATCCCTCACCCACCGGATGGCCGATGCCAAGGGGGAGGTCGCTAATGCTCCGCCCCTGCCTCTGCCTCATCGCGGTCGTCGTCGCCTGGCCGACGCAGGCGCAGTTTCTCGACACGCCTCCGGCGACGGCCTCGGGCCCCGCGCTCGGCGACGTGCGAACGCTCAAGTATCGGGTCGGCGTCGAGGTGACCGCGGCCGGCGGCCCGTGCCGCGGGATCTATGCCTCGCTGCCGGTGCCCACCGACTGGCCGGAGCAGAAGGTGCGGGTGGTCGCCGAAGACGTCTCGCCGAGCGTGAAGGGCCCGACCTACCGGATCCTCGACAACGGCGTGCGGCAGATGATCGTGGAGATCCCCTCGCTCCCGGCCGGCGACACGGCCCGGGCCGTGATCACCTACGAACTGGAGCGGTCGGCCCTCGTCGCGCCGGCCGACATCGCCGGCCTGCGGATCCCCGAGAAGCCGGGCCGCGACCTGAGGCCGTTCCTCGGCCCGAGCCCCTCCATCGAATCGCGGCACTCCAAGATCGTGAAGCTCGCGAAGGATGCCGGCGCCGGCCTCGACGGCTGGCAGAAGGTGGAGGCCCTCTACGACTGCTGCCGCGCGAAGGTGGAGTATCGCAACGGCGACCTCAAGGGGGCGGCCCGCGCGCTCGCCGACGGCTGGGGCGACTGCGAGGAACTGACCTGCCTGTTCATCGCGATGTGCCGCGCCGAAGGCATCCCCGCCCGCACCGTCTGGGTCGAGGGACACTGCTATCCCGAGTTCCATCTGGTCGATGGCACGGGCGCGGGCTGGTGGTTTCCCTGCCAGGCGGCCGGCACGCGGGCCTTCGGCGGCATGCCCGACCAACTGCCGATCCTGCAGAAGGGAGACAACTTCCGCGACCCCGACCGCCCCGGCAAATCGCTCCGCTACGTGTCGGAGTTTCTCCGCGGCTCGGCCGTCAACGGCGGCGGCTCGCCCGACGTGACGTGGATCAGGGAGCCCGCCTAAGCTCGCGAACCTGTAGCCGCAGAGTGGTGCTCTGCAAAGTGCAACGGTGTGCAGACTGCCAGTCTGCACCTACAGTCGAACATCCGAACCTGTAGCCGCAGAGTGGTACTCTGCGAAGTGCAACCGTGTGCAGACTGCCAGTTTGCACCTACTTGCCGGAGGCTGCCAGTTCACGCTCCAAGAACGCATAGGCCAGCGCGTCCATGAAGGCCTTCTGACGGTTGTCGGCCGCTCCGCCGTGGCCCCCTTCGATGTTCTCGTACGAGAGTACCGGCAGGCCGAACTCCCGCAGCCGGGCGGTCATCTTCCGGGCATGCCCCGGATGCACACGGTCGTCGCGGGTCGAGGTGGTGATCAGGATCGGCGGATAGGTACGGCCCCGCTCGACGAGGTGATACGGCGAGAAGCCGCGAATGAACGCCCACTCCTCGGGCAGGTCGGGGTTGCCATATTCCCCCATCCAACTCGCGCCGGCGAGCAGCACGTTGAACCGCCGCATGTCGAGCAGCGGCACCTGGCAGACCACCGCCCCGAAGAGGTCCGGCCGCCGCACATACATGTTGCCGACGAGCAGCCCGCCGTTGCTGCCCCCCTTGATGCCGAGCCGCTGCGGCGACGTCACCTTCCGCCGGATGAGATCCTCGGCCACGGCGGCGAAATCCTCGTAGGCCCGCGGCCGGCTGGCCTTGAGCGCCGCCTGATGCCACGCGGGACCGAACTCGCCTCCGCCCCGGATGTTGGCGATCACATACACATGCCCGCGTTCCAGCCAGGCCGCCCCCGTGAGCGGGTCATACGAGGGCACGAGCGGAATTTCGAACCCGCCGTAGCCGTAAAGCAGCGTCGGCGTGGAGCCGTCAAGCGGCAGGTCGGCCGGACCGACCTGGAAGTAAGGCACCCGCGTACCGTCCGCCGACACCGCCTCGTGCTGGCTCACCTTCAGACCCCGGGCCTCGAAGAAGGCCGGGGATTGCTTGAGCCGCTCCGGCTGGGCCGCCGGCTCCCCCGCCGTGCCGAGCGCGAGCGTCGTCGGCTCCACGGGATCGGCCGTGATCAGGAAGAAATCGTCCGAATCATACTCATCGACCGGCGTCGCGCTCGCGGTGCCGATCTCCGGCACGCCGGCCACCGGCTCGACGTGCCATGTGCCGTCGCGAAACACCGCCGCTGTCACCCGACTGCGAACGTTGTCGAGCGTGGTGAGCAGGATCCGATTCCGCGTGCCCGAAAAGCCGACGAGTGATGTCCGCGGCGTGGGAGTGAAGAGCACATGCAGCGTGCGATCCCCGGCGAGAAACCGGTCGCAATCGGCCGCGATCAGCGAGCCCGCCGCAAACACCATATCATCCACCGCCCAGTCCGACCGCAGTTCGATGAGCAGCCATTCGCGGTGCACGGTCGCATTCGCGTCGTCGGGCTTGTCGATCTTCACGAGCTGCCCGCCGCGGCGAAGGAACATCTCGTTCGTGTAGAAGGTCTTCTGCCGGATCACGACGTCGCGTTCGAACCCGGGCGTCAGATCTCGCCAGGCCGACACGAGCATGTCGTCGGGCCGGCCCTCGCAGACGACCGGCGCCTCGGCCAGAGGCGTGCCGCGGGTCCATTCCCGCACCGTCCGCGGGTAGCCCGAGGTGGTCAGCGATCCAGGGCCCACATCGCTGGCCACGAACAGGCTGTCACGACTCCGCCAGGTCACGCGGCTCTTGGCCTCGGGCAGCGTGAAGCCGCCGGTCACGAACGCCTTCGTCTCGAGATCGAACTCCCGCACCACGTCGGCGTCGGCGCCGCCGCGCGAGAGCGAGAGGAGGCAAAGCCGCCCCTCGGGCTCGAGCACCGTGGCTCCGTGCCACACCCAGTTCTCGCCCTCCGCGGCCGCCAGCGCATCGAGGTCGAGCACCGTCTCCCAGGCCGGCTCGGCTTTCCGATACTCCGCGAGCGTCGTCCGCCGCCACAGCCCCTTGGGGTGCGCCGCATCGCGCCAGAAGTTGTAGAAGTGGCCGCCGATCTTCGAGACGTAGGGGATCTTCGCCTGCGAGTCGAGACTCGAAAGCAGCCGCTGCTCCCGGGCGACGAACGCCTCGCCCTGCCCGATCGCCGCCACGCACTCCGCATTCCGCTCCCGCGCCCAGGCCAGCGGCTTCTCGCCCCCCACGTCTTCGAGCCAGAGATACGGGTCGGCGTCGGGCACGGGCTCGGCAGTGGCGGCGGTGGTCATGAGGATGAACAGGCAGCAAGTGGAGGCACGACTCATCCGCGGACCTGCCCGGTGCCGAGCACGACGTACTTGTAGGTCGTGAGCTCCTTCGTGCCGCACGGGCCCCGGGCATGGAGCTTGTCGGTCGAGATGCCGATCTCGGCCCCCAGCCCCAACTCGCCACCGTCGTTGAACCGCGTGCTGGCGTTGACCATCGCGACCGCCGTGTCCACGCGGGCGGCGAACCGCTCGGCGGCTGCCGTGTCGGCCGTCACGATCGCGTCGGTGTGCCGGGAGCCGTAGCGGTTGATGTGGTCGATGGCGGCGTCGAGCGAGTCGACCACGGCCACCGAGATCTTCGGCCCGAGATACTCCGTCGCCCAGTCGGTCTCCGTCGCCGCGGCGGCCGTCGGCACGAGCTGCTGCGTGGCCGCATCGCCCACGATCTCCACGCCATGCTTCGCGAGGGCCGCGGCGACCGCCGGCAGAAACCGGTCAGCCATGTCGCGATGCACGAGCAGCGATTCCGCCGCGTTGCAGACGCCCATCCGCTGGCACTTCGCATTGACGGTGATCGACTCGGCCATCGCGAGGTCGGCGGCCCGATCGACGTAGACATGGCAGTTGCCCGTGAAATGCTTGAGCACGGGCATCCGCGCCTCGGAACAGACGCGGCGGATCAACGCCTCGCCCCCGCGCGGGATCGCGATGTCGATGAGGTCGTCGAGCATGAGAAACTCTCCCACGGCCGCCCGGTCGGCCACATCGACGAGCTGCACGCAATCCACCGGCAGGCCGGCCGCCGCGATCGCCTGCCGCATGCTCGCCACGATTCGGCCGCTCGAGTGGGCGGCCTCTTTGCCGCCGCGAAGGATGATCGCGTTGCCGGCGGCCAGAGCGACGGCCGCCGCGTCGGCCGTGACGTTGGGCCGCGACTCGTAGACGAAGAACACCACGCCGAGCGGCACCCGCACCTTCCGCACCACGAGGCCGTTGGGCCGCACCTCCTCCTCGATCACCTCCCCCACGGGATCGGGCAGCGTGGCGACCGCCTCGACACCGGCGGCGATTCCCTCGACCCGCTTCGCGTCGAGGAACAGCCGATCGACGGCGGCGGGCGTGAGCCCGAACCCCGGGGCCGCCGCCACATCGAGGGCATTGGCGGCGAGGATCTCGGCCACATCGGCCCGGATCTGCGCGGCGGCGGCCCGCAGCGCGGCGGCCTTCCGGTCACCGGGCACGCCGGCCAGATCGATCGCCGCCTGGCGGGCCCGCTCGGCGATCCGGCGGCAGTGGGCGTGGAGCGAAGGATCGGCAGCGGAAGCAGTGGCAGGAAACATCGGGCATCTCGCTCGAGGAGTGGTGACGACAGGGTCTCACAGTATGGCACGAACGCCGCGCCACCGTTATCCGCTCACTCCTCCCACCGTAGTCCGCATGCTCCGCATGCGGCCCACGGTCTGAACGCCGCAGGCCCGTCTATTCCTCCGCGGGTCGATCCCCTGTGGTGAAAGTTCGGGGTTGCCCACGCCCCATCGCCGGACGCTCGCTACGGCGTCCATGCCTTCGCACGCTCGATGCTGACTGCGCTTCGGCATCCTGCCTGCGCTGGTCAGCAACGCCGGCTCCTGGGGCATGGGCAACCCCTCACGGGCCTACGAGAGGAAGCTACGACACACCCCTGCGCACCACGCCCTGCACGAGCGTGTCGCCGCCGGGGTGGCTGACGCGCTCGATGTCGAAGGGGGGCGGCTCGGGGAACACGGGCAGCAGTGCGGCTGCGGGATGCGACGCGTAGTCGCACGGTGCCGTGAACTGCCAGATCTCGTCGGTGAGCCCGGCTGCGAAGAACTCCTGGAGCACGTGCGGGCCTCCCTCCACGAGCAGGTTCGTGAGTCGGCGGTCGCCGAGGAAGCGGAGCAGGTCGAGAAGCCGGTCGGCCTGCGCTGGCGACGCAGACTGCCAGACCTCGCAGCCGGCCGACTGCAGTGCGGCGATGCGCGCGGCCGGTGCATCGGGCCCCACGGCGACGAGGAGCGGCGCCTCGCCGACCGACTGCACGAGCGCCGATTCGAGCGGCAGCCGGGCCCGTGAGTCGAGCACGATCCGCAGCGGCACCCGCGGGCCCGGAGGCCGGGCGGTCAGCAACGGATCGTCGGCGAGCGCGGTGCCGATGCCGACGAGGATCGCATCCATCCGGCCGCGGAGCTCGTGCACGAGGGCCCGCGATTCGGGGGACGAGATCCAGCGGCCCGCGCCCGGCGGCGCGGCGGCGCGGCGGTCGCGACTCATCGCCCACTTGGCGATCACCCAGGGCCGTCCGGACGTGACCAGCGTGCGAAACGCCGCGGTGAGCCGCAGGGCCTCGGCCTCGAGCAGTCCCGTCTCGACGGTGACGCCCGCCGCCCGCAGGGCCGCGATGCCACCGCCATTCACCGCCGGAAACGGATCCCGTGCGGCGACCACCACGCGGCCGATTCCCGCGGCGATCACCGCCTCGGTGCAGGGGGGCGTCTTGCCGTGATGACAGCAGGGCTCGAGCGTCACGTAGAGCGTGGCCCCGTGTGCCGCCGCGCCGGCCGCTTCGAGCGCGACGACCTCGGCATGCGGGCCGCCGAACCGCGGGTGCCAGCCCTCGGCGATGATCCGCTCACCCGTGGCGACGACGGCGCCGACGGGCGGGTTTGGCTCGACGCAGCCCTCGCCCCGCCGGGCCACTTTCAGGGCCTGACGCATCGCGGCGACGTCGAATGGGGAGAACGGCACGGCGGGTGGCTCGCGGGACGCCGTCAGCATACGCCTCGACCCGCACGGCCGCACGCCGTGGTCTGCACACTCCCCGTAGTCCGCACACTCCGTGTGCGGTTGGAGGTGTGGAGGCCACGGGGCCTGCTATGTGGCTGGAGGTTGGCAGACCTGCAGGGAAGGAGCTCGGGCCCGATGCACCGGCCGCGCGCATCGCCGCGCTGCGGTCGGCCGGCTGCGAGGTGTGGCCGTCTGCGGCCGCACCGCCAGCCGAGCGGTTGCATGACCGGCTCCGATGGCTCGGCGACCGTCGGCTCACGACCCTGCTGGTGGAGGGGGGGCCGCAGGTGCTCCGCGAGTTCTTCGCGGCCGGTCTCGTCGACGAGATCTGGCAGTTCACAGCGCCGAGCGACTACGCGGCGCATCCCGCGGCCGCGCTGCTGCCGGTGTTCCCCGAACCGCCCCCCTTCGACGTCGAGCGCGTCAGCCACCCCGGCGGCGACACGCTCGTGCAGGGCGTGGTGCGCAGGGGTGTGTCGTAGCTTCCTCTCGTAGGCCCGTGAGGGGT
>JBJTIE010000102.1:0-3242 GCA_046094845.1 Planctomycetaceae bacterium | reverse complement strand
GACTGCGACCGCAGCCGGCCCGCGCAGAAAACGAGCGCGAACCGATCACGGTGCCGGCGCGAAAGCGCCAGTGCCCACCGCAGCCAGAAGAAGAATTTCAACGGCGGGCACACGCGGACGACCGACTGCCTTGCAGACTAGCCGCCCCAGGGGGGCAGTTCAAGTAGCGGCCGCTGGCGGCGAAACCACCGTAGTCCGCTCACTGGCGCCCGTAGTCCGCATGCTCCGCATGCGGCCACCGGACCGAACGCCACCGGCCCTTCTATTCCGCAGCGGGGCGACCTCCTGTGGCGTGGGTTCGGGGCTGCCCATGCCCTGTCACCGGACGCTCGCTCGAGGCATCCATGCCTTCCGCTCGCTCGAATGCCGCCCTCGCTTCGCCATCCTGGCTGCGCTCGGCGGCATACGCCGGCTTCGGGGCATGGGCAGCCCCTCACGGCGTATTGGTTGGCGCCCGTCGGCCCTGGAGTTCCGCAGCCTTGCGCACGAGGTCCAGAAACTCGGCCCGGTAGCCCCCCTCGTCGCGGCCGAGTGCTCGGCCGGCGATCCGGGCGACGTCATCGAGCGAGAAGCAGCCCGCGTGGTCGCCGCCCCGCAGGATCATGCCGAAGGCGGCGACGGCTGCGGCGAACCGCAGGTCGGCGGAGGCGGCGTCGAAGGCGGCGCCGCGGTCGGCCAGCGGGTATTCGCGGAGCGTGCTCGTATCACCATCGGGCGCTTTGAACCGTAGCTTCACGGTGAGCAGCTCGGCGCTCGGTACGAGCGTCGTCGCTGCGTCGGGCTTGGACGTGGCCGCGGGCTGCTTTTGGTACTTGAGCGGCTCGGCGCCGTCGGGACCGTCGGCACCCGCCGTGCCGACCGGCACGACCTCATACAGCGCGGTCACCGTGTGGCCGGCGCCGATCTCGCCGGCGTCCTTCCGGTCGTTCCGAAAGTCGCTGTTCGCGAGCAGGCGATTCTCGTAGCCCACGAGCCGATACGACGCGACGAGGGCCGGGTTGAACTCCACCTGGATCTTCACGTCCTTGGCGATCGTGATCGTGGAGCCGGTGAGTTGCTCGACCAGCACCTTGCGGGCCTCGCGGACGCCGTCGATATAGGCGTACACCCCGTTGCCGTTGTCGGCGAGCTTCTCCATTTTTTCGTCCTGCAGGTTGCCCTGGCCGAAGCCGAGCACCGTGAGGAACGTGCCGCCAGCCGCCTTCTGCGTGATCAGGTCCACGAGGGCCGCGTCGCTCGTGACGCCGACGTTCAGATCGCCGTCGGTCGCCAGGATCACCCGGTTCGCCCCCCCCTCGATGAAGTGCTCCGCCGCCTGCTCGTAGGCCAGCGCGATCCCGGCGCTGCCGTGCGTCGAGCCACCGGCCGAGAGCCCCTCGATCGCCGCGAGAATCGTCTGCTTCTGATCGCCGGTGGTCGGCGGCAGCACGAGCCCTGCGTTTCCGGCATAGGTGACGATCGAGACACGGTCATTCTCGGTGAGCTCCTCGACGAGCATCCCCAGCGCCTGCTTCACGAGCGGCAGCTTGTCGGGCTGCTGCATCGACCCCGACACGTCGATCAGAAACACGATGTTGCCGGCCGGCCGGCTGGCACGCTCGACGTCGCGGCCCCGAATCCCGATCCGCACCAGCAGTCGGCCCTTGTGCCACGGGCAGGCGGTCGCCTCCAGCGAGACGGCGAACGGATCGGGCCCATCCGGCACCGGATCGTCAGAGCGGAAGGAATTGACCAGCTCCTCGATTCGCACCGCGTCACGCGGAGGCAGGGATCCGGCCGCGAGGAACCGCCGCACGTTCGCGTACGATGCGGTGTCGACGTCGATCGAGAACGTGGAGAGCGGCTCGTCGGCCACGGCCCGGTCGCGGTTTGCCTCGAATCGGGAGTATCGTTCGCGGTTCACGGGTTCCGGCGGCGGAGCGATCAATCGATCTACGACGACTGGCTCATCGACAATGCGAGGCCGCGAACCGAAGCCTGCGGCCGGCGCACGGCCGCCCTTCGCGAGGGCAGACAGCGGCACAGAAACGGCGTCGGCGGCAGCTGCCGCAGCCTGGGGGGTCGCTGCAGGGGGCTGGTGACTCGCCGCGGCAAGGAGCTGTTCCTCGGCGGGTGCCTCACGTGGGCTCTTGGCATCCTCGGCCAGCGCGATCTGACGGGTGGGCTCACGATCGACCAGATCCTGCGGGGCTTTGTGCTGAAGCACCGGCAACGTGACGGCGACGAGCACGACCGCAGCCAGCGAGCCGGCGATGGCGCACAGCCCCCAGAGCCTGCGGCGCCGAGGCGGCTGCATCGACGCCGACGGCAGTGGCTGCGCCGCGAGCCGTGCGACGATCGTCCGTCGCAGGTCCTGTGACCGCGGCGCCGCGTCGGGCCGACCCAGATCTTCGTCGCGTGCCCCACGGAGGGCCTCGGCGATCGCACGCGTCTCGGCCACGATCCGCCGCGGCTCCGTGGCGTCTGGTGCGATGAGCGATGCTGCCACCTCGTCCCGTTCGCGGCCCTCGAGCTGGTCGAGGCCGTGGGCCGTCAGCCGCGCCGCGGCCTCGTCGGCACTCCGATCAACTGGGTGGTTCGTGCTCATGATCGGTCTCGCTCTCTTCGGGAGGTCTCGTGGCACTCGGACGCATCGAGCATGGTTCTCACCAGAGGGTGGCTGCGGAGTGCGGAGAGGCCGCGGTGGGCGAGCACCCGCACATGCCCCTCCTGGCGGCCGGTGATCTCCGCGATCTCCCGGTACGTCAGCCCCTCGCACCAGAGGTCGATCGTCTCCCGCTGCGGCGCCGGCAGCAGCAGGAGCAGCCCGCGGACATGCGCGGTCAGGTCGCGACGCTCGGCCAGCGAGGCCGGATCGGCCTCGCGATGATCGGCCTGCGCCGGAGCGTGCGGCTGCGCACGAGGCTCGTCATCGATCAAGGCCCGTTCGCGCCCGGCCCGTCGCAGGTGGTCGAGCGCCTTGTTGCGGCAGACCCGGTAGAGCCATGGAGCCACGCGGCCGTCGAGCCGCTCGTGCCGCTGTTCGCAGAGCTGCACGAAGGCATGCTGCACGGCATCGCGGGCGAGGTCGAGGTCGCCAAGCAGCCGCCGTTATCCTGCCGGAAGCCCGGAATCCGCCCGAGGAGCGAACCATGGAGGCGAGCAGCGATCCCTGCCAGTGGGTCCTCGAGGCAGTCGATGCCCACGAGCTTCCGCTGCTGCGCTATGCACGGCGGCTGCTTGGCGACCTCGACCTCGCCCGC
>JBJTIE010000101.1:0-4606 GCA_046094845.1 Planctomycetaceae bacterium | reverse complement strand
GGGTAGTCGGGCATGTGCGTCCGCTCGCCCCGGTATTCCTCGGGGCTCCGCACGTCGAGCAGCTGCTTGCCGGCCTTGCAGTGCTTCAGCACCTCGTCGCGGAGGGCCCGGATCGACCCGTCCTGCTCCTGGGCCGCGTAGGAGGCATGCGGATATGACACCCGGTCGTTCGACCAGGTCCGGCCGTCCAGCTCCCACCGCTTCCGGCCGCCGTTCATGATTCGGCAGTCCTTGTGGCCATAGAGCTTGAACACCCAGAAGGCGTAGCAGGCCCACCAGTTGTTCTTGTCGCCGTAAAACACGACGGTCGTGTCGTTGGAGATGCCCCGCTCGGCACAGAGCTTCTCGAACGCCGCCCGGTCGATGTAGTCACGCTCGACGGGACATTGCAGATCGACCGCCCAGTCGATCTCCACAGCTCCGGGAACGTGTCCCTGCGTGTAGTGGGCACGATCCTCGTCGGACTCGACGATCCGCACGTTCGGGTCGGAGAGGTGTCCGGCGACCCACTCGGTCGACACCAGGACGTCAGGATGCACGTAGTCGGGCATGGCGGAAACTCCTCGCAAACGGCGGCGAACCAGGGCCATACAACCGCGGGAATCCTAGACCATCCCCCCTGCCCCTGCAACGAGCCAGCGTCCGTGGGCCTCGTTCGCCGAGGTGTCGTCCGGTACGATTCGTCGGACTCGTTCTCGACCGACACACCGCACGGAGCAGCTTTCGCCACGATGGGCGCCGCCTTCATTTTCCAGATTTCCGACCTCAACAAGAAGTTCGGCCAGCGAGAGTTGCTCAAGAACGTCAACCTCGCGTTCTACCCCGGCGCGAAGATCGGCCTCTTGGGTCGCAACGGCGCGGGCAAGAGCACGCTCATGAAGATCATGGCGGGCATCGACCGGGAGTATGAGGGTGAGGCCCGACTTGCCGACGGCTACACCGTCGGCTACCTCGAGCAGGAGCCCAAGCTCGACCAGGAGAAGACAGTCTTCGAAAACGTGATGGACGCCGTCGATCACTCCCGGGCCGTGCTGCGGCGATTCGAGGAGATCAACGCGAAGCTCGGCGAGCCACTCGAGTCCGACGACATGGAGAAGCTGCTGGCCGAGCAGGCGACGGTGCAGGACGAGATCGACGCCAAGAACCTTTGGGATCTCGACCGCCAGGTGGAAATCGCGATGGACGCGATGAACCTGCCGCCGGGCGACTGGGGCGTGACGAACCTTTCCGGCGGCGAGCGGCGCCGCGTGGCGCTCTGCAAGCTGCTCCTGGAGAAGCCCGACCTTCTCCTGCTCGACGAGCCGACGAATCACCTCGACGCCGAGAGCGTCAACTGGCTCGAACGACACCTGGCGGAATACACCGGCACCGTCGTGGCCGTGACGCACGACCGCTACTTCCTCGACAACGTCGCCAAGTGGATCCTGGAAGTGGATCACGGCCGTGGCATTCCGTTCGAGGGCAACTATTCGTCGTGGCTCCAGCAGAAGAAGGCCCGACTCGAACTCGAGGAAAAGCAGGCCAGCGCCCGGCAGAAGACGCTCGACAAGGAGCTCGAATGGGTGCGGATGTCGCCCAAGGCCCGGCAGGCCAAGAGCAAGGCCCGCATGGCGGCCTACGAGAAGCTGGCCGCGGAACAGGCGGCCGTGCGTGACCAGGACATCGAGATCTTCATTCCCGCCAGCCGGCCGCTGGGCGATCAGGTGATCGACGTGGAGAACATCTCCAAGGGCTTCGGCGACAAGCTGCTCTTCGAGAACCTGTCGTTCCGGCTGCCGCCGGGCGGCATCGTGGGCATCATCGGCCCCAACGGCGCGGGCAAGACAACCCTCTTCCGGATGCTCGTGGGCGCGGAGAAGCCCGACTCGGGCACGATCAAGGTGGGCGCGACCGTGGATATCGGCTACGTCGACCAGAACCGCGACGCCCTCGATCCGCAGAAATCCGTGTTCGAGGAGATCTCGGGCGGCCACGACACGATCGAACTGGGCAAGCGGACGGTGAACGCCCGCAGCTACGTGGCCAAGTTCAACTTCATGGGGCCCGACCAGCAGAAGAAGGTAGGCACGCTGTCGGGGGGCGAGCGGAACCGCGTGCACCTGGCCAAGCTGCTCCGCGGCGGGTCCAACCTGCTCCTGCTCGACGAGCCGACGAACGACCTCGACGTCGATACGCTGCGGTCGCTCGAGGAGGGCATCACGCACTTCGCTGGCTCGGTGGTGGTGATCACCCACGACCGGTGGTTCCTCGACCGCCTCGCCACGCACATCATCGCCTTCGAGGGGGACGGTTACGTGCACGTGTGCGAAGGCAACTTCGAGGTCTACGAGCGCAGCCGCAAGGAGCGGCTCGGCCTCGAAGCCGACGAGCCGCATCGCTTCCGCTACAAGAAACTGCAGCACTAAACGGAGCACCCGCCGGGCCATCCATGGCCCCGGCGGGCGTGCGTCACGCGAGGGCGTCGATGGGACTGCGCACGGCGAGTCCGGGGCGATTCATCACGTGAAGGTAGATCATTGTCGTGCTCACATCCTTGTGCCCCAGCAAGTCCTGGACGGTACGGATGTCGGCGCCGCCTTCGAGAAGGTGCGTGGCAAAGCTGTGCCGCAGCGAATGCGGGACTGCGTGTTTCGTGATCCCGGCGAGCCGCATGGCCCGCTTGAACGCGCCGCCAAAGAACTGTTCCGACACGTGATGACGCCGAACGCGCCCCGAGCGAGGGTCGCGAGCCAATTGCAGTGACGGGAACAGCCACTGCCAGCCGAACTCGTGACACGCCTGTGGGTACTTCCGCTCGAGGGCGTGCGGCAGAAACACCCCGCCGCAGCCGTCTCCGAGATCGTCCGTATGCAGCCGGCTCACGAACTCTACTTGCGTAGCCAGCATGTCTCGCGCTCGTCCCGGCAGCACGGTGATCCGATCCTTGTCGCCCTTGCCGCTGCGCACGACGACGTGCCCTTCATCGACGCACACGTCCTTGATCCGCAACCGCCGGCACTCCTGATGCCGCAAGCCGCTGCCGTACATGAACGTGAACATGAGCCGCCGCGGGCCCTGGAAGTGCGGCAGCAGGCGGTCAATTTCACCGCGACTCAAGACGACAGGCAGGCGAGGGCTCTTTGTCGCCCGGGCGATGTCGAGAAACTCCAATTCGCGGCCGAGCACCGTGCCGTAGAGAAACAACAGAGCGCACTTCGCTTGATTCCGTGTTCCGGCGGTTACGTTGCCACGAACCGCGAGATCCGTCAGGAATGCCTTGATTTCCGGCTCTCCAAACCTCGCCAGATTCGGGTCGCCGCAATGCCGAATGAACCGATGCAGCCAGCCCACGTAGGCCCGTTCGGTCGGCAGTGCCTTGTGTCGCAATCGCAGTTCCCGCCGCACCTGCTGAATAACAAGTGGCTCCGACGAATCAATCAGCCCAACGAGGTGCCGTTCGTCTCGAACGCCGGAGCCTTCAAAGGCCGCCCCGGGCGTTTTCTCCTGCTCGGCGAGCCGACTCAACGCCAGATGAATGCGTCGCAAATCCACCGCATCTATTCCGTGCACGAGCGACTGGTAGGCCTCGATCGCCCTCACCGCCTGCAGCCGCTGCCAGGCGGGCGTGCCGTTATCGCGGAGCGCTCGCAGGAACTCAACAACCTCTCGCTCGCTCACCGAAAGGCTGCCGGCCGAATCACCGCTACTGGACGCATACCGACGAATCCACCGGGGAAACCATTCCTTGTCGCCCCTTGGGAGCTTCGTACCTGGCAGAATCGCACAAAACCGAGCCACGCTCATAGCCTTTACCCTGCACGCCATGGCCGCACGAACACCACACGCCGGCACAGATGGTGTTATTTTGTACATTATTCCAACAAAATCAAGCGGGCTGGCGATTTCACCCCCCGCCAGCGTAGGCTAACGGAGATTCGTCGTCCCATCGCAATAACGCTTTATCCATTCGCCCCGATCCGATAATTAGATTGTTATGGCCCATTGCGTGCATCGATAATTTGAAGCAGCGTCCGTGGTAGTTCGACGGGCGGGCGTGATTGGCTGGTGACGTCGGCCGCGAAGCGAAAGTCGCTTGGTGCGCAGCCGCGATGCCGGATGGCTGCGTCCTGTGGCGATTCAGAAAAAATGCTTGAATCTCACGGCCTGCGGCGGCGCGGCTCGTGTCCGGCATCGCAGCATCCATCGGGATAGGCCCGCCCTGCCGTCTCGCGAAGCGGATAGAAGTGGTGCGGGAGAATGCTCTCGATTGGCTTGCTCGCCGTTGCCGCGGAAACTTGCGCGCGGTAAAGTTCGCCATGGCGCGAACATCCAGCGGAATGGATCGAGTGCCATAACAAAGCCTTCCAGCAGACTCGCGATAGCATCCCGCGGAATGGATAATCGTCTAGCCGCGAGCTGCTGAAGGCTCCCGTTCGGCCACTACGCTGACTTCCTCGTGTGAGTGCCGCCCGGTATGATGAACGAAGGCTTCTTCCAACTGCGGAGGACATCGTCAATGAGCCTGACCTTATCGCAATTTGGCATCGACCGCCTCGACGCACAGCAGCGGGTGGAGTTGATTGGTCTGATCTGGGACAGCCTTCCCGACGATGCGCCATACACACCT
>JBJTIE010000100.1:0-10160 GCA_046094845.1 Planctomycetaceae bacterium | reverse complement strand
GCCCGGCCCCGACCCCCGCGGGGTGCGCGGCCCTGGGTGGGCGTTGTTCGGGGGGGCCGGGGGGCCGGCGCCCCCCGCCCCGCCGCCACCCACCACCGCGGCGCCGTCGAACCGTGATCCGGCCCCGCCCGGCCGCACGCGCTGGTTCGCGAGCGCCGGTCTCGCGGGCCTCGCCGTCGTGATCGCGGCAGGTGGCCTGCTCGTGGGCTGGCGCGTGACGTCGCCCACCCGCGCGGTCGCCGAGTCGCTGGAAAAGGCGCAGCGGTTCGCCGCGGCCGGCGACGCCTATGCCGCGGTGCTCGGCGACAAGAAGGCCGAACTCGCGCGGGTGCTCTGGGATCTGCAGACCCAGGCCGCGGATGCCGGCCGCGCGGCAGACTGCATTCCGCTGCTGCTGCGACTCGAGAAACTGTATGCGGAAGTGCCTCCGCCGCAGATTCCCGACCTGTCGCGTTGGGACGTGGTCAATTCGCTCGCCTGGTATCTAGCCACGGTGCCCGGAGCGGGCGACGCCTCGACGGCCGATGCCGAGCGTCTGGCCGCCGAGGGACTGGCGCTCGTCGACGCTGACCCGGCCCTGCTTCCGCAGGCGCTCGACACGGCGGCCGCGGCCGCCGCTCGGAACGGACGTTTCGACGAGGCGGTCGGGCACATCGAGCGGGCGATCGCCGCCGCACCCGACGCCGCCGCCCGCGCCGACTTCGATCGCCGTCGGGCCGCCTATCGCGCCGGGCGGGCTTGGGACGTGCCCTAGCTGGCCTGGCCGTGATGGCATGCCCGCAGTCGGCACGGGTTTCCCAGGCGGCACAGCTTGCCGCCGATCCGCCAAAGCCGTTGGCACGGCGGGAAAAAGAATCACCGTCGCCGGGAGACCGTCCGAATGTGAGGGAGAGTCGGCAGCGGGCTGGGTCAAGATGCCGGGGCGAGGGGGGTCATGCGACGGAAGCAGTCTTGCCTGGGGTGGCGGCCCGCGCGGAGAAGCCTGGCTGCCGGCCTCGTGGCGGCGGTGGTCGTGACGCTGCAAGCCCCTGGGCTCGCGTTTGCCAACCAGCCCGCGGCGCCAGCCCAGCCGCCAGCCGTGCCGCCAGCCGTGCCGCTAGGCGTGCCACCGGCGCCGCCCGTGCCACCGGTTCCCAGGCCCCCCGTTCCCGAGGCCGTGCCCGGGGTGCGTGGCCTGCTCTCCGACATTGATGCGGGCGGAATCGGCGAGGCGCTCTCCGACGTGCCGAACTTCATCGGCGATGGCTGTGCCCCCGGCGCGTCGATGTCGAAGATTCCCGTCGGCCGGCTCGCGGTGGCAGGGCTCAACATGCAATTGCAGAACGCCACCGCCAACCTCGTCGGCACGTCGTCCGGCGTCTACAAGTTCCCCGACAACCTGAACTCGGTCGCCGCCCTGCAGGCCGACGGCATCTCGGCCATCCCGCCGGGTGCCAACGGGCCGCTCGCCCAGATCACCGGACCGATCAATATCGCCGTCACGAATCCCGACGGCGGCCCGGGCTCGCTCGGGACGCCGGGCAACGACTACCCGGCCATCGTCGATGGCGTGTTTCAGGGGCTGTACCCGGGCAGCGCGGGGGTGACGACGTACGTGCCGCAGGACTCGGGCTTCCTCGCGAGCAACCCGAATAACACCTACACGTCGTACGCCTTCTATGACTACGTCGTCGATACGGCCGTGCTCACGCCGGGTGCGAACGTCGGCTTCGTGAAGCTCACCGAAAATGTCAGTCCCCTGCCGCGGGATCGCGTCTACTTCAACTACAGCTACTTCCACAACGCCCTCATCGGTGACATCCGCAACGATGTCAACCGCTTCACACCGGGCATCGAAAAGACATTCGCCGACGGGTGGACGTCGATCGAGGTTCGCACACCATTCGCCGCGACTGTGGCGAGCACGCAGACCATCGATCCGAGCGATCCGTGCGGCCTGGTCGACGCCCAGGACGTCGAGTTCGGCAACATGTCGGTGATCTTCAAGTCGGTGATCGCCCTCGGCGAGACCTGGGCCCTCACGGGGGGCATGCAGGTGATGCTGCCGACGGCCGACGACGTCGTCGTGCTGGCGGGGCCGGGCGGTCCGGCGGTGGTCCGCGTCGATAACCAATCGACCCGGCTCATGCCCTTCACCGGCTTCATCTGGGCGCCCAACGAGACCTTCTTCAGCCAGTCACTCCTGCAGATCGACACCGCGGCGAACGGCAATCCCGCCTACCTGGCGACGCCCGGGGCGGATCCCCTCGCCTACGTGGGGCAGCTGAAATATCCGACGTTCATGTATCTCTCGTTCTCCGCCGGCTACTGGGCCTACAAGAGCAACGTCACCAGGCTGACAGGGTTCGCGCCCATCATGGAAGTGCACGTCAACCAGGCCCTCCAGGCCACCGACGTGATCCGGGCGCCCCAGTACCAGCTGGGAACCGACTACGGCGTGGTCTCGCTCGTCAACGGGCTCGTCGGCTGCAATTTCGAATGGGGCATGCGGTCCACGCTCACCCTCGCCTACGTCACCCCCTTCGGCGGCGGCGAGGATCGCTGGTTCGACGGGGAGTTTCGCGCCTTCTGGAACTACCGCTTCGGGCCGCAAAACCGCCTCACGCGGGTGCAGTTCTGACGTCCCGTGAATGTGACGTGGTGCCGGAGCCAGTTGG
This sequence comes from Planctomycetaceae bacterium, assembly GCA_046094845.1. Classification (GTDB taxonomy): domain Bacteria; phylum Planctomycetota; class Planctomycetia; order Pirellulales; family UBA1268; genus QWPN01. Next base: position 7,503 of record JBJTIE010000100.1, on the reverse strand, counting down.
AGCAGCCATGGTTATGCATCGAGACGACGAAGAGGCGCGGCCGGTTGCTGGCCTTCGCCGGAGGCACAGGCTAGCTTTGATCGGTGGTCGTCGGGCGGCCCGCTCGGTGCCCGGATGCGGCGGCGACGCCCCGCCGGATTCCCCATGATCGGCCTGTTCACAACACGGTGGTGGTCACGGCGCCGGTGTCCGCAGCCGGCGGCACGGGCTGCGCACGTCGTCGCCGCCGTGCGGGGTGTCGAGCAGCTCGAAGTGCGGCGGGTGATGGCGGCCCAACTCTCGACCGGCGAGGTCGAGGCGCTCCTCGACCGGGCCAGCGCGGCCACGCCCAGCAACGATGCGATCATCGCGGTGGTCGATGTGCAGGGCCGGATCCTCGGCGTCCGCACCGAAAGCGGCGTGGTGACGTCCGATCTCGGCTTCGCCATCGACGGCGCCGTCGCCAAGGCCCGCACGGGCGCCTTCTTCTCCAACAACCAGGCCATTCTCACGTCGCGGACCGTCAGCCACATCAGCCAGAGCACGGTCACGCAGCGGGAGGTGCAGGCGAATCCGGCCAGCCCCGACGTCACCGTGCAGGGGCCGGGCTACGTGGCCCCTGTCTCGATCGGCGGGCAGTTTCCGCCTGGGATTCTCCGCCAGCCGCTGGTGGACTTGTTCGCCATCGAACACACCAACCGTGTCAGCGTGTCGGCCGGCGTGGGCGGTCCGCTCATCGTCAATCGCGACTCCTCCGCCGCCCAGCTCGATCCGGCGACATCGACGAACGCCGTCGCCCGCGGCATCGCCACCATGCCGGGCGGCCTTGGTATCTATCGGCTCGACACCAACGAGGTGGTGGGGGGCATCGGCGTCTTCTTTCCTGGGCCCGACGGCTTCGCGACCTTCGAGCAGGGATTCGTGCCGTCGGCGACGCAGACCCGCGCCGACAGGCTCAATGCCCCGAAGGCGCTCGAGGCCGAGGTGATCGCGCTGGTGACGCTGCTGCCGATCGACCTGCCGAACGGCGGGAGTCCCCTGTCGCCGCTTCAGGTGACGCTCACGCCGGCCAACATCCTCGCCAAGGCCGGCGGCCTCAAGGCGGCGGTGCCGCTGACGCTCACGCAGGCGCAGAACCTCGTCAATCGGGTCAACGCAGCGGGGCGGATCAATCTTGGCGGCGTCGCCCTGCAGACCTTCGGCCCCCAGGCGGGCCCGCTCGGCGTGGCGACGCTGTTTCGGCTCTACGCCGCACTGAACCAGCCGGCGTCAGGCACCGTGAACGGCGTCGATCGGCCCGTGGCCCCTGGCGGCGTGCTCCTGCTCGCCGGCCTGCCCCAGTCGGCTGGCTGGCTGGTCGCCCCGCAGTCGAGCAGCCTGCCTGGTGGCCTGACGGCAACGCAGGTCGAGCAGATCATCACGCAGGGCATTCAGCAGGCGTCCAAGACGCGTGCCCAGATCCGCATCCAGCCGACGTTCGCGAAAATGGTGCTCGCCGTTGCTGATCGCGACGGCACGGTGCTCGGCGTGTTCCGCATGCCCGGAGCGACCGTGTTCTCGATCGACGTGGCGATTGCGAAGTCGCGCAACACGGCCTACTACGCCTCGGCCGACCTGCAGCCGGCTGATCGGCTCGCCAGCGTTCCCCTCGGCACGGCCCTCACCAACCGCACATTCCGCTACCTGGCCGTGCCGCGGTATCCGTCCGGCTCGGCGACCGCGCCGCCGGGACCGTTCTCGATCCTCACCACGCCCGGCATCGACGCCAACACGGGACTCAACGCCGGGGCCCCGCTGCCGGCGGCCGCCTTCGACGGTACGGTGCTCGGCTACGACTCGTTCCATCCAGGCACGAACTTCCGGGCGACCACACCTGCGGCCAACCAGAACGGCGTGATCTTTTTTCCGGGTAGCACGCCGCTGTACCTCGCGGGTGTGCTTCAGGGCGGCTTTGGCGTCAGTGGCGACGGCGTCGATCAGGACGACGTGGTGACGTTCTTCGGCGCGGTAGGATTCGCGGCGCCGACGGCGATCCAGGCGGACCAGTATTTTGTTCGTGGCATCCGGCTCCCCTTCATCAAGTTCTCACGGAACGCGCTGGCGGGCGGCCCGTTCACCTTTCCCGCCTGATGCCCGTGATCGACGAGCCCGCGTCCGCGGCCGAGAAAGGGAGTGTCATGCCACGTCTCCCAACGACGCAGCGAATCACGACCGCGGACTTCGAACGCCGGCGGCAGGAAAGGGAGACCACCAACGAGCGGATCGTCAGTGGCATCGTCTTCGGTGCCATCGCCGTCCTGCTCGGCTCGGAACTCCTGTGGACAGGCCTGGCCGCGAGGTTCGGCGGGGCGATGGTGGACCTCGAAATCCCCGTGCAGGTGCGGTGGGCCACCGCCGCGACCCTCGCGGGCCATGCCTGCCTGCTCGTCTTCCTCCAGTTCCAGCCCCGATACTTTCCGGCCCGGAAGTATCTGATCGTGGTAATGCGGATCCTGCTCGTCGGGGGCGTTTGCTGGGGGGAGTGGTACCACAAGGACCCGCAGTTCGGCCTGCTCGTCCCGGTCGGCTTTTTCATGATCGTGATCGTGATGGCGGGGCTCTCCTACAGTCGGCTCGCCGTGCTGTTCGCCGGAGTGCTGGCCGTCGTCACCTTCGCCACGCTCACCCTGCTCGGCCCCATGTGGCCGCTGAGCCTCCGGGCGACGACTCTTTCCACACAGGTGCTCGTCGCCATCACGCTCGTGACGTGGCGCATCGTGTCGTCGATGCTCGCCATGACAGGCGAGGCCGTGGTGAACGAGCGGTTGGCCCGGTTTTTCTCTCCCGAGATCGTGGCCCGGATCGCGACGGAACCCGAACTCGCGGTCCGAGCGGCCGAGTGCCGTGTGACGGTGCTGTTCAGCGACATCAGCGGCTTCACGTCGATGGCCTCGCGGATGCGGCCCCAGGAGGTCGTCGATCTGCTCAACGCCTACTTTCCCGTCATGGTTGAGATCATCTTTCGGCACGGTGGCACGCTGGAGAAGTTCGTCGGCGACGCCGTGCTCGCCGTCTGGGGGGCGCCTGTGGAGCGGCCCGACGACGCCGACCGGGCGGTGGCGGCGGCGCTGGACATGCAGGCGGCCCTGGCACGGTTCAACGAGGGGCGGGCCCGAGGCGGCGTGGCACTCCTCAACGTGCACATCGGCATCGCGTCCGGCCAGGCTGCCGCCGGCTACATCGGTACCGACTCCTATATCCAGTACGCCGTGATCGGCGACACGACGAATGTCGCCAGTCGCATCTGCTCGGCGACCGGTCCGGGAGAGATTCTCGTCGGCGAGCAGACACGGGGGCTGCTCTCGCCGGGGGCGTTCGTGGTCCAGCCGGCGCCGCCCATCGTCGCCAAGGGCAAGGACCAGCCGGTCGACGTCTACAGGATCCTGCCGCTCGCCACCATCCGCTAACGGTGTGGCGGTTCGTCGTCACTCAAGAGCACGGCTCAGCCTCAGTAGGAGAGCCAGACAAACATGAGCGTGGGGGCGAGGTTGAGCATCCCGCCCGACATGCGGATCTCGACGAAGTTGATCCACAGCAGGCGGTAGAGCACGAGCAGCACCGAGAGCGCGATCGCAGCCGCGAGGCTCGGGAGCCCGAGGAAGGCGTTGCCAAAGCCGTGCAGCATCTGGTCGAACTGCGGCAGTGAGTTGATGACCTTCGTCATCCGGCTTTCGTAGCGGGGCCATTTACCCATGAAGATGGCCGCCTCCCGAGAGACGAGCTGGCCGAAGAGCACGGCCAGGATCACCGTGATGGCGAGCAGGCTGGCGTAGGCCATCCGGGGGCCGAGCCCGAATCGGGCGAGCGTCTTCGCTCCGAGCTGGGCGACGTAGAAGAGGAACACCGCCACGAGGAACGGCTTGAGCACCGGCCCGAGCCAGGTGAAGACCCCGGCGCATGCGAGGATGGCGAGGACGATGATCGCGGCGTCCGCGGCCCGCGGGCGGCCCACGCCCTGCGCGGAGGGTGAGGTCTGGAAGTCGTGCATGGCGAACAAAACCGCGGGGTTGCATCAGCCAACTCCCAAGGAGTGTACTCCGTCCAGCCGGGTTGGCCGCCAGTACGGAATTTCAGGCGATCCTGTCGAAGCACCCCGCGGGGTGGACGGCGGCGGCTGTTGCTGACACGGCGTGTCAACGGTCACGATGCCTGCTGTGCGACGACGCATCTCTCTCTTGGAAGGCTCCCATGATCCTCGACTCGCTTTCGCTCTGGCAGCGGTATGCCTCGCTCAATCCTCGGTTCACCCGGGCGTTCGAGTTTCTCCGGCAGCTGGGGCCGGACGTGGCCACCGGCCGGCACGAGATCGAGGGGGATGCGATCTATGCGTTGGTGCAGCAGTATCAGACCCGCCCCGCGACCGGCATGCAGCTCGAGGCCCACCGCCGCTATGTCGACATCCAGTATCTCGTGCGGGGCCGGGAGGCGATCCACTGGGCGCCGCTGGCGAGCCTCACGCAGGTCGCGATGCCGTATGACGCCACGAAGGATGCCGGACTCTTTTTGCCCAGTGCCGACGTGATTCCGGTGCCGGTGCAGGCGGGCCAGTTCGCCATCCTCTTTTCTGACGACGCCCACGCGCCGTGCTGCACCTGGGGCGAGCCGGCCGACGTGCTGAAGGTGGTCGTGAAGGTCGAGGCGGCCTCCTGAGCTTTGAATATTCCCGTGACGCAGATCCCGTCGCTTCCGCTTAGGGCTTCTTGGGTCTGACGCATGACCGGAATCTTCAATTCTCAATAGTCCACCCCGGTAAAATGGCGGTGGAGCGATCACTCATGCCCACTGCCACACCGCTCGTGATCTGCGCCTCGGTGCATCATGGCAACACGGCCCGCGTGGCCCGGTGCATCGCCGATGTGCTCCATGCCGACGTGCGTGCACCTGAAGAGGTGGCTGCGGCCAGTCTCGCCGAGCATGCCATCGTCGGCTTCGGCTCGGGCGTCTACTACGGCCGGATGCACGAATCGCTCTTCGCCCTGCTTGGACAGTTGCCCGACAGCCCCGACTCTACACGAGCTGCCTTCGTGTTCTCGACCTCCGGGCTGCCGTTTCTCGCGCACTTCTGGCACGCGCCGCTCAAACGACTGCTGGCCCGCAAGGGCTTCGACGTGGTGGGCGCATTCGCCCAGCACATCGCCGCGGCGGCTGGCACGGCTGGCCGTTAACGGGCATAAGCACATACAGTGAGCCGACATGAATCCCACCGCTGATACCCCGTGGGTCGTGGACCTGGCCATCGAACGTGCCGTCGGCCTGCCGAGTGGTGACGTGGTGGGCCGGGCGGCATGGTGCGAGTGGCTGTGGGAGCGGTGGGGCGACGAGGGGCTGCTCGGCATCGACGAAGGGGGCATCGACGTGGTCGAGGCGGCTGCGCTCGGCCTGACGGCGACGTCGCGGGTGGTGGATGCCGCCGCGGCCCCGGCGGATCGGGATTGGGTGGCCGCGCGGGAGTCCGGCGGCGTTTCCTGCTGGTTTGCCGACGAGCCCCTGGCCCGGGCCGCAGCGCGTGAGTGGGCGCAGCTCGTGGGCTGCCGTGTGATCGCGGTCCATCCCGACACCTGCGACCCAGAGGCCTGGCGGGCCGGCTTCGCTCGCATCGACGTGCCGGGATTCGGCACGATCCTCCCGGCCTGGGAAGACGGCGATGCCTGCGCGTCGTCCCGAGAGACGACGCTGTTCATCGAGCCGGGGGCCGGCTTCGGCACCGGTCTCCACGAAACCACGCAACTCTGTCTAGCGGCCCTCGCCGATTGGCGGCGCGCGGGGGGCAGCCTGGAGCGGGTGCTCGATGTCGGCGCCGGCTCTGGCATTCTCGGCATCGCCGCGGCGGTGCTCGGTGCCGGGCACGTGGATGCCGTGGAGATCGACCCGCTCGTGCATGACGCGATCCGCGGGAATGCCCGCCGCAACGGCGTGGCCGAACGGATGGCGGTGTCGGCCGCGCTGCCTGCCGGAGCCGGCCTCGCCTATCCGATCGTCTTCGCCAACATCGTGGCCGAGGTGCTGCTCGCCGAGGCGGCGGCCGTGTGCTCTCGGCTCCAGCGCGGTGCAACGGCCGATCCGGCTGGGTGCCTGATCCTCTCCGGCCTCCTCGACGCCGACGTGGCGGCCGTGACGGAGTGCTACCAGCGGCATCTCGGCGTGGAGCCGATCCGCTCGTCGTGCGGTGACTGGCACTGCCTGCGGTTCGTCTGCTGACGGGGTGGCCGTCGCCCTTACAGGAGCGTGTCGGTGAAGAACGGCTCGCCGCGGCTGCCGCGAACGAGGTTCTCGATCGTGACCCGGGCGATCTCACCGAGCGCCTCGCGGGTCAGAAACGCCTGGTGGGCCGTGATCAGCACGTTGGGAAACACGAGCAGCCGCGAGAACTCGTCGTCCTGCAGCACCGTGTCGGAACGATCCTCGAAGAACAACCCCTCTTCCTCCTCGTAGACGTCGATCGCCAGCCCGCCGAGATGGCCGTTCTTCAGGGCGTCGATCACGGCGGTCGTGTCCACGAGCTTCCCGCGGCTCGTGTTGACCACGATCGCGCCCGGCTTGAGGCGGGCCACGGTGGCGGCGTCGATCAGATGGTGGGTGGCGGGCGTGAGCGGCAGGTGGAGCGAGAGGATGTCGCTCGCCGGGAGGACGTCGTCGAAGGCGAGGTATTCGACGCCCCGTGACACCGCCCACGCCGGGTCGGGCGTGGGATCGTAGGCCACCACCCGCATGCCAAACCCGCGGAAGATCTCGGCGGCCACGCGGCCGATCTTGCCCGTGCCCACGATTCCGCAGGTCTTGCCGTGGAGGTCGAAACCCACGAGGCCGGCAAGCGAGAAATTCTGCTCGCGGACCCGGTTGAAGGCCCGATGGATCCGGCGGTTCAGGGCGAGCACCAGGGCCGCCGTGTGTTCGGCCACGGCATAGGGCGAATAGGCCGGCACGCGGGTCACGGCCAGGCCCAGCTCCCGGGCAGCGGCAAGATCGACGTTGTTGAAGCCGGCACACCGCATCGCGATATGCCGCACGCCGCCGGCTGCAAGCGTCGCCAGGCACGGGCCGTCGAGCCGGTCGTTGACGAAGGCGCAGACGGCGCCGGTGCCGTCGGCCAGACGGGCAGTGTCGGCCGTGAGGCGACACTCGTGAAATACGAGATGCAACGGCCGCCCGGCCGCTGCGGCGGCGAGGTACTCGCGGTCATAGGGTTTCGTGTCGAAGACGGCGGTCATCGTCATGGGCAGGCTCCAGTGCAGTGACGCGGCGGAGTGTAGCACCCCGCCCCTGGACAGTTCGCCGTGCGTAGCATGCAGGGCCGCAGGGACGCGTTCCCAGAGAGGAGCGTCTCATGTCCGCCAGTATCGATGCCGTGGCGGCTCCGGAACCCCGGGCCGCCGTCCGCGCCACCGCCACGATCCGCGTCGGCCTCGTGGGCTGCGGCGCCTTAGCCCGATTCGCGATGGCCCGCTACCGGGCGTTGTCGGGCGGGACGTTCCTGGCCGTGGGCGG
>JBJTIE010000099.1:0-4179 GCA_046094845.1 Planctomycetaceae bacterium | reverse complement strand
TCCGTACTCTCCGTGTGCGGCAGCGCCGTAGTCCGCACACTCCGTGTGCGGCTTGAGGCGTGAAGGCCGTTGGGCCGGCTATTCGGGCGGAGGTTCGCGGGGCCGTGGGGCAGTAGTGCGGAGCTGTGGTGTTTCGACCGTGGGCCACATGCGGAGCATGTGGACTACGGTGAGTCACTCGCCGGGGTCGGGTTTGAAGATGACGCCCTGTGGCTCCTGCGGCGGCGGGAGCTGCGGCGGGTTGGCCGCGGCGTCGAGGAGGTCGCGAAGGCGGTTGGGCTTCGGCGGCGTCGGTTCTGCAACGGTGGCCGCGGCAGGCGTGACGGCCGGATCGAACATCCCCGGCCGGTCAGTAACGCGAACCGCCGCGAGCCAGCCTTCGAGCGTGGTCCGTTCCTGGGCCGAGAGCGGCGAGGCCACGAGTCCGTTGCGGCCTGCCGAGGCCGGATGCTTGACGGAGAGCGTGGCCACGAGCCGCTGCGGATCGCGGTCCGGGCCCACGGCCTCGAGAAATGCCGCGAGATTCGCGAGCGTCGTCGTGCGGTCGAGGTTCGCGTTGCCGTAGCCGCGGCGGAGCTGGAGTGCGGGGGACGCCGGCCCGCCATGGCAGGCGCCGGCGGCACACTTGTTGAGCAAGAGCGGCTGCACGTGCCGCGTGAATTTGGCCACCAGGTGGGGCGGCATCTCGGCCGCTCCCGCCGGCAGGGCTGCCGCGAGGCAGACCGCGAGCCACGGGCGTGGCAGTCGACGCGGCGAGTGAGTGAGGAATGAGCGTCGCATGGTCGCGGGGCGGAGCCGGACGGAGGGGCAGACGGTAGGCCCACGGTGCCGTGGGTTCAAGGCTGATCCACCGCCTCATGCGGGGCCGGCGAATGCCGTTGTGAGCCTCGGCAAACCCTATTTACACTTCGGGCGACGAAACGACGGCATTCACAACAAACAACCTGGCGGAGAGACGCGGCATGGAAAAGACGTTCGTGATGTGCAAGCCCGACTGCCTCGAGCGCGGGCTCGTGGGTCGGATCCTGACGCGGTTCGAGGAAAAGGGGCTGCGACTGTTGGCCATGAAGATGCTGCGGATCACGCCCGCCATGGCCAAGCAACACTATGCCGAACACGTAGAGAAGCCGTTCTATCCTGGGCTCGAGCAGTTCATCACCGCGTCGCCCGTTGTGGCGGCCGTGTTCGGCGGGCCGGAGGTGATTCGCGTGGTCCGCGAGATGCTTGGCGCGACCAGCGGCCTCAAGGCGGCGGCCGGCACGATTCGTGGCGACTATAGCGCGAGCCGGCAGATGAATCTCGTTCACGCCTCCGATTCGCCCGAGTCGGCCGAGCGTGAGATCAAGATCTACTTCACGCCCGCCGAGGTCCTGTCGTGGGATCCGTCGCTGGCCTGCTGGTTCCAAGCCCCCGGCGAGGTCTGAAGTCCTCCATGGGTGTTTTGGTCTTCGGGCATCGGAATCCAGATACCGATGCCATCTGTTCCGCGATCGCCTACGCCGATCTGCTCCAGCAGACGACGCGTCCCGACGCCGTGGCGGCCTGTTGCGGCCCGCCGAATAAGCGGACGGAATATGTCCTGAAGCGGGCCGGCCTGCCCGCGCCGCGGATCGTAATGGACGTGCGGCCGCAGGTGGAGGACGTCTGTCGCCGCGGCGTTGTCACGGCCTCGTTCGGCGACGTCTTCTACGAGGCGTATCAGCGGATGAAGGAGGGGGACCTCCGGGCGATCCCCGTGGTGGACGACTGCCGGCAGGTGGTGGGCGTGCTCTCGGTGCTCGACCTGATGGATCTGTTCTTTCACGAGGCGGCCGACGTCACGCTCGCGCGGACGGTGTCGTCGAGCCTGCAGAAGATGTGCGACGTGCTCGGCGGCACGCTGCTGCATGCGGTCGAGCCCGACCGGCGCGACGAGCTGCTCGTGATGGTGGGCGCGATGAGCGCCGAGGGCTTCACCGAGAGGATGCAGCGATATCCGAGCGAGCGGCTGATCGTCGTCTGCGGGGACCGGCCCACGATTCAGCTGCCGGCGATCGAGCAGGGCGTGCGGGCGATGGTGATCACCGGCGGCTTCAAGGTGACGAGCGGCTTGATCGAACTGGCGAAGGCCCGGGGCGTGTCGCTGATCTTGAGTCCATTCGACACGGTCAACACGACGCTGCGGCTGAAGTCGTCGCAGTTCATTGACCCAGTTGTGGCCCGCGACGTGATCACCGTGCAGGGGCGGGCCACAGTGGCCGAGGCCCGTGAGCTCGTCGAGCGGTCCACGCAGCCGGTGTTTCCGGTGGTGGGCGACGACGGCACGCTCGTGGGGCTGGCGTTCAAGACCGACCTCATCAGCCCGCCGAAGCCGCAGCTCGTGCTCGTCGATCACCACGAGCTGGGCCAGGCGGTGGCCGGGGCCGACGAGGCCGAGATCGTGGAGGTGCTCGACCACCACCGGCTTGGCGGCGGCCTGAAGAGCACGCAGCCGATTCGATTCATCAACGAGCCGGTCGGTTCCACCTGCACGCTCGTGGCCCGGCAGTTTCGGGCGGCGGGCATCCTGCCGAAGCCGGGCATCGCGCTCTGCATGGCGTCGGGCATCATCTCCGACACGCTCAACCTGCGGTCGCCCACGACCACCGACGTCGATCGCGACATCCTCGGCTGGCTTGCTGGGCTCTGTGGCGTGGATCTCGTCGCCGACGCCCGCGAGTTCTGCGGGATCGGGGCGGGCCTGCGGTCGAGCACACCGGCGGAGGTGATCCGCGAGGATTGCAAGGAGTTTTCGGAGCAGGGGGTGCGGTTCTCGATCTCGCAGATCGAGGAGAACGGTTTCGACCTGTTCTGGGAGCGAAAGGACGACCTGCGGGCGGCGCTCGAGGAGTTTGCGAAGCGGAGCAAGCTGGCGTTTTCGGCGCTGCTCGTGACCGACGTCGTGACGAACGGCTCGCTGCTGTTGCTCTCGCAGGAGTCGGATGCCTGGGAAGACGTGAATTACCCACGGCTCGACCGCGGGCTCTATTCGCTGAAGAACGTGGTGAGCCGCGAGAAGCAACTGCTCCCGCTGATCACGCAGATCATCCAGGCGTCGGCGTAGAGCCGCATTCGCTTGCGCCGTAGTCCGCCTGCTCCGCATGCGGCCCCCCGGTATGGATACCGCAGGCCCGGGCTATTCCGCAGCGGGTCGGCATGCCCCTGTCCGAAACACCCGCCTCTTGGCCTTCACTCCCACTCCCGCACACGGAGTGTGCGGACTACGGGCGGGGTGTGCGGGCCAAGCCGTGAGGCTCATTCACCGCAGCTTCCCTGCCGGCGTATCCGCGGCGAGCCGCTCGATCATGTCGCGACACGCCCGATCGACGGCCGTTTGCCACTGCCCGTCGGCGAGCCCCGCGTTCATCTCTGGCCGCGCGTGGGCGAAGATCACGTCGCGGGCGCTCACGATCAGCGCCCCGAGCCCATCCGCATGAAACGCCGTCTGCACGTCCGAGGCCCGGCCCCCCTGCCGTCCGAAGCCGGGCACGAGCAGCCAGGTGTGGGGCATCGCGGCGCGGAGTGCGTCGAGCTGTGTCGGCCACGTCGCCCCCACCACCGCGCCGACCGCACCGTAGCGGCCGCCGGCGGCTGTTCGCGCCGCGAGCTGTTCGACGCCCGCGGCCACATGCTCGTAGATCGTCTTCCCGTCGCACCGCAGGTCCTGAAAATCCTTGCTGCCGGGGTTCGACGTCTTCACGAGCACGAAGATGCCGGCGTCTCTCGCCTCGGCCGTCTTCACGAAGGGCTCGACCGAGTCGAGACCGAGATAGGGGTTCACGGTGAGGGCGTCGGCGGCCCAGGGGCCGGAGAGCCAGCCGTCGGCATAGGCCTCGGCGGTGGAGCCGATGTCGCCGCGCTTGCCGTCGGCGAGCACGAGGAGCTGTTTCGATCGCGCGTGTTCGATCACCTCGGCGAGCGCCGTCATGCCGTGTGGGCCGAGGGCCTCGAAGCAGGCGAGCTGCGGCTTCACGATCGGCACGAGCGGTGCAACGACGTCGATCACCTCGCAGCAGAAGCGGGCGAAGATGGAGGCGAGCGGCTTGGCTTCGAGTGCCGCGGCCGCCGCCAGCGCTGGTGGCAGTGATTCACGCCGCGGGTCGAGGCCGATGCAGGCGGGGGAGCGGCGGGACGTGATGGCGGCGGCGAGTCTGGTGGCGA
>JBJTIE010000098.1:0-8744 GCA_046094845.1 Planctomycetaceae bacterium | reverse complement strand
GCAAAAGGGCACGTGCACGTAGACGTGGCAGGGAACGGCATCCATCTCACATGCCACTATACGACGGAGCCGCCAGGACATCGACGCAGCGAGCGTCCGGCGATGGGGCATGGGCAGCCCCGAACTCCCGCCGCAGGAGGTCGACCTGCGGAGGAATAGACGGGTCTGCGGCGTTCAGACCGTGGGCCGCATGCGGAGCATGCGGACTACGGCGAGGGCGCACCGGTCACAGCCAGATGTGGAGGCGGCCGTCCAGCATGTCCGGGAGCTTCTTGGCGATGATCCGTTTGATGCGGTCGTCGGTGTACCGCGTGGAGAAGTGGGTGGCGATCACCACCTCGTTGCGGAATCGGTCGCGGCGGGCGAGCAGATCGTCGAGGTGCATATGGCCGAATTTGTGGATCTTCTCCTTGCGATGGGAGTGGGCCACGAACGTCAACTCGGTGATCAGGACCATCGCCTCGAACATCGCCGGGCAGCGGTCGAGTCCCTCGGGTGAACTGTCGCCGAGATAGGCCACGAGCGGCGTGCGCACCTCGTGCGTCACGTCGACGCCCGACAGCCGCAGGTCGCGGATCTTGTCGCCGGGAAGCCCCTGGAACTCGTGCTTGAGCTTGCGGCGGCGGTCCCAGACGACGTAGCCCACGCTCGGCAGCGTGTGGCAGGTGGGCGAGACGGTGACCACGTGCTCGCGGGAGAGTTCGATCTCGTCCCCGGGCCGGGCGGGCAGGAGGGTGCAGGGCAGCCGCCCGCGGTCGAGCCGCGACACCGCCCGCAGGAGCTTCTCGATCGGCTCGATCGCCGACTCGGGCAGGTAGATCGTGGGGGGCTCCATCTTCATCATCCGCCGCCGGGCCACGTACACGGGCAGCGCCGCAATGTGATCGAGGTGCGTGTGCGTCACGAACCAGGTGCTCGTGGCCATGAAGCCCCAGGGCTGCGAGCCGAGATCGAAGCCAAGCTTGAGCTCGGGGATCCGCCAGCAGCTCTGCACGGCGGCCCGCGAGTAGCCCTCGACGGTGAGCCCCTTGTGGACGAGCGAGCGAAACGGCGAGTTGTCGATCATGCGGTGTCCGACGGGGCAGGCGGTGCGGAGGGCGATGAGGACGCGGCGGGGGGCTGGAGCCAGATCTCCTCGAAGAGCTGCTCCTGGCGGGTGCCGAGCCGGCCGCGCCGCACGAGTTCCAGCACCGCCAGAAAGATACCGACCACCCGCGACCGGGGCATATCGTCGTCGAAGAGCGTCGAGAACGCCATCCTGCCCTGCTCCGCCACGAGCGCCTCGATGCGCAGCATGTGGGTCTCGATCGGCGTGTCGTCGTGGACGATCTGCCGCGGCCGCCGCTTTTCCCGCTTGCGGAGCACCCGCGACATCGCGCCCACGAGGTCCCACACGTGGACGTCGCCGATCGTCACCCCGGCCGGCTCGCCGCGGGCCGCAGCCTCGTCGGCGGCCGTCCGCGTGAACCGCAATTCCCAGTGCCGGGCCCTGTCCTCGAGCAGCGTGGCGGCATCGCGGAACTGCTTGTATTCGAGGAGCCGCTGCACGAGGTCCTCGCGGACCATCTCCACCGGTTCCTCCGTCTCCTCGGGCCGCGGCACGAGGGCCCTGGCCTTGAGCTCGAGCAACACGCTGGCCAGTTCCACGAACTCGCCCACTTGGTCGATCGCGAGGTCTTCAAGCACGTCGAGATACGACACGAACTCGGAGGCGATCTTCGCGATCGGCACCTCCGTCACGTCCACCTCGTGCTTCTTCACGAGGTAGAGCAGGAGGTCCATCGGACCAGAAAAGACGTCGGTGTCGACCTTGAATTCCACGCCGTCTGCCTCGCCGCCGTCGCCGTCCGGATGCCATCGATCGCTGCCGTGCCATCATAGGGATGGCGCCGCCCCCACGCAGCGGCGGTTTGCGGTAGGCTTTCGGCCATGAGCATCGAAACCCTGTGGGCTCCGTGGCGGCTCGGCTACGTGAAGGGCGAGAACCGCGGCACGCCGGCCGAATCCGTCGCGCCCCGACAGTGGCGGCCAGGCGCGGACGAGGACTGTTTCCTGTGCCGTGCCGCGGCGGCTGAACCGATTCATGACCGTGCCCTCGGCGTGCTCGACCGCACGCCCCACGGCTGCGTCGTGATCAACCGCTTCCCCTATGCCAACGGCCACCTGCTCGTGGCCCCCCTCGACCACCGGGCCACGCTCGCGGCGCTCGCGCCGGACGAACTGCTCGACCTCCAGCAGGGTCTCGTCCGCTGGTGCGGCCTCATGGAGCGGGAAATGCAGGCACAGGGCTTTAATGTCGGCCTCAATCTCGGCGCCGTCGCCGGCGCGGGGCTGCCCGGCCACCTCCACTGGCACATCGTGCCGCGGTGGCACGGCGACGTGAACTTCATGCCCACGATCGCCGGCGTGAAGGTGCTGCCGCAGTCGCTCGACGCCCTGTGGGAGCAGCTGACCCAGGCCCGAGACCGAGGGCCAGCATGACGCCACCGCCCACCGCGCCTCGTCCGCCGCTCGACTGGCAGACCCGCGAGGCCGTCACGCTCGCGCCGTGGGCGATGCACGCCATCGACTCCGCCGGCCGCATGCACCCCGAAACCCCGCATCCCGTCCGCAGCCCCTACCAGCGGGATCGCGATCGGATCGTGCACTCGGCCGCGTTTCGGCGGCTCGCCCACAAGACGCAGGTCTTCACCGGCTACCACGGCGACTACCACCGCAGCCGGCTCACCCACACGCTCGAGGTCACGAGCATCGCCCGCACGCTCGCCCGGGCGCTCGGCCTCAACGAGGACCTCGTCGAGACGCTCGCCCTGGCCCACGACATCGGCCATCCGCCACTCGGCCACGCCGGGGAGGACACGCTCGCCGAACTGCTCCGCGACGAGGGGGGCTTCAACCACAATGCCCAGGCACTGCGGATCGTGGAGTTTCTGGAGCGGCGGTATGCGGAGTTTCCGGGACTGAACCTCTCGCGGGAGGTGCTCGACGCGCAGGCGACCCGCAAGAAGGATGGCTCCGCCCCGGCGCCGCTCCTCGAAACGCAGGTCGTCGATGCGGCCGACTCGATCGCCTACGACACCCACGACGCCGACGACGCGGTCGAGCTCAAGCTCGTGACGATGGAGGAGCTCGTGGAGCTGCCGCTGGTGGCCGAAGCGGCGGCCCGCGTGGCCGACCGCTTCGGCCGACGCGAAGGCACCGAGTTGCGGCCCCCGGTGCTCCACGAGCTCGTGGACATGCAGGTGGCGGAACTGATCGGGATGAGCCGGGCCCTGATCGACACCCTGCAGATCGATTCAATCGCGGACGTGAGAGAGGCCTGGCGCGGCCCGGACGGCCGGCCCGGGCGGCGGGTCGTGGCCCATGCGCCGGCCGTGGCCTCGGGGAAACGGCAACTGGAGAAATTCCTGTTCGAGCGGGTCTACCGCTGCCCCCGCGTGCTCGCCGTGCGGGTGCCCGCCCAGGAGCGGCTCACGCGGCTCTTTGATTGGTACTGCGGTCATCCCGGCGAACTGCCGGCGAGCTTCCGGCAGCGGGCGGAGGAATTCGGTGTCCGCCGCAGCGTGGCCGACTACATCGCCGGGATGACCGACCGGTTCCTGGAACTCGACCACGACCGGCGGCTCGGCGGCTGACGATTGCACGGACGGACGTGTGGTACAGTTCGGTTGCTCCACCCCCGCTGGACGACCGCCCATGGCCCTCATCGTTCTCCGTTCGTTCTTCATGATGGTGACGGTGGGCATCGCCGTGCTCATCGTCAATTCAGAGCCGATGCGACAGGCGCCGACCTGGGCTCCGCTGGCGGTGATCGCCGGCTCCGTCATCCTGCCACTGGCCGTCATGGCCGTCGATGCGGCGATTCGCCGCAAGGATCTCACGACGATCACGGCCGTCTACTTCGGGCTGCTCGTGGGGGTGTTTCTCACCTATGTGGCGATGCTCGCCCTCACGCCCGTGCTGCCGCTCAATCCGCGCGACGCGATCTGGACATGGCTGCCGCTCGTGCTCGGCTCCGTGCTCTGCTATGCGTGCACGAGCCTGCTGCTCCAGACGCGGGACGACTTCCGGTTTCTGATCCCGTTCGTGGAGTTCGCCCGCGACGTCCGCGGCCTGCGGCCGAACGTGCTGGATGCCACGAGCATCGTGGACGGCCGGCTCGCCGACCTGGCGGCGGCCGGCATCTTCGAGTCGCGGTTCGTGATCCCCTCGTTCGTGCTCGACGAGTTGCAGACGGCCGCCGACTCGGCCGACAAGCAGCGGCGGATTCGGGGCCGCCGCGGGCTCGACGTGCTGGCCCGGCTGCGGGCCAACAAGACGATCGAGATCGACGTGCTCACACCCGCCGACGAGGCCGATGACGAGGCCACGCTCGAGTCGCGGGTCGTCGCCATGGCGAAGCAGCTCGGTGGCCGGATCATCACGACCGACGCCAACGTCGTGAAGATCGCGGCGGTGCGGTCGGTGGCCGCGGTCAACGTCAACGAGGTGGCACTCGCGCTCAAGCCGACCTACGTCCCCGGTGACGCCCTGACCGTGCGGCTGGTGAAGCACGGCGAGGAGCCCGACCAGGGTGTCGGCTACCTCGACGACGGCACGATGGTGGTCGTCGAGAACGGCCGCGACCAGATCGGCCGCGTGGCCCACGTTGCCGTGACGAGCACCCTCCAGACGACCGCTGGGCGGCTCGTCTTCGCCCGGCCGGATCAGGCCTCCCGCGGCTGACACGCCGCGGTCGGCTGGCGGGATTTCGCTCTCGACGCGGGGCCCAGAGGCGGCCTACCCTCCCGCCGCAAATCCTCGGGAGCCCCGCCATGATCGCCCCTCACGCCACTGCCCGCCCGCGCGACGCCTTCGCCCCCGACGCGTGGCATCACGACATCAACGCCGCGATCGTCGACGGAGACCGCGGGTTTCGTCTCACCAAGCGACAGCGGTCCCGCCGCTATCCCACGCGACTGCTCCGCTACTTCATCCCGTTCCACTGGCTGGGCCGCGAGGCCGCCCGGCGGCAGCGGCCGCTGAAGGTCTGAGATATCGGCATCGCCCACGGGCTGATGCTGCGGTACGTGATGCAGGGCTGTGAGCAGGTGGGCGTGGCGTACGACGACCTGATCGACAAGTGGACCGGCGTGGACATCACGCTCCTGCACGAGCACCTCTCGCAGCTGCCCTACGACGAGCTGATCGAGGCCAACTTCGAGACCGACGCGGCCAAACTGCCGGCCGACGCCGACGTCTACGTGTTGCTCCACGTGCTCGAGCATCTCTACGAGCCCGAGAAGGCGATCGAGCAGCTGGTGTCGCAACTGCCGTCGGGTGCGCTCCTGCTCGTGGGCTTTCCCGCCCACCTGCATGCGACGATCTCCTTGCGGGAGCCGCACCTGCGGGCCCACACCAACGCCAACGGCCACGTCTCGGCGCTCTCGGCGAAGCGGTTCCGCGACGCCGCCCGGGCCAATGGCTGCGACATCGAGGAGACGCGGTCGGCCTTCTTCCTGCGGGCCAGCGGCATGTTTCTCGAGGACCAGCGGTGGTGGCAGCAGTTCAACCTCGCCTGGGGCCGCCTCGTGCCAGGCTGGCTCGGCGAGGTCTACATCGCCGCCCGCAAGCGCTAGTCACCAGCGGCACACACCGGCGAACTGGCTATGGCAGGAGGCGGGATTTCGGCCATACTCTCCGGGTGTCAGCCCCCCGGAGAAGCGTCATGTTCGTCGGATTCCGTCCCTGCCTCGCTGCCCTCGTGATCGCCGCCTCTGTCGCGGCCTGCCCGCCGTTCGCCGCGGCTGCGGCTCCGCCCAAGAACCCGGCCTATGCCGACCCGACCCAGACCGACGACGACTTTCCGTTCCAGGGCGAGTATGCCGGCACGCTGACGAAGGGGGGCACGGCGGAGAAGTACGGCGTGCAGGTGATCGCACTCGGCGACGGGCGATTCGACGCCGTCGGCTATCCGGGGGGCCTGCCCGGCGACGGCTGGACGCCGCCCACGAAGCTCCGGGGCACCGGCACGCGGGACGGCGCCGTCGTGCATCTGACCGGTCTCGATATCGGCGGCACGAAGCGGCAGGGATTGATCAAGGACGGCTCGCTCGCCGTACTCGACGTCGCGGGCAAGTCGCTCGCGACGTTTCCGAAGGTGACGCGGAAGAACCCCACGCTCGGCCAGCCCGCGCCCGCCGGCGCCATCGTGCTCTTCGACGGCACGGGGCCGGCCGACGAGGCCACGACACTCGTCAATCCGCGGATCACCGACGACGGCCTCTTGATGGAGGGCGTCACATCGCAGGTCATGCATGGCGACGCGACACTGCACATCGAGTTCCGCCTCCCCTATCAGCCCAAGGATCGCGGTCAGCAACGGGGCAACAGCGGCGCCTACATGGCCGGCGGCTACGAGGTGCAGATGCTCGACAGCTTCGGGCTCGAGGGCAAGGACAACGAGTGCGGTGGCATCTACGGCGTCGCAGCCCCGGCCGTGAACATGTGCCTGCCGCCGCTGGAGTGGCAGACCTACGACATCGACTTTACGGCTCCGCGGTTCGAGGGGGGCGCGAAGGTGAAGGACGCCACGGTGACCGTCCGACACAACGGCGTGCTCGTCCAGAAAAACACCGCCGTCCCGAAGATCACGCCGGCCGGTCCGCAGAAGACGGAGCAGCCCACGGGCCCGCTCTACCTGCAGGATCACGGCAACCCCGTTCGCTATCGCAACATCTGGGTGCAGCCGAAGTCGTGAGCCGAGGTCAGGGGCAGCCATCGCCGACCACCATCGACATCCAGCCGGCGGCCGCACGGCTCACGGCCGCCCGCCGCGTGCTCGTGACGGGCTTTCATGGGCTGACGACCGCCGCGGTCGTCGCCGCCTGCGATCTCGCCGAGGCCCTCGGAGCGGCGGTCGATGCCGGCGACCCCGAGGCATCGCGTCCGGCGGCGCCGACGATCGCGCGGGCCGGGGAAGTGACGGCCGATCGCGAGGAACTCCGCGACCGGGCCGATCTCGTGATCGCCTGGTTCTGCAATCCCGACGCACCGTGCCCCGGGTTCGCCCGCGAGTTCATCGCGGCGGCACCGGCGTCGGCCGGCTCCCGCCGCGTCATCGTCATCGGCCCCGCAGCGGTTCGCATGACCGGGATCGAGGTCGAGCACGCGAGATGCGATCGCCGCCTGGCGGTGGAGGCGGCCCGGGTCCTCCAGCAGATGCTGCTCCATGGTGAAGCATCGTCGCAGGCCGAGCCGACGCTCGTTGCCGCCTGCCGCACGCTGCACGCTGCCATCGAAGGGGCGACCTGCATCGGCTTCGTGACCGACGACTCGGCCGACGGAGTGGGCCTGGAGGCCTGGAGCCTCGTGCACCTCGTGCGGACGCTCGCCCACCGGAAGCCGGCCTTCGAGATTCCGGTCCGACCGCACACCGCCGCCTTCGATGCCGTCTGCACCTGGCGCTACGGCGCCGCCGGAGGCATCGCCCGCGCCGATCGAGGCGGTGCCGAGTTTCTGCCCGGCGAAGCGTCTGCCGAGCAGCTCATCGCCCGAGGCGAGGTCGATGCGGTGCTGGTGGTCGGTGATCTGACTGCGGCCCTCGAGGCGGCGGTCAAGGCCCGCGGCGACCGCCTCGATGTCGTCCGCGTCACCGGCTCCGACACCGCGATCCGGGCCGACCTCCAGGCGGTGCTCGCCTCCATCCTGGCGCGGCCCACGGGAGTCGCCTCATGACGGCCGCCGTCTCTCGGCTCCTGCTCGCCCAGGGCACCATCCACGACCCGGCCAACGACCGCGACGGCGTCGTCGCCGACATCTGGATCGAGGATGGTCGAATCGTCGCGCCGCCCGCCGATCCCCGGGGCTTCACGCGGATCGATGCCTCCGGCCTCGTCGTGATGCCAGGTGGCGTCGATCTCCACAGCCACGTCGCCGGACCCAAGGTGAATGCCGGCCGACGGATCGCGCCGCAGCTCGCCCGGCGGCGGCCGGCCGCGGTGCCCACGATCCATGCCACCGGCGCGGCCTATGCCGCACTCGGCTACACCACCGTGTTCGACGCGGCGATCGCCACGGCCGCGGCGGGCGTCGCCCACGCGGAACTGGCCGACCTGCCGATCCTCGACAAGGGCATCTACCTGCTCGCGGCCGATGAGGCGCCGGTGATCGCGGCGCTCGCCCGCAACGACGCCCGCGAGACGGCCCGGCTCGTCGCCGCTGCCCTGGCCGCCGGTCAGGGCTGGGCCGTGAAGGTGGCCAACCCGGGGGGCGCGGCCTTCTGGAAGCACGGCCGCCGCGGCGACCATCACGACCTCGACACGCCTCTGCCGCAGCATCCGTCGCTGACGCCGCGGCTGCTCCTCGACCGGCTGGTCACGGCCGTCGAGTCGCTCGGCCTGCCGCACCCGCTCCATGTGCACACGGCGAACCTCGGCCTTCCCGGCAACTGGCGGTCGCTCCTGGAAACGATGCGGACGTTCGCCGGCCGTCGCGCCCATCTCGCCCACGTGCAGTTTCACAGCTACACCGGCGGTGACCTCGACGAAGGCTCATTCGGCTCCGGCGTGGCCCCGCTCGTCGATTTTTTCAACGCCCACGACTCGCTGACGCTCGACGTCGGCCAGATCCTCTTCGGCGACACGGTGGCGATGACCGGCGACGCCGCCGCCGCCGAGCATCTCGCCCATGCCACCGGCATGCCCTGGATGGCCCACGACCTGCATCTCGAAGGAGGCTGCGGCGTGCTGCCGATCGCCTACCGC
>JBJTIE010000097.1:0-6178 GCA_046094845.1 Planctomycetaceae bacterium | reverse complement strand
GGCGTATGCCGCCGAGCGCAGCCAGGATGGCGAAGCGAAGGCGGCATCCGAGCGAGCGAAGAACAGGATGTTCGTAGCGAGCGTCCGGCTCTCGGGGCATGGGCAGCCCCGAACCCACGCCACAGCGGGTTGCCCACCGAGGAATAACGTGGACTACGGGCGCGGGCCGGCACCGAGCCGCGGCAGCAGCAGTGCGACGCCGGCGAGGATCGCCACCGCGGCCCCGAAGGGGAGCGTGTGCGAGGAGTGTGCCGCGAACAGGATCGAGCCCAGGAACGGTCCGATGATCCGGCCGAGCGAGGCGAACGACTGGTTGACCCCCAGCACCTCTCCCTGCCGCGCCGGATCGGCCCGCTTCGAGATCAGGGCCGACACGGACGGATTCACACAGGCGAAGCCCGCGACCGCGACGGCCGACGCCGCATAGAAGAGCGGCTTCACCCAGCCGCCGACCGCCGTCGCGAGCGCACCACGGCCGCACAGCATCCAGGCCACGACGCCGAGGCCGGCCAGTCCCAGGATCATCAGGCCCACGCCACCGCCGAGGAGCTGCGTCTCCGAGAGCCGCTTGGCGAGCGGCCGGTAGCCGCCGCCGGCGAGCAGGAGCATGAAGCCGATGAAGGCGAACACGAGGAAGTTGTCGTCGTCGCTCATGCCGAAGGCCGACTCGGTGAGCCGGGCGAGCGTGGCCTCGAAGTTCGCGAAGGCGACGATCGACAGGAAATAGATGAGCACGAGCACGCCGACCGACGGCATCCGCAGAACGGCCGCCGCGCGAGACGCATCGGGCCGCACCTTGGCGGTGTGGCTGCCCGGTCGACGGGTCTCCCGAAACACGAACAGGGCCAGCATGAAGGCCACGAGCGAGAGCAGCGACGCGATCGCCCCCACGCCCCACGGCTGGCGATCGAAGACGGCCAGGCCGAAGTAGGCGATCAGCGGGCCGAGCGTGAAGCCGGCGCCGAAGGCGATTCCGATCAGCGCCATGCCCCGGGCCCGGTTCTCGGGCGTGGTGCAGTCGGCGATCACGGCCGCCGCCGTGCCGACGCTCGCGCCGGCGATGCCCGCGCCAACTCGGGCGAGCATCATCAGGCCGAGCGCGAGGGCCGCCCGTTCGGGCGGGACGAGCACGGCACAGGCATAGACCGCATAGAACACGACCGACCCGGCGAGGCTGATCAAGAGCATCGGCCGCCGGCCATACCGGTCGGAGAGCCGGCCCCAGAGTGGGCTCACGAGAAACTGCATCAGCGAGAACGACGAGAACAACAGGCCGATGACGATGCCGCCGGCGAGCGGCGAGAGGCCGAGGGCGTCGAGATACGGCTCCGCCTGACGCGGCATCACGGGCAGCACGATGCCGAAGCCGAGCAGATCGATGAACACCGTGAGAAACACGATGAGGAGCGCGCCCCGGGGCGCGGTGACGCCGGCGGCGGTGGCGGAAGCAGGCGAAGAAGGGGCGACGGCCATGCGGCCTCCGGCGTGGGTGGTGCGGGCCCCATCGTAGCGGGCCGTGCTACATTGGCGAATCATGCCCGTCCCCCGAGTTGCCGACAGTCGCAGCCCGCCCGCCGACGCCCCGAGCGTGGCGGAGGTGACCGCCCGCATCAAGGAGCAGCTGGAGGGGCGGTTCGCCGACGTCTGGGTGACGGGCGAGATATCGAACCTGACCCGCGCCTCGTCGGGGCACGTCTATCTATCGCTCAAGGACGAGTCGGCCCTGCTCCGCGGAGTGATCTGGCGGACGACTGTGAACCAACTGGCGATCGAGCCGTCCGACGGACTGGAAGTCGTCTGCCACGGTCGGATCGAGGTCTATCCGCCGCGGGGCACCTACCAGCTCACGATCGACCGGCTGCACGCCCTCGGCACGGGAGCGCTCGAGGCCCAGCTTCGTCGGCTGCTCGCCGCCCTCGAGGCCGAAGGGCTCTTCGCCCAGGAACGTAAGCGGTCGATTCCGGCGTTTCCCCGCCGCATCGCCCTGGTGACGAGTCCCGGCGGCGCAGCGATCGCCGACTTCCTCACCACGCTCTTCGCACGGTGGCGGGGCGCCGAAGTGATCGTGATTCCGTCGCGGGTGCAGGGGGCGGGAGCAGCTGAAGAGCTGGCCGCCGGCCTGGCCGCCGCGGCTCGACTCGCGCCGACCGTCGATGTGATCGCGCTGATCCGTGGCGGCGGCAGCCTCGAAGACCTCTGGGCCTTCAACGAGGAGGTGCTCGTCCGCGCCGTGGCCGCTTCACCGATTCCGGTCGTGTCGGGCGTGGGTCACGAGATCGACGTTTCGCTGGCCGACCTCGCGGCCGATCTGCGGGCGCTCACGCCGACCGACGCGGCCGTGAAGGTGTCGCCCGACGGCCGGCAACTGGCCGCCGCCGTCGCCACGCTGGGGCTGCGGCTGCAGGCGGGACTCGGCCGCCGCGTGGACCTCGCCCGGGAACGGATGCTGCAACTGGCCCGCTCCCGGATCTTCGCCGACCCAAGCCGCCTGATCGGCGACCGGCGCTCGCTGCTCGATCAGCATGCGCTCCGGCTCCGGCGGCTCGGCTCGGCGACGGTCGAACGCAGTCGCGAACGGCTCGCAGCGGCGGCGGGCCGACTCGAAGCCGGCAGCCCCCTGCATCTCCTGGCCCGTGGCTGGTCGGTGACCTGGAAGGACGGGGACCCCACCGCCCTGCGGTCGGTCGCCGGACTCGCCACCGGCGACACGCTCATCACCCAGCTCGCCGACGGCCGCGTCACGAGCCGACTCGAAGGGATCATCACCGATGACACACGACGCTGACCCCCCTGCCTGCGAACCGCAGGCCGTCTCGTTCGAAGCCGGACTCGCCCAACTCGGCGAGATCGTGGCCCGACTCGAATCGGGGAGTCTCGGCCTCTCGGATTCGATCACCGCCTACGAGCGCGGCGTGACGATTCTGAAGCGACTGCACGAGGAGCTGGCTGCGGTCGAGCAGCGCGTCAGCGTGCTGGTGCGGATCGACGAGGACGGCAGGCCGATTCTCGAGCCATCGTCTCCCAGCCGGCATGGCGCGGCGGACGACGGCACGAGCACGCCCGCAGACTCGACCCAACCAGCGCGAACCCGCCCCGCCCGCGCCGGGAGAACGTCGTCAGCCCGGTCGAAGAGCCTGCCCGGGATGGACGATGCAGCCACCGAGGCATAGACTTTTGACTCGGCGGCGCCGTGGCGCCACATGAAGTTTTCGTCGTCCTGCGGGCGCCAGCATGGCAAGCTGTTCGGTGTCGAGTGGAGCGGCGTCCGGCACTGCAGCCGCCCTCGAAGCCGACGTGACGCAGGCGCTCGGCCAGGTCCGCGACTTCATCGAACCGCGGCTCGCGGCCGCCCTCGGCTTTTCCCCAGAGGCGGCGGCCCGGTTGGCTGACTCGATGCGATACGCCGTGCTCGCCCCCGGCAAGCGGCTGCGGCCGGCGCTCGTGCTCTGGGCGGCCCAGGCCTGCGGGCCGCGGGACACGGCCTGGGAGACTGCCGCTCCGGCAGCCGTCGCCGTGGAGCTCATCCACGCCTATTCGCTGGTGCACGACGACCTGCCGGCGATGGATGACGACGACCTGCGTCGCGGTCGTCCCACCTGCCATCGAGCCTTCGACGAGGCGACGGCGATCCTCTGCGGTGACGCCCTCCAGGCCCGGGCCTTCGAATTGCTCGCGACGCAGTTGCCGATGGCCTGCGCCGCGCGGGCCTGTGCGGTGCTCGCGCAGGCATCCGGTGCCGAAGCGCTCGTCGGTGGCCAGGCCGACGACCTCGCCGCCGAGCGGGGCTGGATGCCCGATCTGGCCACGGCGCCGGTCGCCGAACAACTCGCCTGGATGGACCGGATCAACCGCCGCAAGACCGGCTGTCTCTTCCTGGCGGCACTCGAGCTCGGCGGACTCGCCGCCGGGGCCGATCGCCAGCGGCTCGACCTCCTGCGGCGGTTCGGCCAGGCTTTCGGCGTGGCCTTCCAGATCGCCGACGACCTGCTCGACGCAGAAGGTGACGAGGCATCCATGGGGAAACGAGTCGGCAAGGACGCCGGCCGCGGCAAGCTCACGTTTCCGACGGTGATGGGCATCGCCGCCGCCCGCGAACGGGCCCACTCACTGGCGGCCGACGCCGCCGCGGCAGCTGCCGAACTCGGGCCTGGAGCCGCGGAACTCGCGGGTCTCGCCCGCTGGATCGTGACGAGAAACCATTAACGGCTAGGATTTCCAGGGCCGGGGCCGCGTTCGGCACGATGCCAGCCACAGGACGACCGATGAGCGACATTCTTCCCACGATCGACTCGCCGCACGACCTGCAGAAGCTGTCGCTCCCGCAGCTGGAGCAGCTGGCCGGCGAAATGCGGCGGGCGCTCACGGAGGTGGCCGGCACCCGGACGGCCCACTTCGCCTCGAACCTCGGCGTCGTCGAACTCTGTCTCGCCCTGCATCGTGTCTTCGACTTCAGCCGCGACCGGCTCATCTGGGACACGGGCCACCAGATCTATCCCCACAAGCTGATCACCGGCCGGTTCGCCCGGTTCGGCTCGATTCGTACCAAGGGGGGCCTGATGGGCTACCCCAACCCGGCGGAGAGCGACTACGACCTGTTCATGACGGGGCATGCGGGCTCGAGCGTCTCGACGGCGCTCGGCCTCGCCAGCGGCGACGACCTGCTCGGCCGCGACGACCGACACTCGGTGGCCGTGATCGGCGACGGCGCCCTCCCCTCCGGCATCGTCTTCGAGGCCCTCAACAACGCGGGCTTCCTCAAGAAGCGGCTCCTGATCATCCTCAACGACAACAAGATGTCGATCTGCCCGCGGGTCGGCGCCCTGGCGGAATACCTCGACGTCGTCCGCACGAATCCCTGGTACCGCGGCCTCAAGAACCAGGCCACGGAGATCATCAAGGGCGTGCCCATGGTGGGCGAGTCGATGGAGCGGATGCTCGGCACCGTCAAGGATTCGATCAAGACGACGCTCCACGGCGGCGCCCTCTTCGAGGCTCTCGGCGTCCGCTACTTCGGCCCGGTCGAAGGCCACTCGCTCCCCGGCCTGATCCGCTACCTGGAACTCGTGAAGGACGAGGAAGGCCCGATCCTGCTCCATGTGCTCACTGAGAAGGGGCACGGTTTCAAGCCGGCCGAGGCCGACCCGGTCTTCTTCCACACCCCGGCCCCGTTCGAGTGCGACGACGACGACTGCATCGTTTCGATCAAGAAGTCGTCCTCCCGCGCCTATACCGACGCCGCTTCCAGCGCGATCGCCGCCTGCATGCGTCGCGACGAGCGGGTGACGGTGCTCACGGCGGCGATGTGCCAGGGCAACAAGCTGGAAAAGGTCCGCGAGGAGTTCCCGACGCGGTTCTTCGACGTCGGCATCTGCGAGTCCCACGCCGTCGCCTTCGCGGCCGGGCAGGCGAAGGTGGGCGTGCGGCCGATCGTCGACATCTACAGCACGTTCCTCCAGCGGTCGTTCGACCAGATCTTCCAGGAGGTCTGCCTGCAGAACCTGCCGGTCGTGTTCATGCTCGACCGCGCCGGCCTCACCGGACCCGACGGCCCGACCCACCACGGCAGCTACGACCTCGGCTACATGCGGCTGTTTCCCAACATGGTGGTGCTCGCCCCCGGCGACGAACACGACCTGCCGGCGATGCTCGACTGGGCGCTCACGCACGACGGCCCGGTGGCGATCCGCTACCCGAAGGCCGTGGTCGAGACCCATGCGGGTGAGCGAACCCCGATCCAACTCGGCCGGTCGGAGCTCATCACGGACGGCCACGACGGCCTGCTCATCGCCTGCGGCACGCTGCTCGGCGAGGCGATCAAGGCAGCCGCTGCGCTCCGCGACGAGGGGCTCGACGTGGCCGTGATCAACGCCCGGTTCGTGAAGCCGCTCGACACGGGGCTCTTGGTCGAACGGATCGAAGCATCTCCCTGGACGATCACCGTCGAGGAGAACGCCCTGCAGACGGGCTTCGGCAGTGCCGTGCTCGAGGCCGTCAACGACGCCGCCTGTCGCAGCCCCGAGCCCCGGCCCCACGGCCCGATCGTGCGGCTCGGCCTGCCGGACCAATTCGTGGAGCACGGCGAGCGGGGCGAACTGCTCGCCGACCTCGGCCTCGACGCCGCCGGCATCGCCGCCACCTGCCGCCGCCTCGCCGGCCGCGCGCCCGTCGCCAGCACCCG
>JBJTIE010000096.1:0-10937 GCA_046094845.1 Planctomycetaceae bacterium | reverse complement strand
GACCTCGGCGTGCTGGTGCCCTGCACGAAGCTCACCGACGAGGCGCTCCGCCACCCGGTCGACATCGTGGGGCTCTCGGGCCTGATCACCCCCAGCCTCGACGAGATGGTGCAGGTCGCCGAGGAGTTCGAGCACGCCAAGATGGAGATGCCTCTCCTGATCGGCGGGGCGACGACGTCGGCGCGGCACACGGCCGTGAAGATCGCGCCCAAGTATTCCGGGGCGGTCGTGCACGTGAACGACGCCTCGCGAGCCGCGGGCGTGGTGGAGAAGCTGCTCAGCTCGACCGCCCGCGAGGAGTTCGTCCGCTCCACCCGCGTGGCCCAGGCCCGCGACGTGGA
Organism: Planctomycetaceae bacterium; assembly: GCA_046094845.1. Classification (GTDB taxonomy): domain Bacteria; phylum Planctomycetota; class Planctomycetia; order Pirellulales; family UBA1268; genus QWPN01. The sequence goes on along the minus strand of JBJTIE010000096.1, from coordinate 10,596 downwards.
GAACTTCAAGCGGCGGCAGGAGACGAAACTCGTCTCGTATGCCATGGCCTGCGAGAAGCGGTGGACCACCGACTGGGCCACGACCCCGATCGACGTGCCGGAGTTCTTGGGCGTGCGAACGCTCGAGAAAATTCCGCTCGGTGAACTGATTCCCTACATCGACTGGTCGCCGTTCTTCCTCTCCTGGGAGCTCAAGGGCAAGCATCCGGCGATCTTCGACGACCCGGTCGTGGGAACCGAGGCGCGGAAGCTCCATGGCGACGCCCTGCGGATGCTCGACGAGATCGTTCGCACCGACGCACTCGTCTCGAGGGCCGCCTACGGCTTCTTCGCCGCCAATTCGACCGGCGACGACATCATCCTGTTCACCGACGAGTCACGGTCGGCCGAGATCGGCCGGGTGCACACGCTCCGGCAGCAGTGGGAGCGGAAGGGGCAGGACATGTTTCACGCTCTCGCCGACTTCGTCGCCCCCGTGGCGAGCGGCCGCAAGGACTACATCGGTGCCTTCGCCTGCACGGCCGGTCACGGCTGCGAGGAGCTGTGCCGGAAGTATGACCGCGACCACGACGACTATTCATCGATCATGGCCAAGGCCGTGGCCGACCGGCTGGCCGAGGCCTGCGCCGAGTGGCTGCATGCGAAGGTTCGCCGCGAATGGGGCTACGGCAAGGCCGAACACCTCTCGAGCGAAGACCTGATCGACGAGAAATACCGCGGCATCCGCCCGGCACCGGGCTACCCGGCCTGCCCCGACCACACGGAAAAGCGGTCGCTCTTCACCTGGCTGGATGCGGAGAAGGGGGCGGGAATGACGCTTACGGAAAGCTGCGCGATGCTGCCGGCCGCGAGCGTGAGCGGGCTCTACTTCGGCCATCCGGAAAGCCGATATTTCGCAGTGGACCGGATCACGCGGGACCAGGTGGAGGCCTACGCAGCGCGGAAGGACATGCCGGTGAGCGAAATCGAACGCTGGCTGGCACCCAATCTCGGTTACGACGCATAACGATCGGCGAGGCGAGGGGGTCGGTGCGCATAGAAGCCCTGAGCGCGAGCGAGGGGACGGCACGATCCCCCGGCTTGCGCCTGGGGGCTTGTATGGGAGGCGAGGGGTCGGTGCAAGCTCGCGGAGCATTGGGCCGAGTCTTCGAGGTCCCCGCGACGAGACTTGTACCGCCCCCGCGCCGGCGACCTCACGCAGGACGGGCGACGTGAAACAGCAGCGACCGCGAACGCGACGGATCGTGATGGACGGCGGCCGCGTGGACCTGCCGGCCGCGGGCACGGCCACGCTCGTGATCCGGTTTCTCGACTACGTGCGGCACGAGCGGGCGCTCGCGGAGAACACGCAGGCGGCCTACCGTCGCGATCTGCGGGATTTTCGGGACTGGCTCGGCGATCGGGCCGCCGCGACGCTCTCCGTCCGCGATCTGGGTGACTACTTCGCCGCGCTGGCGAAGAAGGGGCTCGCGCGGGCGAGCATCGCCCGCCAGGCGGCCACGCTGCGGACGTTCTATTCGTTCCTCCAGCTCGAAGGCGTGATTGCGGAAAGCCCGGCCGAACTGCTCACGGCCGCGAAGCGCGACGACGCCATGCCAGGCACGCTTTCGCCCGCGCAGGTGGATCGGCTGCTGGCGGGGCCCGAGGCACAGACGCCGGTCGGCATCCGCGACCGGGCGCTGCTGGAACTGCTCTATGCGACCGGCTGTCGCGCATCGGAAGTGTCGGCCATGCGGCTCTCCGACGTGCATCTCGGAGAGAGTTTCTGCACCTGTCGGGGCAAGGGAGACAAGGAGCGGGTGGTGCCGCTCGGGCGGCGGGCGATCGCGGCGCTCTCGGCGTGGATCGACGGTCCAAGGAAGGCCTTCGCCACGCGGGCAGGATCCCAGCCGGCCTGGGTCATCCTCTCGTCACGCGGCAATCGGCTGTCGCGGATGCGGATCTGGGAGGTGGTGCGGGAGCATGCCGCCGGGGCCGGCATTCCCCCGGACATCGGCCCCCACACGCTGCGGCACAGTTTCGCGACGCATCTCGTGGCCGGCGGCGTGGATCTCCGGCACGTGCAGGAGATGCTCGGACACGCGAGCATCGCCACGACCCAGCGCTACACCCACGTGGACGCCGGCCGCCTCAAGGGCGTGCACGAGAAGTTTCACCCCCGCCGGTGAGAAAAAAAGGTGCCAGCCACCAAATTTGGGTAATTTGCGAGCCACTTCGCAGTGACTGTGCGTTTTGAAATTACCCAAATTTGGTGGCTGGCACCTTTTTTAGCGGCGCTTGGGGGGTGTGAACTTGATCTTCTTGATTAGATCGATCGTCGTGCCGTCGGACTGCGGCACGCCCGAAACGGCCGACACCGCCTCGACGACGTTCACGTACTTCAGGTTGTAGTCACAGTCGAGCTCGACTTCGGTCTTGTCGGCGTTCGAGCCCGGGCCGGTGCCCACGAGGTCGATCACCTTGCGGCGGAGTTGCTCGAAGTCGGGAACGCCCTGGCCGTTCATCGTGATGCCAGCGAGCTTGCCGTCCGGGTCGGCCCGCATCTTCACCTGCACGGGCGGCAACGCATCGTCCGACGCCGCGCCCGCGCTCACGCCGAGCGGCATGCGAATCTGGAAGTCGCCTTCCGAGATGACCGTCTTGAGCGTGAGCATGAAGAACGTGATCAGCTGGAAGACGCAGTCGATCATCGGCGTCATGTCGATGCTGATCTTGTCGGGAAGTTTTTCGCGCTGCGCGGCCATGCATCACCTCGTTATTTACGCCGCTCGTCGTACTCGGCCCGCAACACGAACTTCTCGAACCCCTTCTCCTGGCAGAGCTTGATGAGGTCCTGCACCTCGCCCGTCTTCGCCCGGCCGTCGGCCCGCACGATCACCGTGGCGGCGCTCGGCTCCTTGCTCGCCGAGATCATCACCCGCTTCTCGCTCTCGAGGTAGCCGCCCATCTCCCGCAGCGGCACTGCCTCGCCGTTGTAGATCACGCTGCCGTCGAGCATCAGCTGGAGCGTGATCGGATCCTCCGCGGGGCCCTTGGCGGGCTTCGCCAGCTGGCTCGATGGCAGCTGGATCCGGTCGTCCTGAACGGCCGTGGAGAAGTTGAGCGTGAACATGAAGAACGTGATCAACTGAAACGTCATGTCGATCATCGGCGTCATGTCGATCTCGGTCTTCTCCGGACCGTCGCTCTGTCGCTTTGCCATGGCGGAGGGCTACTTCTTCGCGAGGTTCTGGAACCGCGACATGAGCCGCATGCTCTCGTCATCGACCTCCATGTTGAACCGCTGGAGCCAGTTCTTCAGGAGGCCGTAGGAGGCGATGGCCGGGATGGCCAGCCAGAGGCCGATGAGCGTCGTCACGAGGGCCTGCGAGATGCCGACGGCGAGTTCGGAAGGCTTGGGCGCCGTGTCCTGCTGGGCAATGAGCATGAACGCCGCCACCATCCCGTCCACCGTGCCAAGCAGGCCGAACATCGGGGCGAGTGCGCCGACGAGCGAGACGTAGCTGATCTTGTGCTCGAGCTTCATCGCCTGCTCGCCCTCGGCAGCCTGCATGGCCTCCACCGCGGCCGGATAGCCTGACTGGAGCTTGCCCATGCCCGCGGCCAGAACATGGCCCAGATACGAGTCGTCATTCTTGGCCAGTTCGTAGGCCTCCTGGAACTGCTTCTGTTCCAGGTGCTGCTCGAACGACTGGCTTAACGCCGGCGGGATGAGCACCTGCTTGCGGAACTGCAGGAAGCACATCACGAGCAGGGCCACGAGGCCGAACGACAGCAGCAGGAAGATCACGATGTACTTCGGGCCGAGGGCCGCCGCAAGAAACGCCAGATAGCTCTGCCCCTCCTCCTCGGCAGCCTCTTCCTCGCCCCCTTCGTCCTGTGCCGAGGCGACATCGGGCGCGAACGCCACGGGGGCGACGGTCACCGCCACCCACGGAGCGAGCAGGCAGGCCGCGACGAGCATCCGGCCAACCCAGCCGGGCAGCCAGCCCATGGCCCGCGTTTTCGAGGCGACCCACTCTCCCGTGTCTCCCGTGGCATTCCGGCTGCCGATGACCGCATCCACCTGCATGTTCTGCTCCTCGAAAAATGTGATTCAGACTGGTTCCATAGAGACTATCGTGGATCGGCCCCGGGGCCAAATCCGGCAGGGCTGACGAGCCTACGACGCCGCGTTGCCTGCGAGTTTCTTGAGCCACGGACTATCGGGGTACATCGTTTCCAGGGTCTGCTTCGCCTGCCTGGCTCGCTCGGGGTTCTGGGCCTTCTCCCAGAGTTGGGCCAGGTTGAACAGGGCCTCGGCGTGACTCTCGGGCTGGGTGTTGTAAACCAGATCGACGGTGAGGAAGGCGATCAACGCATCCTGTTCCTTGCCGACGGCGCGGAAGGCATCTCCCAGAACGGTGTAGGCCTGGGAGAGCATGTCCCGTTCCTCCGGATCGGCCCCCTTCACCACCTGCTGCACGAGGGCGACGGCGTCGGCTCCCTTGTCGAGTCGGGCGAAGCACCGGGCCTTGCCGAGGGAGGCCTCGAGTTTCTGCTGCTCGCTCGCCGCATCCTTCGGGTCGGCCTGCACCTTCGCCGCGTTCTCGAAATCCTTCAGGGCTTCGGCGAACTTTCCTTGCGCGAGGTTGAGCTCGGCCTTCGCCGAGGCGGCCCGAACCTTCAGGGCAGGGGGGCCTTTTTCAAGGGCCGAGTAGACGGTGGCCGCGTCTGCGTACTTCTGGGATTTGGCCAGCAGGTCGCCGAGCGTTTCTGCAGCCCGGTAGAAGTGGTGGGTCTTGGGGTTTTTGCTCACGAAATCCCGCAGGGCCTTTTCGCCCTCGGCCAGCCCGTTGCCCGTGAGCGTCGCCTGCTTGGCCATGGCGGCCGCCTTCACGAACTGCATTTCGGCCAGCACGCGATCCGACGCCCCCTGCAGGTCTGCCTCCTGCACCTTTGCCAACTCCTTGAGGGCGGAGGGAGCATCGCCTCGCAGGAGCATGTCGCGGGCATTGCGGAGGGCATCGGGCTCGCCGGCGAGCGTCACCTCCCGGATGCGATCGACCGGAACCTTCTCCACTTCCTCGCCGTCCCCTTTTTTGATCTCAATCTCGTTGGGCGATGCGATGACGATCTCGCCTTTGATCTCCCGGCGGTCGAGCAGGCGGACGCGATCGGCGTCATCCTGACCGAAGGCGTCGCAGGCCGCCGCGGCCACGATCACCGCCAGCAACCGGCTCCAGCTCAAGCGGGGCGAGCCCGGCATGCGACACGTGTTCAGAGGCGAACGCACGATCATTTCTCCTGCGGTGTGGCTGCGGCTGCCGCCGCGGCCGCCTGTTCGTCGAGTTCCGTGAAGCCCCGTGGGTTCACGGCCCCCTGTTTCTTCTGCACGTCCTTGAGGACCTTTTCGTAGCGGCCGGCCATCGCATCACCGCCAAGATCGGGATACATCTTGCGGGTCGTCGAAATCGCCGTCGCTGCCTTGCCCAGCAGTTCGTCGGCTTGATCCTTGGGCTTGCCCGAGAGCGTGGCGCGTTCGAGGAGGCAGGTCGCCACGGCGAGCCGCGACTCGAAGAACAGCGTCCGCGATCGCAGCGACTTCTCGTCGGTGCCGGCGGAGGCCTGCCGGACGAGCTTGTTGGCCAGGCCATTCCAGCCCCAGATCACGCTGCCCCCCTGCTTGCGGCCGACGATGGCCTCCTTGAGCAACGCTTCGGCACGGCCGGGATCCGTGCCGGCCGCCTCGAGCCCAGCGGCTTGAAGGAGTTCGGCCGCCTGCACCTGGGTGTCGAGCGAATTCTGCCGCTTGGCGTCCTTCAGGATCCAGTCGATCTGCTCGAGCGCCTCGTCCCACTTGCCCCGTTCCTTGAAGATGTTCGCCATCCGGAGCCGGATCGACGGCTCGAACCTCGAGACTTCGTCGCGCTCCGCCTGGGGCGTCGCCTGATCGTCCTTTTTCTTCAGCAGGCCCGCGTACACCGTGGCGGCGCGGTCGAGATACTGCTCCGCCTTCGGCTGCGGCACGACCCGCCGCATATCCTTGCCAGAGCCGAGCGACAGATAGGTCGTGGCGATCCACATCTGTGACGTCACCTTCTTGTCGCGGCCGGCCAGCCGATCGAGGAACGTCTCGAATCCGGCCAGCGTGACCGCGGCCTTCTGGGCGGCGTTCGCGTCGCCCTTCTCCACGGTCTGGGCCTGCGACTCCAGCTGGCCCTGGAGGTTGCGACCCATGGTGAAGTACATGGCGGTGAGCTTCGCCGAGGCCTCCTCACCATCGCCCGCCAGCCGCTCGAGGCCCTTCATCGCCTCCTCCGCCTTCGCGAGCTGCTCAGCCTCGATGAAGCACTGCAGGGCCACCGTGTAGACAGCCTCGGCGAACGAGCCCTGGCCAAGCGCAGGGTCGGCCTGCGGGTTGTTGACAACGGTCCAGGGGCCGTAGACAGGCCGCTCGAGCACCTCCTGACCCACCTTCGGCTCCCCGTCGTCCAGTGCGATCTGGCAGCGGGCGAGCGCCGCCGACACGATCACGGGCAGGGCCACCTTGTCAGGCTGCACCGCAGTCAAGCCGTCGTCGAGCAGCGAATGAGCCTTCGCCTTCCAGGCGGCGGTCTCGTCCGAGGGACGGCGGTTTTCGGAATCGAGCCGCCGGTCTTCGAGCACCTCGCGCCACAGTGCCGTGCCCGCCCGCAGGAGCAGTTCGGCTCGCCGCGGCGAATCGGCCGGCACCCGTTCGACGAGTCCGATGATCCGCTGGGAATCCCGGGCCTCGGTGGCCGCCGCCAGCGCGATCAGGGCCGCATCCGCCGCGTCGGGCTCGGCGGGCCAGGTCTGCATGATCCGATCGGCCAGCCTCGTGGTCTGCTCCTTTGCGTTCTGCTTCCAGTCGGCCGCAGCCTGCTTCTGTTGCAGCTGCTGCCAGCTCACCATCGCGATCTTCGCCGCCTGCCGGCTCCCCTTGGCATTCGGGTAGCGATCGAGCAGGAACGATCCCATCGCGGCGGCGTCGTGGTAGCGCTGCTGCTCGTAGAGCAGGAAGGTCAGCAGGTATCGGGCCTGGTTGACCGCCGCCACGTCGGTCTCCGCCGTCGCGGCCTTCAGGGCCGCCCGCAGACCGGCAAAGGCCTGATCGCGGGCGGCGACCGCCTTCGCCGCAGCCTCCTCCGCGGCCGGGGTGCCGGGCTGCTGCTTGGCCGCCGCCTGCGCCTCCTGCATCGACGTCAGCGCCAGGCGGGCTTCTTCCATGAACGACTCGAAGTTTTCCTCGGTCGCCACCTCCGGCGCATCCTTGCCGATCTTCGCGAGCAGCCCCCGGGCCTCACTCGTGAATTCCTTGTTGGCCTTGGCCACGTCGGTGGCGAGCCTCTTGATGTCGGCAAAGGCCCTCGTCTTCTCCGGCGGAGGCAGCTTGTCCGCCGCTGCCGCGAGGAATTCCGCCGCCCGATACTTGAGCGTGAGCCAGTCTGTGTCGAGCCGCTCCGGGGGCACGGGGGTGACCGCGAACGCCCGCTGGTTCTTGTCGAAGCCGTCGAACTTGCCCAGCGCCGTCGCGCACTCCAGCGACGTGGCCACGGCCTTCGCCCGCAGGGAGATCGCCAGGGGTGCCTTGGACTCGAGCGCCGTCAGTGGAGCGAGCGTGCTGATGGCGGTATCCAGCTTCCGCGACGGAGGATTCTGGGGATCGGGCTTGAAATCGGGAGCCTTGCTCTTGGCAAGGTCGTCCTTGCCGATGACCGCATAGTTCCGTGCCTCATAGTAGCGGGCGAACAGGCCGCCCCCCTTGGTCGGATACTTGTCGGCGATCTCCTTGAATTGGGCGGCCGACGCATCGACCGTGTCGCGCCATTCCTTCGAGCCTTCGGGAAAGGCCTTCGCCTTCTCGAAGTAGGCGCTCGCCACCATCAGCCGGGTCTGGATGAGCTTGCCCTGCAGCTGTTCCTCGATCGCCTCGAGCTCGGCGAGCTGCTTTGCCGCACCTGGCTTGATGGGCTTTGCTTTCTTCTGCTTCTCGTCTCGCCCCCCGTCTCCCTTGAGCTGCTGGAGGTGGTCGCGGACGGCCCTGTACTCGGCCACCACGGCGTCCTCCGCGTTGGTGACCTCCGTGATCGGCTCGTTCGGCTTCACCTTGCCTTCGAGCACCTTGATGGCGGCGTCGAAGTGAGTCGCCGCTTCCGCAAGCAGGCCCTTGGCGTCGGCCCCCGGCTTCTTGGCCTGATCGACCTTGCTCCGTCCGCGCTCGATGAGCAGGTTGCCCTTCTGCGTATAGGCCTCGATCGCCCGGCTTCCGGTCGGCGACGTCGCGATGAAGGCATCGAGCGACTGCTCCGCGGTGGCGAGGATTTCGGCCCGCCGCTTCGAGTTCGTCTCCATGCGGCTCGTGCCCAGAAGGGCGACGGCACGACGAAACGGCACATCCTGCTTCAGATCGGCCGGCGCATCGGGATCGACGGCCACACGGTCGAGCACCCACATGACCACGTCGGGCATCTGCCGCTCACCGAGCTCGTCGAGCAGTAGCCGGGTGGCGACCCACTGGGCCTCGCCTTCGGCGGCGATCCCGGAGGCACCGAGGAGGCAGACGACGAGCCCCACGACGACTGCCCACCCGCGGCGCGGCGCACGCCGTCGCTCCGGGTCGAAGGCTGCGGCGACAAAACTCATGGTGCGACCCTGGGGCGTATGCTGCTGATTGTGAAAGCAGGGCCGCGATCCGTCAAACGGCCGATGGGCGCAGGAGATCCGGGCCAATGCGGCAGCGCCGCGGTGGGAACGCGTCAGGCTCCGGCTGCCGCGGCCCGGCGGGCCGACCGCGCGGCGGCCGCCGACGTGGCGAGCCAGACCGGCAGTTGGCCGGCGGGCGGCAGCTTCACGACAGGAGCGGAACGGATGCCGGGGCAGGCCCTGACGATCGCCAGCGCCTCGGCGGAGGGTTCCTGATCGAGATTCAGGACGCCGATCGCGTCGCCGCCGGGGGTCGAGCGGCCCACGGTCATCTGGGCGATGTTGATCCCGAGACCGCCGAACGTGGTGCCCACCCGGCCGATGATCCCCGGAACGTCCTGGTGGGTGAACACGAGCAGCACGCCGTCGAGGTAGGCCTCCAGCCGGTGCCCCTCGAGTTGAACGAGCCGGGGCATGGCGTGGCCGAAGAGCGTGCCGGCGGCGCGGTGCACGTGGTCGCCCGCGACCAGATCGACCGCCACCACGGAGCTGAACGCGCCGGGATCGGTGCGGCTCTGTTCGACCAGGTCGATGCCCCGCTCCCGAAGCAGCACCTCGGCATTGACGATGTTGACGTCTTCGATCGCCGCCTCGAGCAGGCCTGCCGCGAAGGCCGCGGTGATCAGCCGCGTGTTGCGGGAGGCCACCTCGCCGCGATAGGCGATGGAACACGACCGCGGCGGGCCGTCGTCGAGCTGCGCGAGCAGCTGGCCGAGCCGCCAGGCGAGGTCGAGAAAGCCCCGCACTCCTTCGAGCTCGGCCGGGTCGACCGCGGCCGAATTCACCGCATGGCGGATTGTGCCCGTCGTGAGGAAGTCGACCAGCAGGCCGACGCCCTCGACGGCCACCTGCGATTGGGCCTCCTCCGTGCTCGCGCCCAGATGTGGCGTGACCAGCACGCCGGGCATGCCGAACAACGGGCTTTCCGTGCAGGGCTCCTTCTCGAAGACGTCGAGTGCCACGCCCGCGATGATGCCCCGCTTCAGCCCCTCCACGAGCGCCCGCTCCTCGTAGATGCCCCCCCGGGCGCAGTTGACGAGCCGGATGCCCGGCTTCAGCGACTCGAGCTCCTGCATACCGACGAGATACTTGGTCTCCTCGGTGAGCGGCGTGTGCACCGTGAGATAGTCGACTTGTGGCAGGAGGTCGCGGGCATTGGTCACGAGCTCCACGCCGAGCTCGGCGGCTCTGTCGGGCGACAGGAACGGATCGAAGCCCATGACGTGCATGTCGAAGGCCCTGGCCCGCTTCGCGACCGCCTGGCCGATGCGGCCGAGGCCCACGATGCCCAGCGTCTTGCCCGCGAGCTGCACGCCCATGAACTTGTTGCGATCCCAGGCGTGCGACCGCAGGCTCGCGTCGGCGGAGGCCACGTTCCGCGACAGCCCGAGCAGCAGGGCGAAGGCATGCTCCGCGGTGCTCACCGTGTTGCCGGCGGGCGTGTTCATCACCACGATGCCCTGCCGCGTGGCCGCCTCCTTGTCGATGTTGTCGGTGCCCACGCCCGCCCGCACGATCGCCTTCAGACGGTGGTTGCCCGCCAGGGCCGCCGGGGTGATCTTCACGCCGCTGCGGCAGATCGCGCCGTCATGAGCGGCCAGGGCATCCTTGAGGGCGTCGCCCGCAAGACCGGTCTTCACCTCGTAGGTGATTCCCTGCGCGGCGGCCGCATCGAGCAGGGCGATGCCATCGGGGCTCAAGGTGTCGAGGACGATGATCGAGGGCATGAATCCTGGTCCGGGGGTGGATGGGTGAGATGACCGTGGATGAGCCGCCGGCAACACGGTGAGCACCGCGGAGCATGCCTTCGCCCTGCTGCTCGGGCTGTCGCGGAACGTGGCCTCCGCCGACGCGAGCCTGCGGTCGCACGCCTGGGATCGCAACAAGTTC
>JBJTIE010000095.1:0-2492 GCA_046094845.1 Planctomycetaceae bacterium | reverse complement strand
CCGCCGGCATGCCGCCGAAGGCGCTGCTGCGGCAGGCCTGTGCGGGAGTGATACCGCCCGAGGTGGCGAGTCGGCAGAAGACGGGGTTCATGCTCCCGATCGGCGCCTGGATGCGGGGCGGCGTTCGGGAGCAGTGCGAGGCGGCGATCGCCGCGGTGGAGCAGCTACCGTTCCTCGACGGCCGGGAGGTGCGGCGTGTGTGGGACGGATTTCAGGGCAAGCGAGAGACGATGCACTGGTCGCGTCCGCTCGCGCTCGTGGTCCTCGGCGCCCACCTCTCGTAGCCCGCTTCCCGTAGCCCGGTCACGCCGTGACCGGTTCAATGTAGGCCCGTTGCTCCGCAACGGGCGAGCCCGTCACGGAGTGACGGGCCTCTGCGCTTGCGTGTCACGCGTTGCGTCGCAGGAGCAGGTCATATTCAGCGTGGCTGCCAATCCAGATCCAGACGATCTCGTCTCCTCGCTCGGTCGCTAGTGCACGGTGGTGAAGGCCAACCCGCACCGACCAGAGTCTGCCGATTCGCTTGAAATGCAATGACGGATGTCGTGAATCCTGGAGAAGCAGCTGGTAGCCCCGATCCGCCAGTTCCTGAACGTCATCCGGCAGAGACCGATAGTGACGCCAGAATCGTGGGCTTGCTCGATGCTTCATCGATCGGTGCAGCGGCCTGCGTCGAGATCATCCAGGGCTTCTTGGATCAGCCAATCGAGTTTGCCTGTGGCTACATCTGCGGCGATCTCGCGATCCCATTCGGCGGCATCGAAGTCCGCGTACCATGCGCGAAACAGAGCCATCTCGGCGGGGTTCAGTCGCTGAATCGCGGCCTCGATTTCTTCAACTGTGCTCATGGACAGGAGTATATCAAAAGCGGCGGGCTCCCAATAGTCCGCGTGCTCCGCCCGTAGTCCGCACACTCGCGCCGTAGTCCGCACACTCCGTGTGCGGTTGGAGGCATGGAGGCCGAACGGCCAGGCTATTCGGCTGGAGGTGGGCGGACCCGCGCGGTAATCGCCCGGGTTTTTGGCCTCCAGCCCGTCGTCCACATGCGGAGCATGTGGACTACGGGCGGACGGCCGCGGCGAAGCGCTCGCCTACGATCTCGTGGCCGTGGCGGTTCACGTGGAAGCCGTCCGGCTCGAATCGCTCGGGCGTGGTCGCGAGCCGGAAATCACAGAGATCCACGAACGGCGTTCCAATCGCCGCCATCTCATGCCGCAGAATCGGCGTCCAATACCGCTCGATCGGCGGCGGCAGCGTGGCGTTGAACATCGGCCCGAGAAACACGAGCGGCCGCCGCAGCTGCTCTCGTGCGTGATGGGCAATCGCCCGCAGCTGATAGGCCACCTGCATCCGTGCCCGCCGCTGCAGCCCGGTCCACCGTGCGAGGGCGTAGTTGGCCTGGTACCACCGCTCGACGTGCGACAGCCCCTCTGGCGGCGTCCAGTCGTTGAGGTCTTCCTGGTAATACGGGCAGAGCCGCACCCGCGGCCAGCCGCCGCCCCGCCGGTCCTTCCACAGCACCACGGCCGCATGCCGCAAGAGCGTGGGCCGAATCTGGAACGCGAGCAGATCGCAGCCCCGCTCCGCGGCGAGAAACTCGAGCTGCCCGAGCATCCGGTCGAGCCGATACTCGTCGATCGGCCGCAGGCTCACCCGCAGTTCGATCCCGCGGTCGGCCAGCCGGCGGGCGGCCACCTGGTGGAAGAGTTCGCTCTTGCCCACCGACTCCATCGGCGCCCCGAGACAGCCGCTCACGATCCCCACGCGGAGCCGCTGCATCATGGGTGCTCGCCTCGCCCCGCCAGAAACCTCACAGCGGCCAGGTATTCCTGCGGCGGGATGAATCGGTCGTGGACCGCATCCACCGAAAACGACCGCTTGCCGCTGCGGTGTTCGCGAAACTCCCGGATCACGTCCCGCGCCTCGGCGAGAGGATCATGTGGCGGTGTCTCGCCCTCTCCGCCGCTGGCAACGCCCCCAGCCGCGTCCACCACCGCCCGCGTTTGATCCAGGCTGAGCGTCAGGAGGCCCGCCGGGCCGCGGCACATTCCCTGCAGCCGCCCGCATACCTCGTGAATCAGCGGCCGGTCCCTCAGCCGCAGGCAGGGCGTGTGCACGTACGTCACGCCCGCCTCGCCGCAGGCGGCGGCAACGCCGCGGGCGATCGCCCAGAGCGTCGGATCAAGAGGCCCGGGGAAGGGCCACATGGCCTGATCGAACGCATAGTCGATCATCCCTAGGACCACGCCCGCGACGAGCGGCTGCGTTTGGGCGAGGATCAGGCTGAGCCGCTCGACGCCCGGCCCTGTCTCCGCGAGCAGGTAGAACCGTGGCGGGGTCAGGCCATGGTGGGCGAAGAAGCGAGCCGCATCCTCGACCGCCGCCGCCGACTCCACCTTCGGCAGGAGCACGGCCACGTCATGGCCGCGGTGCAACGCCTCGGCGATCGCGGCGAGATCAGCCGCGTGATCGAGCGTGCCGGCGGCGTTCAC
>JBJTIE010000094.1:0-18567 GCA_046094845.1 Planctomycetaceae bacterium | reverse complement strand
TCCTTCAGGTCCTGAGCCTCACGCTGTTTGAAAAAGCACCGCTTTTACAGGCTCTTCAGGCCGAAATCGACGCATCCGAGCAAGACACCGATCGTAACCAGTTGAGATTGTTCGACTTATAACCGGACAGTAGTGGTGCGCATCGAACAGGGCCGGCGCGACCACGGCGTTGAAGAGGCCGCCAACTGCGCCTCCAGCCGCCATCGCGAGATACATGCTCGACAGCTGATCGGCCGGCGGTCGCTCGTCGACGAGCACGCCGTGCAGGCCGACGCAGACCATGAAGAATGCCGTCAGGTGGGCGATCAACACCGGCCAGATGGGCTGTTCGACGTTGCCTGCCAGCAGCCAGGCGGCGACGCCCACGGCCGCCAGGACCGCAGGCCGCTCGAAACTGCGCAGCCGGCGGCCTCCCGGCGCGAACACGATGACGAAGCTCGCGAGATAGACGGCCAGCGGCACGACCCACAAGAGCGGGATCGGAGCGACTTCCACCGTGGCATACGTCGTCAGCCCCGAGAGCCACGATGCCGGGACGGCAGCGAGCGCCGCCCACCGCAGCCACGTCGGCCAGCCGACGGGCTGGGGCGGGGCGACGGGGGCTGTGGTCAGAGGCTCACGCGACCGCGAGGCGGCGAACCAGCCACAGGCCACCATGAGCAGGGCGACGGCGGCGTACAGACGGCCGGCCAACTCCGCCTGGCCGGCCAGGCCCGCAACCGGCTCGATGACGAGCGGATAGGCCACGAGGGCCGCGAAACTTCCGGCGTTCCCCGCCGCATAGAGGCCGTAGGCGCGATCCGCGGCGGCCGACCTGGCGGCGGTCGCCTGGCCCCAGCGGCTCCGCCAGTGGCCGAAGAGTGGCGCGAGCGTGGCCACGGCGAAGAATGCCGGGCCGATGCTCACCGCCAGCATCATGAGCACGACGAGGGGCACGGGCAGTCTTTCCGGCAGGACCTCGGTCAGTGCGGCACCGAGCCCCAGCGGAGCCACGATCGCGGCGGCCGCAAACAGCATCACCTGGAGGCCGACCTGGCTCCTGGGCGACCAGTGGCGAATGAGCCGATCGGCATGGCAATAGGCCGCCACGAGCGCCACCTGGAAAAAAGCCAGGCAGGTGACCCACACGCCCGGGGCGCCGCCGAACCGCGGCAGGAGTTGCTTGCCGGCGAAGAGCTCGATCAGAAACAGACAGCCCGAAGCCACGAAAGCCGCAATGACCGCCAGCACCCCGAACAGGCGTTCGCCCTGCGGCGCTGCCGGGCGGCCGTCACCCTGCCGCGATTGATTCCTGCTCATGGTTCTCCACTCGGAGCCGCGTCGCCGGCACCATCCGCTGCGGCGGCCGGGGCCGGAAATGCCCGCGCGGGGTCGAGGCCTGCAGCCTCGGCGTCGGCCGTGAGCGTCTCGGCAAGCTGCGGATAGGCCAACTCCCGCAGGCGGTCGGGTGCCCAGGCCCAGATCCGGGCCCGTTCCAACACCGGCAGCGTCGACTGCTTCATCACGCTCACGAACGAGTTCTCCACCAGTTTCGGGAACTCGAGCAGCTTCGACTCCTCGAGCACGAATGTCGCCTGCGGATTCGAGGCCGAAAAGCGGCGATCATAGACGGTGTTGGCCACCGTGAGGTAGCGATTGAACGCGTCGAGGTTGCCCTTCGCCAATCCCTCCATGATCGCCCGCCGGATCATGGCATCGAGGAACTGCCGCAGGTTCGAGACGTCGATCGCCAGCACCTCGCCGATCCGCTGGGCGATGAACGACTCCACCGTGTCGGTGTAGAGCGGATCGTCGCCGCGGCCCAGCCGCTCGGCCAACGTGCGAAGCTTCACGAAGTGCGTCTGGGCATCAGCGAGGTCGCCGTAGAGGTATTCCAGGATCACGGCCAGGTTGAGGAAGGTCTCATAGCCGTCGAGCAGATCCTCCTCCTCTGCCTGGCCGAAGTCGCCAGCCGACACTCCCTCGTCCGACGTGATCACCTCGAGCGCCTCCTCGAGGGCCCGCTCGTAGCTGGCGATGAACCGCGGATCGGGCAGCAGATCAACCCGGCTGGTCACCGGGTCGAAGTCCACCCGGCCGGTCCGCATGAGATCGGACAGCATGTGCAGCCGGCTGCGGATGATGAGCAGCTCGTTGGCATCTTCACGCCGCTTGAGCGTGCGGCCGATCGCGATGCCCTGCTCCGTCCAGTAGATGCCGTGGGCCTCCGGATGCCGCCAGTCGAGCGGACCATACCGCTCCATCACGGCCAGCATGGCCGCCGGATCCATGCGGTACCGGTCCTCCAGGATGCGGCGCTGCAGATGGGGCACGAGCTGATCGAGGATCGTCGCCGCCAGGTCGCGATTCCCGCGGATCGCCGCCAGCAGCGTGCGATCGACGTCGGCTGGCAGCGTGTCGCCGCCGAGCAGCTTGGCGTCGGTCGACCGGGCATACATCAGCGCCCGCCCCAGCATCCGCATGAACGCCTCGTCGGGCCGCCGCCCATGCTCGGCGAGCAGGGCGACGGCCTCCGTGACCGCCGGCACCCGTGCCTCGAGCGCGGCGAGCGTCGCCGGCGCGGTGGCCACGCGGCGAAACAGATCGATCGCCTCCGCCGTCGTGCGGCCCGAGGTCATGTCCCCCAGAAACTCCTGCATCTCGCGGGCGAGCCGGGCCTTGTAGTACCAGTGCTCCTTGTCCGACTTGCCCGCGATCTTGTTGTGGTAGAGCCAGCCCAGCTCCATCTGCAGCTGCGGTGCCTTGGGGTTGAGCGGAATGCCCTGGTCCCGCAACAGCGAGATGCCGCGACTCACCCAGCCCCAGCGCTCCTCCGGCACCTGCGTGGCCGCGGCGATGTTGTAGGCGAGGTTCCAGGCCTGGAAGCCCCAGACCTTCTGAAACCGTGGCTGGAGGGCGGTGATCCACTGGCTCAACGTCTGGGCCTCGAAAAACTCCCCTTCCGTCTGCAGGTGGTCAGCCCGCGCCCAGAGCACATCGACTGCGAGCCCGCGAAACGTGCCCAGCGCCGCCGTGGCGATCGCCACGTGGGGCGGCATGCCCTCCACGCCGGCCCGTGACACGACCAATTCCAGGTCGCGCCGCTCCCGCTGGATGCCGGCCGCGAGCCAGCCCGCCGCCGCCGTGCCCACAACGAGCACGCCGGCGGCGATCGCGATCACGGCCCGGTCGGAGTTCATGAATGCACGGCCTGGAAAGGAATCAGGATCCCGACACGTTGACGAGATCGCGGCGCTCGAGCAGCAGCCAGCCGACCGCCAGGAGCAGGAACGGATAGAGGACCGCCAGTTCGCCACAGGAGGCGAGCATCTGCGACAGCGAGAGGAGCCGGCCCGTGGCCACCTCCGTCACGCCGTCGTGCGCGCCGAAGGAGGGCACGAGGGCGAGAAAGCCGTCGGCCACGATCGACGTGAGCGTCTTGAAGGCATCCCAGAGCTCGAGTTTGTCGAGCCGCTCGAACAGGAGCGAGGCCCGCAGCCGCACCATCGCCACGAACGTGCTGTCGGGCCGATCGAGGCCGGTGTAGATATCGATCGCATCGGCAAGAAACCCCCGGGCCACTGCCACGACGTAGACCATCAGGCTCGTGAGCACCGCGATGGGAAACCCGAGCCAGCTGGCCGCAGCGAGCCCGGCAGCGGCCAGCATCGCCAGCTTGGCGAGCATCACGACGAGCCCGCGGGCGAAATTGCCCGTGAACGAGCCGGCCCGATAGAGCACCTCGAGCCCTTTGCCCGGTGAGAACGAGATCGCGGTCGGCCGCGTCTCGCCCGGGGGCACGAGGTTGCGGTTGGCGATGCCCACCCGGAGCCGCCCCGCCTCGTCGATCACGGAGGCAGGAACGTCGATCGTGTGAAATCGGCCGCTGGTGAGCGTGTATTCCTCATGCACGCCGTTCTTCACCGGATACGCCCGGTCGTTGAGCCACAGGGCGAACCGCACCGGCGCGCGATCGATGCCGACGTTGTCGGCGAAGGGCTTGAGTCGCAACTGGACGACGCTGGCGTCGAGTCGCGAGGGCTCGGGCAACGTGAACAGGTAGCTGGCCATCACGTCGGCCGAAACGGTGTGCCATTCGAGCACCCGCTGGGCCCTGATCCGCCGGCGGGCGCCGGCCGGGTCGAGCGCGAAGCTGGAAGGATCATCCTTTTGCATCCGCTCGATCGAGGCCGTGACGGCGGCGTCGAACTCCGCCCCCTGCGGATGCTCCGGCCGGGCCGTCTGCCGGGCGGTGAACACCTGCTCGTCCACCGCCCGCCGGTCGCTTGCATCGGCGGCCGGCAGGCGGCCGATCGCCACCGCTCCGAGGAAGACGCCGACGCCGACGATCCCTACGAGCACGGCGTCGAGCAGCACGATGCCCAGCCACTTACCGAAGAGGTACTGCCACCGCTGGATCGGCTTGACGAGCGTCATGTGGATCCGCTGGCTGTCGATGTCGCCGCAGACGCTGCCCACGGCGAGCACGATCGTGACCATCGCCAAGACGAAACTCGCCCCCGAGAGCGCCCAATTGAGGAAGAACTGCAGTCGATACTCCAGTCGCTCCGAGGGATCGAGCACGAGCGGCAGGACAGGCAAAGCCAGCACGAGCGCCAGGACGAGCAGCACCGGCGTGCGACTGCCGACGGCCTCCTCGACGACCGCCCGCCCAACGCCGATGACGCCATGACTGCCGGAGAGCACGAGCCGAAGCGCCGCGATCCCGACGCCGAGCGCCAGGCCGAGCACCACGGCTCCGGCAATGGCCGCCGCCGGGGCAGTCCGGCCGACCCACCACAGGCCGCCGGCGACTCCGGCCACGGCGACCACCGCGAGCGGCCACGCCCACCGGCGCCAGGGCGCGGCTGCGAGCGTCTCGGGATCGAGCGATGTGAGTGGAGTTGACGAGGGGAGCATCACGATGTCATGCAGTTGATTGAACGGGCCTACCGGCGGGTGAGGCTGTCGAGCAGTCCGGCATCGACACCGGGAGCATCAGACTCCTGCCCAGCGGCCGCAGCGCCTGCGGCGAGGAAGTCGGCGACCGGACCGCCCGCCGCCGCGCCGCTCGTCCGCACACCCTCGGCCCGGGCCTGGGCCACGATGTCGAGAAACAGGCTCTCGAGCGACCGCCGCGGATGCTCGACCCGCTTCACGGCCAGATCGTGCTTCGCCAGCACGCCTCGGATCTCGTCGACGACGGCCGGCGGCAGGTCGGATGTCTCGAGGATCGTGGCATGCTCCTGCGTGAGGAGCTCGGCACACGTGCCCTCGGCCCGCACACGGCCGCCGTACATGATCGCCACCCGGTCGCAGAGATCCTCCACGTCGCCCAGGAGATGCGAGCAGAGCAGCACCGTCTTGCCCCGGCGGGCGAGCGTCGCGATCAGATCCTTGATCTGCCGGGCGCCGACGGGATCCATCCCACTGGTCGGCTCGTCGAGGATCAGCAGCTGCGGGTCGTTGATCAGGCTCTGGGCGAGGCCGATGCGCCGCTGCATGCCCTTGGAGTATTCCCCCACCGGCCGATCCTGCACGGCCTCGAGCCCCACCATCTCCAAGAGCATGTCGATCCGCTCCCGGCGGGCGCGGCGGTCGAGTCGAAAGAGCCGGCCGTAGTAGTCGAGCGTCTCACGCCCCGTGAGGAACCGATAGAGATACGACTCCTCCGGCAGGTAGCCGATCATCCGCTTGACGGCCACGTCCTTCGGCCGTTTGCCGAGCACCGCGATCCGGCCGGCGGTCGGCTGGAGCAGGCCCAGGAGCATCTTGATCGTCGTGCTCTTCCCGGAGCCGTTGGGGCCGAGCAGGCCGTAGACCTGGCCGCGGCGGACCTGCAGATCGACGTTCTCGACGGCCCGGACCCGCGGCCGCATCCAAAAGTCACGGAACGTCTTCGTGACGCCCACACAGGCGATGTCGATCACCTCGCCGGCATCGCCTCGCGTCACCATGGCTCCTCCCTGATTCCTGATCCTGGACTCGTCAGCGGCCCGACCGGGCCTTCTGGTCCTGCTGCCGCGCCCGGAGTTGCTCCTTCTGCCGCTCCTTCTGCAGGGCCGGATCCCGATTGAGCTGCAACTCGAGCTGGCCGGGCACGGTGTAGAAGGTTTCGACGTCGTCGCCGGTGAGGAGCGCCTCGCGGGCGTCCTCCCAGAGCTTCGAGAGCACCAAGCGGGGGTTCCGCTCGTATTGCGGGAGGAGCTGCTCGAACGTCTGCGCCTCGGTCGCCACCTGCTCGACGATCCGCGTCCGGTAGGTCTCGGCGGCATTGATGACCCGCGCCACCTGGCCGCCGATCGGCGCTCCATCGACCGCCAGACCCGTGAGCGACTGCTCGATCCGCTGTTCGGCGGCGGCGGCCGCCCCCTGGTCGCCGCGCTCCGTGGCCTGCTCGAACGCCGTGATCAGGGCCATCAGTCCGGCGCTCGCCTCCCCGGCGGTCTCGCCGAGAATCCGGGCCCGCTCCTGCTGCGCCGCCACGATCCGCCCGGCCCGATCGCTCTCGGCGCTGGTGACGGCGTCGAAGCTGCGGGCCACCCGCATCGGGGCCGAGACCTTGTCGAGCGCGAGCTGATCGACGACGAGCCCGCTCCGCATGTCGTCGAGCCGCCGCTGCATCGCCCCGACGGCCACCTCGCGATCGACCACGCCCCGCAAGAGCTCGTCGGCCGAAAGCTGCGCGGCCGTCTGCACCACACCCTGCTGGGCCACCAGCCGGACGAGGTCGGCGGCCAGCGTCTTGCTGCCCACGTTCGTCAGATAGGCCTCGGGGTCGGCGATCCGCCAGGTGATCGTCCATTGGGCATGCACGATGTTGGAGTCGCCGGTGATCAGCGACCCGTCGCGGAGCGGATTGAGCGGCAGCGCCTTGCGCGACTGCATCTGGCTGCGGGACAGGCCGCTCTCCTGGGCCGACGTCTCGAACCAGAATTCGCGGTCGAGCACGAGCGTCATCGGCCGCGTGTCGACCTTCACGATCTCCTCGATCGGGAAGGGGGCCGCCAGATACGTGCCCCGCTCCAAGACGCGGGCTCCGGGCGTGCCGACGTAGTCGCCGAATCGCAGCCGCAGGGCCACCTCATTGGAGCCGACGCTGAAGGTGCCGCTGAACGCATAGGCCACGAGCAGGGCCACCATCGCCAGCTTCAGGATCGTGAAGCTCACCGTGAGCGCTTCGGCGAGCGACTGCTGGGCGGCATCGCCGGCAGCCGGCGGGCGGCTACGGTCGGGCGGAAGCGGGGAGGCGTCGGTCAGCGGAGCGTGCATGGAATGTCAGGGCTCAACGGCCTGGCGCCGGCGCGGGACGGGCTTGGCCCGGGCTTTGCTGCCCGGGGGCCTTGTTGAACCAGTCGAGGATGCCGAGGCTGTCGGCGGAAAGCACGAACGTCGTGTTGTGGTCGAGCATCTTCTTCAGCGCATCGACCTTCCGCAGAAAAATCGCGAAGTCCTCGTTCTTGGCGAAGCTCTGGTACTGCACGGAGGCCTCGCGATCCCCCTGTGCCTTGATGGCCTGGGCCCGCCGCTCGGCGAACGCCAGAATCCGGTCGCGAGCGCTGGCCGCCTCGCTCTTGATCGCCGAGGCCTGTGCCTGCCCCTCCTGGAGCGCATT
Organism: Planctomycetaceae bacterium; assembly: GCA_046094845.1. Taxonomy (GTDB): domain Bacteria; phylum Planctomycetota; class Planctomycetia; order Pirellulales; family UBA1268; genus QWPN01. Next base: position 10,973 of record JBJTIE010000094.1, on the reverse strand, counting down.
CTCGGCGAGCCGCTCGCGGGAGGCGATCATCGTCTCGAACACCTTCTCGGTCGTCGATTCCGGAAGGATGATCTTGTGGATGCCCACGCTCTCCACCTGGATGCCGTAGCCCGATTGCTCGAGCGCCGCGTCGAGCATCCGCGCGGCCTCCGTCTCGACCTCCGCCAGCTTGAGCTTCGCGCGATCGACGTTGACCAGTTCGTCGAAGCGGCGGGTGCTGATCAGGCCGCGAACTTCGCGGAGACGCGAGGAGAGCTGGCGAGCGGCCTCGGAGGGATCCTTGAGCGTGACGTAGAACTTGAGCGGATCGACGATCCGCCAGGTCAGATACGTCCGCACGATCACGCTCTTGCCGTCGGCCGTCTGCAGTTCCTCGATCTTGTCCTCGAGCAGCTGCAGCCGCCGCGGGTAGAGGGTGACCTTGTTCACCGGCCACGGCCACCGCCACTTGAGGCCCGGCGACTCCTGGATGCTCGACTCGTCGGCCTTGTCGAACGTGGTCCGCACCGCCACCTGGTCGTAGCGGACCTGGTAGAGAAACATGTTGGAGAGCATGACGCCGACGATCACGAGACCGGCGAGCACGATGAACGAATTTTTCATGGGTGTGCGAGGCGGGGTTCCCGAGGGGCCGCCACCGGCTATTCGGTGAGCAGGGTGTCGATGGCCGAGGCTGGGTCGCTGAAGTCCATGCGAAAAACGGGCGTGTCACCGGCGTCGCCGGCGATCACGAACTTCCGGCGGTCGGCGAGTCCGGCGGCCAGCACCTCGAGGAACCGCCGGCTGCGGTAGTAGTCGGGCGAGGCCTCGAAGGCGAGCAGTTCGCCGGCAAACCGTTCACCGTCGGCCCGCTCGCCCACCGCACGGCTCCAGCGGTAGGCACGGGCGGCATGCAAGAGCTCCGCCGCCGCGCCGCGGGCCTCGGTGAGCAGCGCGTCGATCTCGGCCTCGGCCGCCGCGATCGTGGCCGGGTCACCGCCACGCAGGCCGTCGAGCCGGCGGATCACCGCGTCGAGCCGGCGGGCGAGCTCGACCGATCCGGCCACGCTGGCCAGTTCTTCGACCGCCTCGCGGCGGGCCGTCTGGATTCGCGTTTCGCGATCCTGCACCGCGCCGATCTGTGCATGGAAGGCCCGGGACACGCTGCCGATCGGCGGATGGAGCGACGTGATCGCCACGCCCGTCACATGCACGCCGAGGCCCATGCGATCAGCCTCGGCCTGGATCGCCTGTTCGAGGAGCGGCCCGCCGGTGGTGCGGCCGCGGCCGAGGAGCATGTCGAGGTCGTGCGTCGCGAAGAAGCGAGACGCCTCCCGCTGGGCGACGAGCGACAGCGCCCGCCGGGGATCGGCCGAGCCGATCAAAAACCGCTTCAAGTCGGCCACGGTGTATTGCACGATCACGTCGGCCGCGACGAGGGCCACGCCTTCGCCTGTCTGGGCTGGCGCCGCCAGGAAGTCCTCCTGACCGAGCATCGAGGCCCGGTCGCTGTCGTTCGTCCAGAGAATCGCCTGCGCGTCGCGGGACTTCCCGGTGAGGTCACTCGACACCACGATCTCCTGCACCTGACCGACCGGATGCATTTCGACCGTCTCCACGGGCCACGGCCACTTCACGTGCATGCCCGGCGTAAGCGGTCCGCCGCGCATCGCGCCCCAGCGGAGGACGACGCCCCGCTCGTCGGGCGCCACGATCGTGATGCAGCTCAGCCCCAGGAGCACGGCCGCCCCGAAGAGGGAGAGCGGCGTGACGGCACTGCCCAGCAGTTGATACAGCCAGCTGCCCGACACCTCCACGCCGAACTGGTAGCTGATCAGGTCGGCCACCACGCTCCCGAGCGAACCCGGCGCGGTCAGCAGGCCGAGCATCCGGCTGTCGAAGGCCGGGCGAGGCATCGCTCCGGGCACCCGCGGCCGGTACGACTCGAGCAACGACGTGAGCAGGATCTCGATCCCCACCAGGATCATCACGGCCGGGATGACGAGGGCCATCCAGCCGAAGAAACGCGTGTCGTTGGTGAGCGCCACCGCCACGGCGCCGACGAAGAGCAGAGCCGCCACGACGAAGCAGCTCATGAGGTAGCTCGCCCCGCCCCGGAGCAGCTGCCAGTCGCGCTGCCGGGCATAGCCGCTCAGCCAGCGGCCGCTGATGAAGGCGACGAAGGCGATCGCCGCCATCACGAAGAGCAGGCCGACGGGATTGGCCTGCAGGGGGGCACTGGCAGCGGCATCGGCGACCGAGACATGCGCGTACACGAGCCCGCAGCCGGCAGCCAGCAGGTAGACCGCGACGAGCAGGCTCACGATCTGCAGGCCGTAGCGATAGAGCCGCTCGAGCCGGGTGCGGGCCGCGTCGAGGTCGTCGGTGAGGTCTGCGAAGATCGCGGCCGTGGCATGCGGCTCCGAGGCGAGCTTCTCGGCTGCGAGCCGCTGGGCACGCTCCCGCTCGTGCTGATGGTAGAGGAGTGCGAGCATGATCCAGATCGGCAGCCCGCCGAGCATGTGCCAGGTGGCGGCGTAGATCGCCTGGCTGTCGGCCCAGAGCGCTGCCAGTCCCATGGCCACGAGCAGCACGAACTGGATGCCGAAACCCACGCATGCGGCTGTCGTCGCCCGCCGATAGACGAGCGGATCGCTGGACGACGTGGCGGGGAGTGAAGCCGAGGGCATCGACGCGACCGTGCGGGACGGAACCAATGAGCCGGGGAGCCGGGAGGAGCCGGGAGGGACCCCGAAGGACCATTGTCCAGATTTTAGCCGCGGACGGGGCCGCTGCTCCCGCTCACGGGATTTTCACAATCCGTGCGGTACCATCGGCGAAATGCCGCTCTTTTCCATCGCCCGCAACGCCTTTCTCGAGTCGATCCGCCAGCCGGTGCACGCCGTGCTGATCTGCGCGGCGCTCCTGGCCCTGGTGCTCAACGTCAACGTCGCCGCCTACACGCTCGAGGACGACAACAAGCTCCTCGTCGATCTCGGATTGAGCACGCTGTTTCTCACGGGGCTGCTCTTGGCCGCCTTCACGGCCACCAGCAGCCTGTCGCGGGAGATCGAGAACAAGACGGTCGTCACGGTCGTCAGCAAGCCGGTCTCCCGCTGGACGGTGGTGGCGGGCAAGTTCCTGGGCGTCACGGCCGCCATCGCCAGCGCCTACTGGCTGCTCGCGGTCGTGTTCCTGATCACCGTGCGTCACCGCGTGCAGACGACGGTGCGGGTGGAAGACACCTACGACGGGCCCGTGCTCACGTTCGGCATCCTGGCGCTCGGGCTGACGTTCGTGATCGCCGGCCTGGCGAACTACCTCTACCGCCGGCCGTTCCCTTCGACGTTCACGATCGTCGCGGCCGCCGCCGCCCTCGCCGCCTGGGGCATCATCTCCTGCGTGAGTCGGTCGTGGACGCTGCAGAGCCCGGCCACCGACTTCGACCCGCAGCTCGGGCTCGGCCTCGTGATGGTGTTCGAGGCGATCGTGGTGCTCACGGCGATCGCGTTGGCCGCCTCGACCCGCCTCGGCCGGATGGCCACGCTCCTCGTCTGCATCGGGGTCTTTCTGCTCGGGCTCGTCGGCGAGTATTTCCTGTCGGCCTCCGTCACCGGCGGCAGCCTCGTCGCGCCATTCTCGGCCGTGGTGCCCAACTTCCAGTTCTTCTGGCCCGCCGACGCCCTCACGCAGGGACATCCGATTCCGCTCACGCACCTCGGCCGCGTGAGCCTCTACGCGGCCTGCCTCACGGCCGCCGCCCTGGCACTCGCGGTGATGCTCTTTCAGTCCCGCGACGTCGGCTGACGCTGGCTATTCGCGAATCGCCTCTGCCTGCTCGATGTCCTCGCCGCACCGCACGAGGCGGGCCGAGTTGAACACGACGGCCAGGCCGCTTACGACGTGCAACAGCGCCGCGAACACCGGCGATACGAGCCCGGCCCCCGCGAGGGCCATGAAGACGACGATGAAGAGTCCGCCGATCGCCATGTTCTGGCGGATCACGGCGATCGTCCGCCGCGAGAGATCGACGAGAAACGGAATCCGATCAAGGTTGCTGTTGAGGAGCGCGATGCTGGCGGAGTGGATCGCCACGTCGCTGCCGGCCGCGCCCATCGCGATCGACACGTCGCCCGCCGCCAGGGCCGGCGCGTCGTTGACGCCGTCGCCGATCACCGCCACGCGGTGGCCGGCCTGTTTGAGCGCATCGACCATCTCGAGCTTCTCGTGGGGCAGCACCTCGGCCTTGAATTCGTCGAAGTGCATCTGGCCGGCGACGCGGCGGGCCACGCTCGTGCGGTCGCCCGTGAGCAGCACGAGCCGGCCGATGCCCATGCCCCGCAGCCGATCGACGGCGCCGGCCGCCTCTGGTCGGGCATTGTCTTCGAGGCCGATCCAGCCGATCGGACGGCCGTCGCGGACGACGTGGAGCACAGACAGTCCCTCGGCCTCGGGCGAACGATCGATCGCCTCGAGCGCATCGAGGTCGATCACATGCGGCGGGGCGACGGCCTCCGCCAGCCACGAGGCACGCCCCACCATCACCACGCTCCCGTCGGGATTGCGGGCCACGACCCCGCGGCCGGCCACTTCTTCGAACTCGGACGGCTGCACGAGCGACACCCGGGCCCGTCGGGCCATCTCGGTGACGGCCCGGGCCACGGGATGCCGGCTGTTCTGCTCCGCCGCGGCCGCAGCCGCGAGCAGCTCCGCCGGCTCCACGCCATCGGCGGGCGCCAGCCGCGTGACGGCCAGCACGCCGGTCGTGAGCGTGCCCGTCTTGTCGAACACGATGGCAGACAGGCCCCGGGCCGCCTCGAGCGTCGCCACGCTCTTGATCAACACGCCGAGCCGGGCCGCCGCCGACAGCCCCGCCACCATCGCCGTGGGCGTGGCCAGGATGAGGGCGCTCGGGCAGGCGATCACGAGCATCGCGATCGCCCGGTTGAACGCCGTGTCGGGCTGATTCTTGAGGGCGAAGAAGAGCACCACCCCCACGATCATGAGGATCGTCGGCGTGTACCAGGCCGCATACTGGTCGATCAGCCGCATGATCGGCGTGCGGGTCCGCTCGGCCTCCAGGATCAGATCCTTGACCCGGCCGAGGAGCGTGTCGGCGCCGGCCTTCGTGACCTCGATGTCGAGCACGCCGGTGAGGTTGATCGTGCCGCCGTAGACGTCGTCGCCTGCCGTCTTTTCCGCGGGCACCGACTCGCCCGTCACGCTCGCCTGGTTCACCGTGCTGGCGCCGAAGGCGACGCAGCCGTCGGCCGGGATCGTGTCCCCCGGCCGTACCCGCACGACATCCCCCGGCCGCAGGCTCGTGGCCTCGACCAGTTCCTCATCGCCGGCGTGGCGGTCGCCACCGACGGTCGGCCGCACGAGCCGGCTCGCCTTCGTGGGCGCCAGCCGGATGAGCGACTCGATGCTCGCCTCGGCCCCGGCGGCCGTCCGCTTCTCGATCAGCGACGACACGATCATGAAGAACGCGACGGCCGCGCTCTCCAGGTACTTCCCCGTCGAGAGCGCGCCGATCACGGCGAGCGCCACCAGGGCGTTCATCCCGGCCTTGCCCGCGAAGAGATCGCGGGCCGCCGCCGCCACGAGGGGCGTCCCGAGCAGGAGCCCCGCGACCACGGCCGGCACGGCCGCGAAGAACGGCTGCTGCCAGAGCCAACCGGCTACGAGCGAGCAGATCAACAGCGTGCCGCCGACGAGCGTGGCTGCGATCTGGGCCTTGAGGGCCCAGGTCAGCCGTGGCACTGTCGCCGCCGCAGACCGAGGGCCGGCACCAGGCGCGATGTCAGTCTCGATCAGAGCAGCAGTCGACACGACAAATGCGATCCTGTGGCAGAACAATCACGATGCCCGTGAAGCATACCACCGACGAAAGACGCCGCGGCACGCAGCCAGGCCACCAAAAGGCTGCGGCCGCCCGAAGGCGGCCGCAGCACGAAGCACGTCACGCTGCCGAAGGCCGGCGCATCATTCGACGCCACCACCACCCACGCCGCCCGATGAGTTGCCGATCTGCTCGAGCCAGATCAGCTCACGGGTCTCGTCGTAGCCCGTCTTGTTGATCTCGAACGACGTGGCCGTCGGCGAGCCGCCGGTCTTGTAGGGACCGAGCCAGCTGTCAGGGTTGTCGTCGTAGCCGCCGGTGTCCTCGACCTTGGCCACGTGGCCATCGGCGAAGAGCACCTGGGCGTAGCCGCTCGTCAGCAGCGTGTTGGAGCCGACCGTGGTCTTCCGGGCACCGTGGATCGGCACGATGTCGTTGATCTCGTGGATCTTCTCGTCGGCCGCGCCCCCGAGGGTCGTATCGGTGAACGGGCAGTTCATGCCGTCCGTGAACGACTCGACGAGGATCGCACCGGTCGTGACGATCTTCTGACCCGTGCCAAAGAAACCCTCGAACGCCGTGAACACGGCATCCGTGACCAGCGCGTCCGCACCGTCGCCGTTCCGTGACGGCCCCATGAGCGCGATCCGATCGCGGCTCACGCCGCCGCCGGTGAGCTTCTTTTCGGTGAGCGGCCCGTCGCCGTCGAGCGGGCACTTCGCCGGATCGGTCGCCACCGGGTTCATCTTCCCATCGCTGTTGATCTTGCCGTCGGTGCCGGCATTGACGTCGCCACGGCTGAAGTGCCAGGTGGTGGCGTAATTGCTGTTGTAGCCATCCTCCCACAGCTTGAACTTCTTGGCGGCAGTGGCACTCGTCATGTCGGTCGGGCCGTCGGCGGCTCCGAAGTGGACGTTCGACGTCTTGCCCTTCCAGCGGACGCCGTTGGCCTTCGTGGTGTTGAGGGCACCGATGTAATCGGCCACCTTCTCGTTGACCTGCGAGGCATTCGACGGATCGAGGGCTTTGCCCGGGTTCGACACCTTGACCCGGATCAGGTCGGCCACCCAGCCGGTCTTCCGACAGTCACCATCGCGAAGATGGTCGAAGGCACCGGTGGTCAACCGCGAGGACTTATCTTCGGTCGAGTGGATCATGAACCCACGGCCGAAGGCACTCAAGTTCGAACCGCTGCCCGCGGCCTGAGCCGAATTACGGGCGGACGACAGGGCCGGCAGCAGGATGGCCACCAGCAAACCGATGATTGCAATCACGACGAGCAGCTCCACCAGCGTGAAGCCCCGTCGCATGGACTGGGAGAGACGCATGACGAGTTTCCTTTATGAAGGAATGAGAAAATCGAACCCGAACCCGTGCCACAGGACACCAGCGACACGGAAAACGTTGCCCCAACTCAACACTGTTTATAAGGCATCTGTGATGAGTTGACGAGAAAAATGTCAGGATTGTGTGAGGAACACCCCCAAGGGGGGTCAGGCCAGTTTCTTCGACTCCCCGAGCATCTTTGCCAGGGCGTCGGCCGCTGCGTCGGCGGCCGGGTTGGCCTGCAGCTTGCCGACCGAGTGCTTCCGGGCGGTCAGCCGGAGCCACCGCTTCATCCCGACCCGCTCCACGACCGCAGTCTGTGCCGCGGCCGACTTGGGGCTGACAGTCTTCTTGACGCCGGTCTTTTCCATCGCGCACCTCGCAGGGTTGGGGTTCACTCCTGACTTCGGCGGCCAGCATGGCCGGGCCGCGTTAGACCCGTATCAGGACCCTGTGAGAATTGCGTGAAATCCGGTCGCGAGTCTGCGGGCCGGAGCGACCGTGCGGGCCGTCCATCAGGCCGAAAGCTCGACCACGGCCTTGAGCACGCCCGCCGCCGGGTCGAGAAACCCCGGAAACGCCGCGATCGTGTCGGCGAACGGCACGTGGTGGGTGATCCACGGCCCGGTGTCGATCGTGCCCGTCTCGATCAGGCCGATGATCCTTCCAAAATCGCGGGAGAGGGCGTTGCGGCTGGCGAGGAGCGTGAGTTCGCGGCGGTGCATCACCGGCGCATGCGGAAACACGAGGTCGGCCTGCGTGATCCCGACGTAGACGAGCCGGCCGCCGAACGAGCAAAACGCCAGCGCCCTGGCCATGCTGGCGGCACTGCCGGTGGCATCGACCACCACATCGGCCATCCGGCCCCCCGTCAGTCGGGCCACGGCCTCTTCGTCCGCGGCGGTGCCGGTCGCCACGAGCGTGTCGGCCACGCCCATTTGCTCGCGGACGAACGCCAGCCGCGACTCGGCCATGTCCATCACGATCACGCGACCCGCCGCGAGCTTCGCGAACTCGACGACCGACAGGCCGATCGGGCCGGCACCGATCACGAGCACCGTGTCCGCTGCTCCCGGCGCTCCGCGATCAACCGCATGGCAGCCGATCGCGAGCGTCTCCACCAGCGCGTTCTGGGCATGCGTGAGCCGCGGCGACGGGTGCAGCTTCCGGGCCGGCAGCGTGAACAGCGGCCGCAGGCCGCCGTCGCAGTGCACGCCGAGCGTCTGATGATGCTCGCAGCAGTTTGTCAGCCCGCGGCGGCACGACGAGCACTGCTGGCAATTGATGTAGGGCTCGACGCAGCAGCGGTCACCGGCCTTCACATTCGTCACGTCCGGACCGACGGCCACCACTTCGACGCCGAGCTCGTGCCCCGGGATCCGCGGATAGCTGAAGAACGGCATCTTCCCGAGGTAGCCGCCGTAGTCGGTGCCGCAGATGCCCACGGCATGCACCCGCACGACGGCCTCGCCTGCGGCCGGCGCCGGCGGCTCGGGGATGTCGATGAACCGGAACGTCTTAGGCTGTTCAAGCAGCAGCGCCTGCATGCGTCATTCCTCCGTGAGTCCGTAGAACCGGATGGCGGTGTCGCCGAAGATCCGTGCCTGCTCGCCGGCAGTCGTCCGGCTGAAGAACTCGCGCACGATCGCCACCACGTCGGCGTACTCCGCCGCGACGAGGCAGACCGGCCAATCGCTGCCGAACATCAGCCGCTCGGGGCCGAAGGCCGCGAGCACGACGTCGAGGCAGGGCACGAAGTCGGCCGGTTTCCAGCCCCGCCAGGTCGCCTCCGTCACCATCCCCGATACCTTGCACAAAACGTTGTCGTGTGCCGCGAGGGCTTCGATGTCCCGCCGCCAGCCGGCAAAGCCAGACCACGCGGCTCCTTGCGCAATCCGCGGCTTCGCGAGGTGATCGAGCACGAACGGCTGCTCCGGCAGCATGCCCACGAGCTCGACCGCCGCGGGCAGCTGCTCGGGAAAGAGCAGCAGATCGTACGTGAGATCGAATCGCCGGAGCTGCTTGAGCCCGCGAACGAACGCCTCGCCGAGCAGGAACCGCGGATCGGGCTCGTCCTGCACGACGTGCCGCACGCCCACGAACCGCGCATGCGCCACAAGCGGCTCGAGCTGCCGCACGACGTCGGGATCCCGCAGATCGACCCAGCCCACCACGCCCCGCACGAACGGATCGGCATCTGCCAACTCCAAAAGCCAGCGACTCTCCGCGAGCGACTGCCGCGCCTGCACAGCCACACTGCCGCCGACGCCCTGCGGCTTCGCCACCGCTGCCAGATCAGCGGGCAGAAAATCCCGCGCAATCCGCTCCATGCCGGCGCCGATCCACGGATACTCCGCCGCCGAGTACCTCCAGAAGTGCTGATGTGAGTCAATCTGCATACGTCAACTCATCCAACGAGGCGAGGGGGTCGGTGCAAGCTCGAGGAGCATTGGACCGAGTCTTCGAGGTCCCGCGACGAGACTTGTACCGCCCCCGAGCCGGCTAGTGCCAGAAGGCTTTGTGTCTGCTCAGCTCAATTGTTCTCAGCCAAACCTTCCACGTGCCCAACGTTCCTCACCGGAGCAAAGATCGCCTGCACGTCGCGAACGAGATCCATGTCGAGCGGCTCGGCGGCCCAGGCCGCCCAGGCCCGCACGTTGGCGGGATTCGCACTGCCGGCCACGGTGGTGGCGATGTCGGGATTGGCGATCGCGAACTGCAGCGCCAGCTTCGCGATCGAGCTGCCCCGGGACCGACAGAGGTCCGCCGCCTGCCGCGCCGCCTGTTTCACGCTTTCCGGCTCCTTGAGCCAGGCCGGCAGCGGGGCGTCGGTGAGGAGCCGCGCACTGAAAGGCCCGGCATTCATCACGCCGATGCCCTTGGCCTTCAGGTAGGGAATCGTCTCATCGGCGAACCGCGTGTTCTGCAGCGTGTACTGGTTGTAGTTGAGCACGCAGTCGACTGGGGCCTGGTCGCAGATGAACCGGAAGATCTTCTGCGGATAGCCGCTGAAGCCGATGAACCGGAGCTTGCCCGCCTGCCGGGCCCGCTCGAGCGCCGGCAGCGTCTCGTCCACGATCTGCTGCATGGGCACGAACTCGATGTCGTGGCAGAGCACGATGTCGAGGTGGTCGGTCCGCAGCCGATGCAGCGACACGTCGATGCTCTCGGCCACCCGCTTGGCCGAGAAATCGAAGTGGGCCAGGTCGTAGCGGCCGAGCTTCGTGCACAAAAGGTATTTGTCCCGTGGTATGGCCAGCGCGACGCCGAGCAGCACCTCGCTCATGCCGCGGCCGTAGAACGGGCTCGTGTCGATCAGGTTCAGGCCGCAGTCGAGGGCCGCCTGCACGCTGGCCAGGGCCTCGTCGAGCGTGATCGACCGGAACTCGGCGCCGAGGGAGCTGGCGCCGAAGGAGAGAATTGGGACCTGGAGGCCGGTCGAGCCGAGCGGGCGTGTCTGCATGGTTCAAAACGTCCTGCAGCCGAGGGAGAGGAGCAGGTTGGCCCAGGGCTGGGTGTCGGCGGTCTGGATCGTGAGCACGTGGTCGTCGGAGGCGACGGCGGCGTAGAAGTCCCACTTCACGATCGGCTGAAGCTCGCAAGGGGAGGCTGCGGCCGCGAGGATCCGGCGATACTCGGCCCATGCGGCCGGGTCGCCCGGCGTGGCGGCGGCGTAGGAGTCGGTGCGGTCGACGCCCATCGTGTGCACCTCGTCGATCCGCACGGCGCCGAGGATCGCCGCGAACACCTGTGCGACGGTGGGCACGCCGGGCATCAGCTGGAGCGACACGAGTTCGGCCCGAGGGCCACGCTTGTTGGCCGCGGG
>JBJTIE010000093.1:0-2100 GCA_046094845.1 Planctomycetaceae bacterium | reverse complement strand
GAGAAGATGGTGCCCTACGAGGTCGTGGGCGGCCCGCAGGACTACGTGAAGGTGAAGGCGGGCGACAAGGAGTTCACGCCGCCGGAGATCTCGGCCAAGGTGCTGCGGTCGCTCAAGGAGTCGGCCGAGGCCTACCTCGGTCACAAGGTCAACAAGGCGGTGATCACCGTTCCGGCCTACTTCAACGACGCCCAGCGTCAGGCCACGAAGGACGCCGGCCAGATCGCGGGCCTCGAGGTGATGCGGATCGTCAACGAGCCGACGGCCGCGGCCCTCGCCTATGGTCTCGAAAAGAAGAAGGACGAAAAGATCGTCGTGTTCGACCTCGGCGGCGGCACGTTCGACGTGTCGGTGCTCGACGTCTCGAAGGACGGCGTGTTCCAGGTGATCAGCACCAACGGCGACACGCACCTCGGCGGCGACGACTTCGACCAGTCGCTGATCAACCACGTGGCCGACCAGTTCCAGAAGGAGCAGGGGATCGACCTGCGGAAGGACGCGATGGCGATGCAGCGGCTCCAGGAGGCCTGCGAAAAGGCAAAGAAGGAGCTGTCGTCCGCCCAGAGTTCCGACATCAACCTGCCGTTCATCACGGCCGACGCGTCGGGTCCCAAGCACCTGCAGATGACGATCACGCGGGCCGAGTTCGAGCGGATGTGCGATAGCCTCGTCGAGCGGTGCCGCGGGCCCGTGCTCCAGGCGCTCAAGGACGCCAAGCTCGACCCCAAGGACATCGACGAGGTGGTGCTCGTCGGCGGCTCGACCAGGATCCCGAAGGTGCAGGAGCTGGTCAAGAAGCTGTTCAACAAGGAGCCCCACAAGGGCGTGAACCCCGACGAGGTCGTGGCGCTCGGCGCGGCGATCCAGGGGGGCGTGCTCGGCGGCGACGTGCAGGAGGTGCTCCTGCTCGACGTCACGCCGCTGTCGCTCGGCATCGAGACGGAGGGGGGCATCTTCACGAAGCTCGTGGAGCGGAACACGACGGTTCCGACCGAGCGGAAGCAGGTGTTCAGCACGGCCGCCGACAGCCAGACGGCCGTGACGGTGAGCGTGTTCCAGGGTGAGCGGCCGATGGCGCGGGACAACCGGCTCCTGGGCCAGTTCAATCTGGAAGGCATCCCGCCCGCGCCCCGCGGCACGCCGCAGATCGAGGTGAAGTTCGACATCGACGCCAACGGCATCCTCTCGGTGAGCGCGAAGGACCTCGGCTCCAACAAGGAGCAGACGGTCAAGATCGAGCAGTCGAGCGGGCTCAACGAGAGCGAGATCGAGCGGATGCGGAAGGACGCCGAGAGCCACGCCGAGGACGACAAGCGGAAGTTCCGCCTCGCCGAGGCCCGCAACAAGGCGGAGGCACTCTGCTTCCAGACGGAGAAGCTCGTGAAGGAGAACGATGCCAAGCTGTCGGCCTCCGACAAAGCTCCGCTCGAGGCGGCCATCGCGAAGGCCCGCGAGATGGCCAAGGGGGAGGACGTCGATGCGATCACGTCGGCCCACGACGCCCTCGAGCAGGCCGCCCATGCGCTCTCCAAGGTGCTCTATGAGGCATCGGCGTCGGCCCAGCGGGCCGGAGCCGGCCCCGAGGCCGCCACGGCCGGCACCGGCAAGGGGCCCGACGATGCGATCGACGCCGAGTTCGAGGTGAAGGGCTGATTACCTCCCGAGGTACGCCATGCCGTTTCGATTCGAAAAGTTCACGATCAAGGCCCAGGAGGCGGTGCAGACCGCCGTCGAGCTGGCCGGGGAGCGGGGCAATCCGCAGGTGACTCCGGTGCACCTGCTCCACGCGCTCCTCGCCGAGCGGGAGGGGATCGTGCGGCCGCTACTGGAGAAGATCGGCACCGACCGCGGCCATCTCGAACGGATCATCGAGGCCGAGTTGTCGCACCTGCCGAAGGTGCAGGGGGGCTCCCAGCCGCAGCCCGCTACCAGCAGCCCGACGAGCTCGACGTGCAGCGGCAGGCGCTCCAGCACCGGCTCGAGCCGGAGGCCAGCGAGAAGGACGCGAAGGACGCCGCGCAGTCGGGGGCCAAGCGGCTCCTGCGCCGCGAGGTCGGCCCCGAGGAGATCGCCGAGGTCGTCAGCGCCTGGACCGGCATT
>JBJTIE010000092.1:0-14038 GCA_046094845.1 Planctomycetaceae bacterium | reverse complement strand
TCCAGATCGGCCGGATCTACGAGGGCCGGGTGACGAGCATCAAGGACTTCGGCGCCTTCATCGAGCTCGTGCCCGGCAAGGACGGCCTCTGCCACGTGAGTGAACTCTCCGACGAGTTCGTGAAGAGCGTGGCCGACTTCTGCAAGATCGGCGATACGATGCGGGTGAAGGTGATCGCCGTCGACGACCAGGATCGCGTGAAGCTCAGCCGTAAGGCTGTGATTCGCGAGGAGGCGGGCGGCGGCCAGCCCACCTGAGGCAGGCCCCGTCCCCTGCGGTGCGACGCTGATCCGACTTCCCCGACCCCCATCCGGCGGAGACGGCCATGGCGCCCGACGATGAGTCGGCCCGTTCGCGGGCGGAGACATATGCTGAGTTCGCGGCTCTCGTGGGCGGCCTCGCCCACGAGATCCGCAACCCGCTGTCCACGATTCGGCTCAACATGGAACTGCTCGCCGAGGATTTTGCGGCCGAGGATCCGGAGTCGCCCACGAAACACCGCGACCGCCGGGCCCGGGCCAAAATCGAACTCGTGCGGCAGGAGTGCGACCGCCTGCAAAAGCTCCTGGGTGACTTCCTCGATTTCGCACGGCAGGAGTCGCTCACGCTCGAGCCCGGCAGCCTCAACACGGAGCTCGAGCAGCTGCTCGATTTCTTCGCCCCGCGGGCCGCGGAGGCGGGCGTCGACATCGTGCGATACCTCGATCCCGAGCTGCCGGCGGTGCGGATCGACCGCGAGACCTTCCGCTCCGCCGTGCTCAACCTGCTTCTGAACGCCGTGCAGGCGATGGAAGGGGGCGGCCAGCTCGTCGTCCGCACGCGGCCGTCGGGCCTCGGCGTCGTGCTGGAGCTGATCGACACCGGGCCGGGCATGGACGCCGAGACGCTCGGCAAGGTGTTTCAGGCCTTTTACACGACGAAGCAGGGGGGCTCCGGCCTCGGCCTTCCCACGGCCCGCAAGATCGTCGAGGCCCACGGCGGCACGATCGACATCGAGACCGCGCCCAGCCGAGGCACGAAGCTCACGATCTGGCTTCCCGCCCCGCCCCGCCTTCCGCCGCAACTGGACGGCATGCCGCGCGGCTTCGTACGATCGCCATCATGACGAGCGTGCCACCGAAAGATTCGGCCTCATCTCCCGGCGCTGCGCCGATGCGGGTGCTCGTCGTGGACAACGACATCGTGCATGCGCGGACGATGGGCGAGGGGCTGGCGCGGCTGGGGCACGACGTGACGGTGGTGGGCAGTGGCGGCGAAGGAGCCCGCCGGATCGAGCAGGAGGCGTTCGACATCGTCGTCACCGACCTGATGATGACCGACATCGGCGGCCTCGAGATCCTCGCGCGGGCGAAGAAGGCCTCGCCCGAGACGGAGGTGATCGTGGTCACCGGCCACGGCACGATTCCATCGGCCGTGTCGGCGATGCAGCAGGGGGCCTTCAACTACCTGCAGAAGCCGCTCGACCTGGGCCATCTTCGCACCGCCGTCGAGAAGGCGGCGGAGAGCACGCGGCTGCGGCGACAGAACCTCGAGCTCAACCGGCGGCTCGACGAGAAGTTCGGCTTCGAGGGGGTCATCGGCTCGAGTCCGGAGATGCTCGGGCTGATCGAGCGTCTCAAGCGGATCGCGCCGACCGATGCCACGGTGCTGATCCAGGGAGAGACGGGCACGGGCAAGGAACTCGTCGCCCAGGCCATCCATCAAAACAGCCCGCGGAAGAACAAGCCGTTCGTGGCCCTCAATTGCGCGGCCTTGAGCGAGAACATCCTCGAGAGCGAACTCTTCGGCCACGTCCGCGGGGCCTTCACGGATGCGTCGAGCGACCGGATCGGCAAGTTCGAGTACGCCAACGGGGGCACGCTGTTTCTCGACGAGGTCGGCGACATGCCGATGGCCACCCAGATCAAACTGCTGCGGGTGCTCGAATCGGGTGAAATCACCCGCGTGGGATCCAACACGCCGGTGCGGGTGAACGTGCGGATCCTCTCCGCGACCAACCGTAATCTCGAGGATGCGATCGCTGGCGGCGGCTTTCGCAGCGATCTCTACCACCGCCTCAAGGTGGTGACGATCGCGATCCCGCCGCTCCGAGCGCGGGCGGGCGACATCCCCCTGCTGGTCGAGCACTTCGTGAAACAGTTCGCGAAACGGCATGGCAAGATGATCAAGGGTGTGTCGCTGGCCGCCCGGACGAAGCTCGGATCGTTTGACTGGCCGGGAAATGTGCGGCAACTGCGGAACGTGATCGAGAGCATGGTCGTGGTCGACTGCGACGAGACCCTCGATGTCGACGACCTGCCGCTGGAACTCGAGCCGGCGGCACCGGCGGCGGCGACGCCGGCAGATGGCTCGGCCGGCATCGCGTCGCTCGTGGGGCGGCCGCTGGAGGAGGTGGAGCGAATCTTCATCACCGAGACGCTCAAGCTCACCGGTGGCAACCGGGAGCAGGCGGCGGAGCTGCTCGGCATCGGCGAGCGGACGCTCTACCGAAAAATCAAAGAGTATCAATTGTCCTGATGCCGCGCATTCAGAAACTTCCCCCCGCGGTCGTCAATCGCATCGCCGCCGGCGAGGTCGTGGAACGGCCGGCGAGCGTCGTGAAGGAACTCCTCGAGAACGCGCTCGATGCCGGCCCCGCCCGGATCGACGTCACGCTCGAGCAGGGAGGCGTGTCGCTCGTGCGCGTGGCGGACGATGGCTGCGGCATCTCCGCCGACGAACTGCCGCTCGCCATCGCGCAGCATGCGACGAGCAAACTGCGGGTGGCGGAAGACCTCGAGCGGATCGTCACGCTCGGTTTCCGGGGCGAGGCGCTCGCGAGCATCGGCGAGGTTTCACGGCTCGTGATCCGTTCCCGCACGGCCGGCGCGGCCGGGGCATCGATCACGGTCGACGGCGGCCGAGTGGGCGAGGTGGTGCCCGAGGGATGCGGCGTGGGCACGACCGTGGAGGTGCATCAGTTGTTCGGCAACGTGCCGGCCCGCCGTGCCTTTCTCCGCGCAGCCCAGACGGAATGGTCCCATTCGTCCGAGGCGTTCGTGCGGACCGCGCTCGCCCATCCTGGCGTCGCCCTCACGCTGACTCACAATGCAGCCACGTCCCGCGGCCGTCGCGTGCACGACCTGCCTGCCACCGACTCCTGGCGGCGGCGGATTTCCGATCTCTATGGCGAGGCGCTCGGCAGCCGGCTGCTCGAGGTCGAGGCGAGCGACGGCGACATCGCGGTGTCGGGGTTCGTCGGCCGCCCCGAGGACGACATGGCGGGCACTCGCCTCCAACACCTCTTCGTCGCCGGACGGCCCTTTCGCGACCGCTCCATCCTGCACGCGGTACAGGAGGCCTATCGCGGCATGCTGCTCTCGGGCCGGCAGCCGATCGTGTTCCTCCAGTTCTCGATTCCTCCCGACGCGGTGGACGTCAATGTGCACCCGGCCAAGATGGAGGTGCGGTTTCGCGAGCCGTCGCGGATCTATCGGCTCGTGCTGGCGGCCCTGCGCACCCGGTTCCTGGCCGACGACATGACCGCGCGGCTCAAGCCGCCGGCCGTCGAGGCCGAGCCGAACACTGCCGGCGGCCGACTGTGGACCGACCAGCCTGCCACTGATGCGTCTCTGCCTGCATGGCGACCGTCCCCGGGGTTCGTCCCCTTTCCAACGGTATCGCCGGCCTCCACCAGGGCTCCGCGGCCGGCTGCTAACCCGGGATGGGAACGGGCCGAGCCATCCGGCACCGCTGACGAGCGGGCGGTGCAGATGCATAATCGGTACCTGGTCGTCGAGGCCGGTGACGGCATCGAAGTGATCGATCAGCACGCGCTCCACGAGCGGGTGCTCTACGAGCGGCTCAAAGCGGCGGTCGAGCAGGGTGGCCTCGACGTGCAGCGGCTCCTCGTGCCGGAACGACTCGACCTTTCCCCCGCGGAGCTGGAACTCGTGCAGGAACACACGGCCACGCTGGCGCAGGCCGGCATGAACGTGGAGCCGTTCGGCGGCACGACGGTGATCGTGACTTCGAAGCCGGTGCTGGCGGGCAACACGCCCGCGGCGGCGATCGTCCGCGAGGCGCTCGACCGGCTGGCGGCCGTGGCGGCGGGTTCCGGCCGGGCCGCCTCACTGCTCGTGGACGAAGTGCTTCACGGGCTGGCCTGCAAGGCGGCGATCAAGGCGGGCGACCCGCTCTCCCAGCCGGAGATCGACGCGCTTGTCCGCGATCGGCGGCTCGTTCGCGAGTCACACCATTGCCCCCACGGACGGCCCACGTCGTTGACGCTGTCGCGCCACGAACTCGACCGCCAGTTCCGGCGGATCTGAACGGAGGACGGTGACGACCATGATCTGCGTGAGCATCGGCCGCGGCCGGCATCGGCACGTCATCGCCGAGCACCGACATCTCGCGGAGAACGGCGTGCCGCTCGTCGAGCTCCGGCTCGACTACATCCAAGGCGCCGTGCAGGTCAAGCGACTGCTCGCAGAACGGCCCTGCCCCGTCATCGTGACCTGCCGCCGCGTCGCCGACGGCGGCCGCTGGGAGCAGTCCGAGGAGGCTCGGCGGATGCTTCTCCGCACGGCGATCGTCGAGGGCGCCGACTACGTCGATCTGGAGGACGACATCGCCGCCACGGTGCCGCGGTACGGCAAGACCAAGCGGATCGTCAGTCACCACGATTTCCAGAAAACCCCGGCCGATCTAACGCTCCTACACAGGCGGCTCGCCGACCTCGATGCCGACATCGTCAAGATCGCCGCGATGGCCAACCATCCCACCGACAACCTGCGGATGCTGGAGATGGTGCATGCCGCCCGCATTCCCACCGTCGGCATCTGCATGGGCGACATCGGCGCACCGACCCGGATCCTCACCGGCCGGGCCGGAGCCCCGTTCACGTTCGCGACGTTCCACGACGACCGCGTGCTCGCGCCGGGCCAGATCGGCTGGCGGCAGATGCGCGAGATGTACCGCTTCGACTCGCTCTCCGCGGCCACCAGGATCTACGGCGTGGTGGCAGATCCCGTGGCCCACAGCTTGAGCCCGGTGGTACACAACGCCGCCCTTGCGGCCGCCGGCATCGACGCGGTGTACGTGCCATTTCGCGTGCCCGCCGAGCAGATCGATGAGTTCCTGGCGAATGCGGGACGCTGGCCGCTGGCCGGCCTGAGCGTGACGATCCCGCACAAGGAGACCGTGCTCACGCACTGCGCGACACACGATCCGCTCGTGACGTCGATCGGGGCCGCCAACACGCTCTCGTTTTCTGCGGCAGGCATCTCGGCGGCCAACACCGACGCCACGGCCGCGGTCGAGAGCCTCGAGGCGGCGCTCGCCGATCAGGACCAGCAGCCAGGCGGAGGATTCGGCGTGAAGACCGCCCTCGTGCTGGGAGCCGGCGGCGCGGCGCGGGCCGTGTCGTTTGGACTCCGACAGAAGGGCGTCGAGGTGACGGTGGCATCCCGCACGCTCGACCGCTCCAAGAGGATCGCCGCTGAGGTCGGGTGCAGGGCGATCGATTGGGACGCCCGCCACCGCCTTCCCTACGACTGCGTGATCAACGCGACGCCCGTAGGCATGCACCCCAACGTCGACGAGACACCGTTCGACAAGGAGCATCTGCGGCCGTACATGGTGGTGTTCGACACGGTCTACAACCCGGAGAACACGCTGCTCGTCAAACAGGCGCGGGAGATCGGCTGCCGAATCGTCACGGGAGTCGAGATGTTCGTGCGGCAGGCGGCGATCCAATTCCGCATCTGGCACGGCGTCGAGCCGCGGCACGAGGTGATGCGGGACGCCCTCAAGCGGGCCACCGCCTCGGCCAAGCAGCCCACGTGAAGGAACTCCCATGCCGCGGGTCACACTGATCGGCTATCGAGGCACGGGCAAGTCGACGATCGCGGCCCTGGTCGCGTCACGGCTCGGATGCGACTGGGTCGACGCCGATACCGTGCTCGAGTCGCGGCTCGCCACCACGATCGCGGCGCTCGTCCAGGACCGCGGCGAGCCGGCCTTTCGCGATGCCGAGGCCGGGATTCTGGCCGATCTCCTCGCCTCGTTTCGTGGCGTGGTGGCCACCGGGGGCGGCGTCGTGCTGCGGCCCGACAATCGCGCGCTGCTGCTGGAGTCAGGCCGGCCGGTGGTCTGGCTCACGGCCCCGGCCGACGTCATCCGCGGCCGGCTTGCCGCCGACCCCTCCACCCACAGCCGGCGGCCGGCCCTCACGGCCGACGACCCGCTCGCCGAGGTCGAGGCGGCGCTCGCCGCCCGCCAGCCGCTCTACACCGAGTGCGCCGATGTCGTCTTCGACACGGCGACCGAGCCGCCATCAGCCGTTGCCGCGCGGATCGTGCACTGGCTGGCCGCCCACGAGGGAGTCGATCGATGATCGCCGAGATCGCCCCTCCCGCCTGGCACTGGCTGATCGTCGCCGGCTCGATGGCAGTGATCGCGCGGCTGTTCACGTTCGTCGCTGGCCGGCTCGTCGGCCCAGGGCTCGGCACCACAGCGGCGGCATGCCGCGGCATCGAGGTCGTGTTCGTCGTCGCGTCGGTCGCCCTGTGGTGGTGGGAGACGTGCCATCGTGGCGCACTGCCGGCATCGCTCATCGGTGACCACCGTGCCGACCAGATGCTCGGCGCGAGATATGTCGCCCACGTCGTCCTCTTCACGCTCCTGGCCGCTGCGACCTGGATCGACTTTCGGCACCGTGTGATTCCCGACGGCATCACGATCCCCGGCGTCCTGCTCGGCCTCATGGCGACGACGCTCGATCCTGCGACCCTGCTGCCGGTGGGCCGCGAGATGATTCGCTCGTATGCCGCCCCGCTCATCGCCCCCGACCTCCTCGGCGCGTTCGGCCAGTTCCACGGCTCGCCACCGCCGGCCTGGCTCGGCCCCTGGCCCGTTGGAACGGGCC
Organism: Planctomycetaceae bacterium; assembly: GCA_046094845.1. Classification (GTDB taxonomy): domain Bacteria; phylum Planctomycetota; class Planctomycetia; order Pirellulales; family UBA1268; genus QWPN01. The sequence continues at coordinate 7,131 of JBJTIE010000092.1, read as the reverse complement.
TCGCGGCAGCACTCGCGGTCTTCGCGCTCTGGTGGTGGGTGTGCACCGGTCCCGCTGACGCCACGGACGATGCCACAGATGCCGACCGCATGCCGTTTGATCCGCGCTGGCTCGTGTTCGCCTGCGGTGTCGCCCTCATCGGCACGGCTTGGTGGCGCGGCGGCGACCACTGGCTCGGCCTCCTGGCCTCGCTCGCAGGCGTGCTCGCAGGCGCCGGCCTCGTCTGGCTCACGCGGGAGGGAGCCTCGCGGGCCCTGGGGCAGGAGGCGATGGGGCTCGGCGACGTGACGCTGATGGCGATGGTGGGCGCATGGCTCGGCTGGCAGGCCTGCGTGCTCACCTGCTTTCTCGCCGTCTTCATCGGGCTCGCCCACGGACTGCTGCAGGTCATCCTGCGCCGGGAGAACGAGCTCCCTTTCGGCCCGAGCCTCTGCCTCGCGGCGGTCGTCGTCGTCGTGGCATGGCGGCCGATCTGGGAACGCACCGCCGCCACGTTCGAGCGGCCCGGCGAACTAGCCCTCGTGGCCGCGGCCGTCGTCGTGCTCACGGCCGCGAGCCTGTTCGTGCTCCGCCGTATCCGCGGGGGCTGATGTCGCCGCCCATCGCGTCGGTCGGGGCTGCCCACGCCCTGTCGCCGGACGCTCGCTGCGAACATCCTGTTCTCCGCTCGCTCGATGCTGACTGCGCTCTCGGCATCCTGCCTTCGCTTGTCAGCAACGCCGGCTCCCAGGGCATGGGCAGCCCCTCACGCGGTTTTGGCTCGTTGTTTCAGCCTGCGGCCGATATTGCCGGGCTTGTGCCCGCTCCCTATCATCCCGCCCCCAAAGGCAGGGACTCGCGCATGGTGTATGGGCCGAATGGTGGCGGCGGTCGGGCCGTCGTGATCGCGGTTGCGATCGCGATCGGGGCGGGCGGCTGCGCGAACAACCCGTTTCGCACCGCGCCGCCGGCTGGCCCGCTCAACCTGGAGCCGCCGCCCGGAGTCGCCACGCCCGCGCACATGCTCCCGCAGACCTCGGCGGTGCCCCCTGCCCCGTCGTACACCGATCTCGACGGCCGTTCGCTCGCGTCATCGCTCGAGCGCAGCCGGCAGGAATCACAGCTCATGCAGGATCAGATCGCGGCGCTCCGCGATCAGCTCGCGAGCACGTCGACCCAACTAGCCCAGACCCGCTCCGCCGGCATGCCCGCGACGGCAGGCGAGGCCGGCCTCGCGGCCACGACCACCGCGGCGAACCCATCGACGACGCTCCGGTCGGCCATGAGCCAACTGGCGATCACTGGCGCGGACACCCGCTTCGACGGCGCGGTCGTCCGACTCGACATCCAGGCCGAGCGGCTCTTCGAGCCGGGCACCGCCAATCTCCTGCCGGGCGGTGCAGCGATTCTCTCGCAGGTCGCCGCCGAACTCGATCGCGTCTATCCCGGCCACTTCGTCGGCATCGAGGGACACGTCGACACCGAGCCGCTGGTGAACGCCGCCTGGGCCTCGCCGCATCAGCTCACGGCCGCACGTGCCGCGGCGGTATTCGACTTCTTCACCACCCGCACCCGGCTCCGGGAGGCGCAGTTGTTCCTCGTCGCCCACGGCTCCAACCATCCGTTGGTCTCGAATGCGACGGCCGCAGGCCGCACCCGGAACCGCCGCATGGAGCTGGTCATCTATCCGGAAGTCGCGGCCACTGCCGCGCCGTGACCGTGGCCCGTGAGCCGGGTATGATCGCGTCATGATCACGATCGTCGATTACGGCAGCGGCAACCTGCGAAGCGTGCAGAAGGCGTTCGAGCGGCTGGGCACCGCGGCCACGATCACCGACGACCCGAACGTCGTGGCCGACGCCACACGGCTCGTGCTCCCCGGTGTGGGAGCCTTCGGTGATGCGATGCGGGAACTCAACGCCCGCGGATTGGTCGCGGCCATCCAGGCCCACGTGCAGGCCGACCGGCCGTTCTTCGGCATCTGCATGGGCCTGCAACTGCTGTTCGAAACGGGCTGGGAGGGGGGCCGGCATGCGGGCTTGGGGCTTCTGGAGGGGGATGTCTCGCGATTCGATGTCGCCCCCGACCTGAAGGTGCCGCACATGTGCTGGAACACCGTGTTGTGGCGCGGCGAGACGGCCGACCACCCGCCCGTGCCCGACGGCGGTTTCTTTTATTTCGTGCATGCGTATCACGCCCGGCCACGAGACGAGTCGATCATCGCCGCCGTCACCGACTACGGCGGGCCATTCTGCTCGGCGGTCCGCCGCGGCCGGCTGTTCGCCACCCAGTTCCATCCCGAGAAGAGCCAGCGGCTGGGGCTCGACCTGCTCCGCTCGTTTCTCGCCTTCGCCTGACCCCCGCCTGCACACCGATTGGAGACCCTCCCGATGGAACTCTGGCCCGCGATCGACCTTCGTGGCGGCCGCTGCGTGCGGCTGCTGCAGGGCGACTATGACCGCGAGACGGTGTTCGGCGAAGACCCCGTGGCCATGGCCCGCAGCTTCGCCGCCGCCGGCGCCACGCGGCTGCACATCGTCGACCTCGACGGCGCGAAGGCCGGGACGCCGGTGCAGGCCGATCTCGTGGGGCGAATGGTGGCGGCGACGGGCCTCCCCTGCCAGCTCGGCGGCGGCGTGCGGTCGCGCGACACGGCGGCAGCCTATCTCGCCGCCGGCGTCAGCCGCGTGATCATCGGCAGCCTCGCGGTGGAGGAGCCCGACGCCCTCGTCGCCCTGGCCGAGGAGTTCCCCGGCCGCATCGTGCTCGGGCTCGACGCCCGTGACGGCCGCGTCGCCGTCCGCGGCTGGCTGGAAACGAGCGGTGCACTCGCCGTCGAAATCGCCCAGCGACACGCCCATCTTCCACTCGCTGCGATCGTCTACACCGACATCGCCACCGACGGCATGCTCTCGGGTCCCAACCTGTCCGCACTCGGCGAGATGATCGCCGCGACGCCGCTCCCCGTGATCGCCTCGGGTGGCGTGGCGGGTGCCGACGACATCCGCCGCGTGGCCGAAATCGGCGCCGCCGGCTGCATCGTCGGCAAGGCCCTCTACGCCGGCGCCGTCACCCTCCCCGCCGCCCTGGCCGCCGCCGGCGAGTGAGTGACGCCGAGTGAGGCTGGAGTCCTACGTGGGTCGGGGTTGTCCATGCCCCGTCGCCGGACGCTCGCTACGAACATCCTGTTCTTCGCTCGCTCGATGGCGGCTGCGCTCTCGCCCTCCAGGCTTCGCTAGCCACCTACGCCGGCTCGAGGGCACCGGCAGCCCCTCGCCTCCTCAATAGAAATACGGGAAGGCTCGGGAGTGCCCATGCCCCGAGAGCCGGCGTTGCTGACCAGCGCAGGCAGGATGCCGAAGCGCAGTCAGCATCGAGCGAGCGAAGGGCATGGATGCCCGAAGCGAGCGTCCGGCGATGGGGCGTGGGCACTTCCGAGCCGGCGCCCCTTCATGCGGCCGCCCGGCGCACACTGCCAGCCCCGGCGGCCGCAGGGTCCGCCAGGGTTCCCTGGCCTTCCGCAATCAGCGGGCAAGCGGCCCGATACGCCGAACAACCCTCAATTCCGGCCCGCCGGCCCGCCGATGCACGAGGGCATTGTTTGCCGGGGTTCCGGCCCGCCTCTACCATCGACGCCATGGCCACCGACGTGCGGATCAAGGAGCAGCTGCCCGAACTGACGAGGCGGATCGTCGAGACGTACCAGGACGTCCCGACGATCAACTACCTCGGGCACTGCCCGCTGCCGAACTACGAGTCGATCATTTCGGCCTGCGAGGATCTCAAGGAGATTCTCTACCCCGGTTATCGGCGGCGGGAGAACCTCCATCTCGGCAACGTGACCTATCACGTCGGCGATCTCGTCGATGGATTGCACGACAAGCTCACGACGCAGATCGGCAGGGCGCTGCGGCACAGTCTCTCTGCGCAGCGGCTGGCGGCCGAGCAGGGGGTCGAGGTGCCTGCGGCGCCGGATGCCGTGCAGCACTGCACCGAGGAGGCCGATTTCGAGGCACTCGGCCAAGCCAAGGCGGTGGAGTTCCTGGAGCGGATTCCGGAACTGCGCCGCGTGCTGGCCACCGACGTGCAGGCCGCCTACGACGGCGACCCGGCCGTCCGTACGCTCGACGAGGTCATCTTCTGCTATCCGGGGCTGGAAGCGGTGACGATCCACCGTCTGGCGCACCTGCTCCACCGGCTCGACGTGCCACTGATCCCGCGAATGATGGCCGAGTGGGCCCACGCCCGCACCGGCATCGACATTCATCCGGGGGCGACGATCGGCGACCACTTCTTCATCGACCATGGAACGGGCGTGGTGATCGGCGAGACCTGCGAGATCGGCAGCCACGTGAAGCTCTATCAGGGCGTGACGCTCGGGGCGGTGTCGTTTCAGACCGACGCCGATGGCCATCTCGTGCGCGGCACGAAGCGGCATCCGACGATCGAGGATCGCGTGGTGATCTATGCCAACGCGACGGTCCTCGGCGGCGGCACCGTGATCGGCCACGATTCGGTGATCGGCAGCAACGTCTGGTTGACGCGGTCGATCGATCCCCACACCACGGTCGTGCTGGAGAAGCCCAAGCTCCGCATGCGTGGCGAGGCGCCTGAATCGGGCGTCGACTGGCAGATTTAGCCGCTCCCCACCATGCCGCGGAGGACGTTGACCACGTCCATCAGGCTTCCGGCCTGCGCGGAGAGCTCCTCGGCGGCGGCCGAGCCCTCCTCCGCCCCCGACGCTGCCTCCTCGGTGACCTGTTCGATCTGCTGCAGGGCGGTGCCGATCCGGCCCACGGATTGATGTTGCTCTCGACTTCCGGTATCGACCTCCTCGACGAGCACGCGGACCGCCGCTGACCGCTCGGCCAGGGCGTCGATCGCCGCGGTGACCTCCCCCATCTTTCGCCGGCCTGCCTGCGACCGCGAGAGCGACTCGGCGATGAGCGCGGCGGTTTCACGGGCCGCCTGCGAGGATCGCTGGGCGAGGCTCCGCACCTCGTCGGCCACGACGGCGAAACCGAGCCCGGCCTCGCCGGCCCGGGCTGCCTCGACGGCGGCGTTCAGGGCGAGGATGTTGGTCTGGAAGGCGATTTCATCGATCACCTTGTTGATGGATGAAATGCGGGTGGCAGCCCCGTCGATCGCTCCGATCGCATCGACCATCTCGTCGAGCAGCCCCGCCGCCGCCCGAAACTGCTCCTGCTCCCGGCCGACGAGCTCGCTCGCCTCCCGCGCGCGACGGGCGTTGTCGGTGGCCATGCCGCTGGTGGTCTGGGCCGCCCGCGTGCTGTCCTCCACGGAAGCCAGCTGCTCGGCGGTGCCCTGGGCCAGCGAGAGACTCGCGGCGGCGACCTGCGCCGCCCCGGCATTGACGTTGGCGGCCGTCGTCGAGAGTTCGTCGATCGCCTGCCGCACGGAACGGGCATGGTTTCGGATGGCCACCCAGATCATCCCCGCCGCCAGCGCCGCCACGCCGACGACCATCGCCATGAGCAGATCGCTCCACTGGCGGGCTGTCACCACCGCTGCGGCCGTCCGTTGGTCGAGCAGTTGCTCGAACTCGCCGATCGGCCTCATGATGGAGTCTTTGTCGGCGTGATAGGTGTCATCGTGCATGATCCGTCGGGCCAGTTCCCGATCGGGCTCGCCCTCTTTCGTATAGCCCCCCTGCCCATCCGCAAACAGGCCCTTCACGGCATTCATGGCGATGGTCTCCGTGGTGACCAGCCCGTTTGAGTTGTCTTCGGCCCGCTTCAGGCAGGCGAACTCCTCGGCCGTAAAGCCCTGCTGCTCCATGAGCGATCGCAGTGATATGCGACGGCCGTCTGCGCGGGGCTCGGTGCCGTTGCGCACGGCCAGCACATGCCAGTACTGCCGCTCATAGGCCGGGTCGCCGGTCACCACGTAGGTGCGGGCAAGCCGAGTCAGTTCGTCGGAACTCTGGCGCAGCTCCTGGGCGAGCCGATACGACTCGTAGCGGTCGAGGTGCGCCCGATTGAGCCCTGACTGATTGAAAAAGGCCGACAGAGCCAGCGCCACCAGCCCCAGCACGGGACCCAGCGTCATCAGCGTCAGCATCCGCATCGTATTCATGGACCGTTTCCGCAGGTGTGGCCAAGTCTAGGTCGCGTTTCCAGGTCGGGTTTCCGGGGCGCCTTGCGGGGCGGCGTGCCCCCGGGGCGACCGGCCGGCCCAGTCCGCAGGCCGTCATTTCCCAAGCTAGGATGGGATTATGCCGTCGGACTTCCCCTCCCCCCCTGCAGCCGCCCGCCGCCTGCTTCAGCAGATCGGCTTGGAGATGGCGTTCTTCGACCCGGCCACTGCGGGCGGGGGCCAAGCCGGCACGGTTCTCGCCGGCCTGCTCGCTGAACTTCAGTCAACGTGCGACACCGCTCCCGCCCCGATTCTCAGCCTGATCTCGGCGGCCCGCGAGCGCATGGGCCGGCTCTTCGCCGCGGATTCCGCGCTCGGCGACCACGCCACCGACTGGCTCTCCGCCTGGCACGCCTGGACGGACGAGGCCGTCACGGCCTGGGGGCGCAGCCAGCCGCTCCCGCCCGTGCCGCCGTCTCTCGAGGCCGTGCCCGCCGCCGCTCCGCCGCCAGCCACATCCCGTCGTCTCGTGCTCGATGCACCCGCCGGCCGCCAAGACGTCACCGTGCTGCCTCATGACGCCGACCCCGAACTCGTGCGACTGTTCTGCGCGGAATCCCAGGATCTGCTGCGCGACATCGAGCAGGGAGTGCTCGTCCTCGAGACGACACCGGGCGACCCCGACACGCTCGCCACCGTGTTTCGTGCCTTTCACACCTTCAAGGGCAACGCCGCGGTGATGAAGCTTGCGGAACTGCATCGGCTCGCCCACGATGCGGAATCGCTGCTCGCTGCGGCCCGCCGCGGCGGCCGCATTCTCGGCCGCGAGGCCATCGACGTGATCCTCGCGGCCGCCGACGTCTTCTCACAGTTCGTGAGCGAGATGGCGCGGCAGGTCGAGGGCATCGGCGCCGGGCAGCCACTGAGCCTGCCCGTACCCGCCATCCTCGAGGCCGTCGCAGTGATTCTCGCGTCGGCGCCGGTGCCGCAGACGCCCCCCGGACAGGCTCCGGCGCCGCTGCCTTCGCCGCGAACGCCGTCGGCTCCAGCAGGGGC
>JBJTIE010000091.1:0-2898 GCA_046094845.1 Planctomycetaceae bacterium | reverse complement strand
GTGTTGCATGATTGCGTTTTCGGGTGGATCGCTGCGGCGGCAGGTGGGAGCACGGCGTCATGGGCGAAGTCCGGCGGGTGGCGGTGATCCTCGACGTGGCCCTTCCGAGCCAGCGGAAGATGATCCGCGGCATCGCGGCCTACGCCCGGCGGGAGGGCGGCTGGCAGCTCTACGCCGAGGAGGAACTGCTCGACGCGATCCCCGATTTTGGCCGGTGGCACGGCCACGGGATCATCACGGGATTCACGAACCGGCGCGTCGCCGCGATCGTCCAGGGTTCAGGCCTGCCCGTGGTCGGCATCGAGGGGGGCTACGACTGGTACGACGCCCGCTCTGGCATCCCCTACGTGAACACCGACAACGCCGCCGTGGCCCGGATGGCGGCCGACCACCTCCTCGGCCTGGGGCACCGCCGTCTCGCCTTCTGTGGCCTGCCCACGAGCCGCCACACCGTGTGGTCCGTGGCGCGGGCCCGGGCCTTCCGCGACCACGCCCGCACGGCGGGGGCCACGTGCGACGAATATCGCGGCCGGCACCTCACGACGCGCCGCTGGGACGCCCTGCAGCAGGGGCTCTGCGCGTGGCTCGCCAGGCTCGAGAAGCCCGTCGGCATCATGGGAGCCAACGACGCCCGGGCGCGGCACGTGCTCGAAGCCTGCCGCACGCTCGGGCTGCGGGTGCCCGACGACGTGGCCGTCCTCGGCGTGGACAACGACGAGCTGATGTGCGACATCACCACGCCGCCGCTGTCGAGCGTGGAACAGGGCGTGCATGCGATCGGATTCCAGGCCGCCGAACTGCTCGGCCGGCTCATGGCCGGTGGCAAACCGCCGCGGCTGGCGACGGAGGTGCCGCCGGAACGCGTGGTCGTGAGGCAGTCAAGCGACGCCGTGGCGGTGGGCGACGCCGACGTGGCCGCGGCGCTCCGGTTCATCCGCGGGCGGATCCGCGACCGCATCGGCGTGGCCGACGTGCTCGGGGAGGTGGCCGTGTCGCGGTCCACGCTCGAGGCGCGGTTCCGCGACGTGCTGGGCCGCACGATCAGCGAGGAGATCCGGCGGACGATGCTCGACCGTGCGCAGGCGCTCATCGCCGGGGGCGAACACGCGCTCAAGCAGGTGGCCCACGAGGCCGGGTTCACGCACGTGCAGCACATGACGAACGTCTTCCGCCGCCACCTCGGCCGCACGCCCGGCGAAATCCGCCGCGCCGGGCGGCCCGGGCGCTGACGCAGCCCTGCCGGCCGGATGACGGGGCGGATCGGGGTTCACAGAGTGCCACTCTGTGCTACTTGCGGCGTGCGGCGGTGTAGGTGCAGATTGGCAATCTGCACACGGTGGCACCGCCGAACGGCACGGCGGTGGCCGAACGGGGTGGCAGGCCGGGTTCACAGAGTGCCACTCTGTGCTACAGGGGGGCGCGCGGCGCTGTAGGTGCAGATTGGCAATCTGCACACGGTGGCACCGCCGGATGGCACGGCGGTGGCCGAACGGGGTGGCAGGCCGGATTTCACAGAGTGCCACTCTGTGCTACTGGGGACGCGTGTAGGTGCAGATTGGCAATCTGCACACGGCCGCCTGCCACCCGGCGATTGCTCTCCGCCGGATCGGGCTGCGATACCACTATTTATACCGCGTTCGCCCCCCTGCCCCACCCTCGCTGCCGCCGCCATGCGTCGCCTCGCGCTTCTCCTGCCGCTGCTCGTGGCCGCGTCGGCCTCCGCCGACACGCCGGTGGACTTCGCCCGCGACGTGCGGCCGCTGCTCAACGCCCACTGCACCGCCTGCCACGGCGGGGTGAAGATGGCCGGCGGCATCTCGTTTCTGGGGCGCGAGACGGCGCTGGCCGAGGGCGACTCCGGCGAGCGGCCGATCGTGCCGGGCGATCCCGACTCGAGCGAGATGCTCCGGCGCGTGGGGAGCGGCGACGAGGCCGAGCGGATGCCGCCCCCCGACCATGGCCGCGGCCTCACCCCGGGCGAGATCGACATCCTCCGCCGCTGGATCGCCGGCGGCGCGGAGTGGAAAGCCCACTGGTCGTTCGAGCCGCCCGTCGAGCCACCGGCGCCGGACGTGACCGATACCGCGTGGGGCCGCGTGCCCTTCGACGCGTTCGTGCGGTCGCGGCTCGAGCAGGAGGGGCTCGCGCCGTCCCGCCCGGCCGGTGCGGCCGAGTGGCTTCGCCGCGTATCGCTTGATCTCACGGGCCTGCCGCCCACAGTCGAGGAGTTCGAGGCCTTCGTCGCCGACGGCGGCGGGACCGACGTCGCGGCCGCCCGCGCCGCGAAGGCTCGCGTGGTGGACCGGCTGCTCGCGTCGCCCCACTTCGGCGAGCGCTGGGCCTCCGTCTGGCTCGACCTCGCCCGCTACGCCGACACGACCGGCTTCGAGAAGGATTCCACGCGCTCGATCTGGCCGTGGCGCGACTGGGTGATCCGGGCGTTCAACGACGACATGCCGTTCGACCGGTTCACCGTCCGCCAGCTCGCCGGCGACCTGCTGCCCCGCGCCACCGCCGACGACATCCTCGCCACCGCGTTCCACCGCAACACGCAGACCAACACCGAGGGGGGCACCGACGACGAGGAGTATCGCGTGGCCGCCGTGCTCGATCGCGTGAACACCACGTGGACGGCCTGGCAGGCCACGACGTTCGGCTGCGTGCAGTGCCACGCGCATCCCTACGACCCGTTCCCCCATGCCGACTACTACCGCTTCGTCGCCTACTTCAACCAGTCGGAGGACTGCGACCTCGGGACGGAATTTCCGGTGATCCCGGTGCCCGGCGACGCGGCCGCGCGGGAGGCGGTGGCGGCGGCCTGGCACGACCGCCGCAGCGCCCGCCACACGCTCAACGCCGAGGCGGCGGCACTGGCGGCGGCCGACGGCATGCGCTGGG
>JBJTIE010000090.1:0-3598 GCA_046094845.1 Planctomycetaceae bacterium | reverse complement strand
CTGCCAGTCTGCACCTACTCGTTACGCGGGAGCCCCCAGGGCTTGTAGCCGCGGAGTGGCACTCTGCGGAATCCGGATCGCCATGTCGTTTGGCCACCGCGATGCCGTGCGGTTGGCCGCCGTGTGCAGACTGCCAGTCTGCACCTACTCGTTACGCGGGAGCCCGCACGCGACCCTGCGGCTTCGGGGGTTTGGGTGAACCCGGGGTGAGTTGTCTTCTGCGGCGGCAGCGGCTCCACCGACAAGCGGTCGAGTGTCGACGCTGGAAGCGGGGAGGCCGCGCGCGCAGCCTGACTCCCCCGGAGGCCGGACCGTGCAGTGGCGAACCCGAATGCTGGTGGTGGCGGTGCTGGGCTGGGCCGCCGCTGCACCTGCCGCCGACCCTCCGCGGCGGCTCGATCCATTGCAGCAGGCGGTGATCGATTCGCTGGCCGCGCCGCGGCGGACGTCTCCGGCCGACTGCTTCGAGGCGGCGGTGCGGTGCGCCGAGGTGGACGTTGCCGAAGTCGCCCACGACTACTTCCGGAGATTCGTCGCCGCGGTGGGGGACGATGAGCAGGGACGGTTCCAGCTCTTCGCCGATCTCGGCGATGCCATCGACGCCGGCCGGCTGGGCCGCCTGGAGCGAACACTCGCGGGCCGCGACCCGGCCGCAGGAAAGATCATCGGCGCGATCCGCGCGGCGGCTGTGATCCGCCGCCGCGATCCCGAGCGGCTCGCGGCCGCGGCGGCCGGGCTGGGGAGCCCGAACGCGCGATCGCGACTCGCCGCCGCCGACCGCCTCGCTGCCGCCCAAGAAGACGCCCTGCCCGTGCTGGCCGACGTGCTGCAATCGGCTCCCGCACAGAGTCGGCCGGTGGTTGCCGCCCGGCAGCTCGTCGCGGCGGTCGGGCCGGCCGCCCGGCAGCCACTGCTTGCCTGGCTCGGCTCCGACGACGTGGCCCACTGGGCAGGCGCAATCGAGGCGCTCGCCGCCAGCGGCGCCGCCGACGTCGACGACTTTCTGTTCGCCCCCGCCCTCGTGGAGAACACGCCGCCGGCTGCTCGCGATGCCGCCGTGCGCCGACTCGGTGGCGAGCCGTCTCGGGACGCCGCGCTCGCCCGGCTGGCGGCGCGGCTTGACCGCACGCTCGCCCCCGAGTCACTGCCACCGATCGACGAGCTCTGCCTGGAGCCGGTCACGAAGCCGGAGGACGCGGCAGGTGCGCTCGGTGGCACGCTCGCCGGCACGGTCGAGCGGTATGCGTGGAATCCCGAGGTCCGGCGGATCGTGCGGCAGCGGATGTCGCCCCGCGAGGCTCGGGCCGCGGAGGCGGCCCACATCGCCCGCGATCTGATCGCACTGGGCGTGCGCGACACCCACGCGATCCGTCTCGTGCTGCTCGCTCAGTTGGAGAGCCTACTCGTCGCGGCCGGTCCCGATGGCGCGACGGCCGACACGATTCCGCCGGCCAGCCTGCGGCAGCCCCTCACGCCCCCCGATGGCTTCGATCCCGACACGGCCGTCGCGGTGGCCGAGATGGCGATCACACACGGCCTGTTCGAGGCGGCAGCGGCGGCCTGCCGCAGCCTCGTGCCCCCGGACGCTGCGGCCCGGCGTGGCCTGCTCTCACCCGCGGCCCGCAAGACGCTCGTGCAGGCGCTTGCCGTGCCCGATGCCGGCCTGCAGTGCGCCGCGGCCACGGCCCTCGCCACGGCGGCGGGCGATCCTCCCTATCCCGGCTCGAGCCGCGTGGTGGATGTGCTCCGGCATGCCGCCACCGCGACGGGCCGCGATGTGGCGGTCGTGGTGCATCCCGAGGAGGCCATCCGCTCCGAACTCGCCGCCGACGTCAGCCGCTTCGGATACGACGTGGTGCCGGTCGCGACGGGGCGGGAGGCGGTCGTCGTGGCCCACGAATCGGCCGACACGACGCTCGTGCTGCTCGCCGCCCGCAGCATCGCCCCCACGCCGATCGAGACGGTGCAGCACCTGCAGCGCGGCTGGCCCGGCGAGGTGCCGCCGGTGCTCCTCGTCGTCGATCCGCTCGACGACGGCCGCGGATGCTTTCTGACGCAGCTGACCCTGAAGTTTCGGGACTTCAACGGCGTGGGCATCGTCGATCGGCTCGACAGCTTCTTCGAGGCCGCGCCGGCCCCGGCGACGGACGGGGCGGTCGGCCCCCGGTTCCCAGATGCACTGGCGCAGGCGGCGGGACCGCAGGCCGTCGATCCGGCGGCCCGCTCCCGGACTCGCGCGGCGCGGCTCGCCCGCGGCCGCGACGCGGCTACCCTGCTCGAGCAGATGGCCGACCGCGGCTGGCAGGTGGCCAGGCCCGGGGATCAGCCCCGCAGCGTCGTGGCGGCACAGTACAATCGCCTTGATGCTCCTGCAGACCGGCCAACCCGCTGACGACTCGTCCACGCCCCCGATCCGCGGCCTGATCGGCTCGGGCCCCGCGATGCGGGAGGTGTATGCGACGACCCGGCGGGTGGCGGCCTCGAATGCCTCGGTGCTCCTGCTCGGCGAAACGGGCACGGGCAAGGAACTGATCGCGAAGGCGATTCACGAGCTTTCGCCGAGGGGCACTGGCCCGTTCGTCCGCGTCAACTGCGGCGCGCTCTCGGAGAGCCTGCTGGAGAGCGAACTCTTCGGCCACGTCCGCGGCGCCTTCACCGGGGCCGTCGCCAACCGCGCCGGCCGGTTCGAGGCGGCCCACACCGGCACGATCTTCCTCGACGAGATCAACTCCACCACGCCGAAGCTGCAGGTGAAGCTCCTGCGGGTGTTGCAGGAGCGGGAGTTCGAGCGGGTGGGCGACACGGAGACCGTGCGGGTGGACACGCGGGTGATCGCCGCAAGCAACCGCGACCTGCTCGACGAGGTGGCCAAGGAGGCGTTTCGCGAGGATCTCTACTACCGGCTCAACGTGGTGCCGATCCACCTGCCGCCGCTGCGGGCCCGTCGTGACGACATTCCCCTGCTGCTCGCCCACTTCCTCGACATCTACAACAACGAGAACGACCGCTACGTCGCCCACATCGACAAGGCGGCCCTCGACGCGCTCGTGAAGTACCACTGGCCGGGCAACGTCCGGGAACTCCAAAACGTGGTCGAGCGGTGCGTGGTGATGGCGCCGGGAGACGAGATCACGCTCGATCTCCTGCCGGCCGCGATGCGGGGCGAGAAGACGGCTGCCGCGGCATCCCTCCCGGGCCGCGGCGGCGATCTCGACAGCCTCGCCCGCGACCTCGTCGAGCAGGGCATGACGACGGCCGGCCCCGACGACGACAACCTCTTCGACCGGGTGGTGAGCCGCGTGGAGCGGGAGCTGATCGCCCAGATGCTCGCCGCCTGCGGCGGCGTGCAGCTCAAGGCCGCCGCCCGTCTCGGCATCAACCGCAACACGCTGCGCAAGAAGCTCCTCGAGCACGGCCTCGAAGCCGACGGGGAATGAATTCGCGACGGTACAGGCCGTTGCCCAACCCAACGCCGTGAGGGGCTGCCCACGCCCCGAGGGCCGGCGTATGGCGGCAAGCGAAGGCCGGATGCCGTGCGCGCCGCCGCCCTCGTGCGAGCGCAGTAACGGATGTTGGTAGCGAGCGTACGGCACTCGGG
>JBJTIE010000089.1:0-5969 GCA_046094845.1 Planctomycetaceae bacterium | reverse complement strand
TCACGGGCACGAGGTCCGGCTCGGGGAAGTAGCGGTAGTCGCTCGACTCCTCCTTCTGCCGCTGCGGCCGCGTGATGCCGGCGGGATCGTCCCAGCCGCGGGTCTGCTTGGGCATCTTGCCCATCTCGGGGCCCGTGGCCTGCCACTCCTCCCACTGCCGTGCGGCCTCGTCGCCTACTTCGAAGACCTCGCGGCGCGGGTGGGCGAGGGCAAGGTGGCGAGCAACTGGATGCAGCAGGACGTGCTCCGCACGCTCAACGAGCGTGGCGGCACGATCGCCGAGTTTCCCGTGCGGCCCGAACACGTGGCCGACATCATCGCCCGGATCGCCGCCGGTGAATTCGACACGAGCCGGGGCCGCGAGATCTTCACCGAGGTGCTCGCCTCCGGAAAGCCGGTGGCCGACGTGGTGGCGTCCATGGGCATCGCCGCGGTGAGCGACGACGACCTCGTCACGCTCTGCAAGGAGCTGCTCGCCGCCAACCCCAAGATCGTGGCCGACGTGCAGGGGGGCAAGGAACAGGCCGCGGCCGGCCTCATCGGCCAGGCCAAGAAGAAAAACCCCAACGTGAATCCCGGCAAGGTTCGGCAGATGTGCCTCGACCTGATCCGCGGGATGTGACGGGCCGCGGGAGTCGCCCATGCCCCGCATCGTCACGCTCACGACCGACTTCGGTACGGGCTCGGGCTACGTCGCGGAACTCAAGGGGCGGCTGCTCCACGCCCGCACGCCGTTCACGCTCGTGGACATCGCCCACGACCTGCCGCCGCACGACATCCGCGCCGCAGCGTGGCTCGTCGGACAGGCCTGCTTCGCCTTTCCACCTGATACGCTCCACATCGTCGTCGTGGATCCAGGCGTGGGCACGGCTCGCCGGCTCGTCTGGGCACGGCTCGGTGATCAGGAGTTTCTGTGCCCCGACAACGGCGTGCTCGGCTACGCCGTGCGCCACGCGCCGCTCGCGGAGGCGCGGGCGATCAGCGTCGCGGCTGCAGCCTCGGCCACGTTCCACGGCCGCGACGTGCTCGCTCCCGCCGCCGTACGGCTCCTCGATGGCGAACGCCCCGAGATGCTGGGGCCTCGGCTCCCGAGCCTGACATCCATCACATGGCCCGAGCCGCGTGAGACCGAAGCGGGCATCGAGGGCGAGGTGATTCATGTCGACACATTCGGCAATCTCGTGACGAACCTGCCCGCCACCCTCTGGCCGCGAGTCGAGGCGGCGGGGGGGCTCGTCGTCGGCCCGCACCGTGTGACGACGCTCCTCCGCACCTATGGCGACGTCCCTCCGGGCACCACCGTCGCCCTCGTCGGCTCCCAGGGTTTCATCGAAGCGGCCGTCGTCGAAGGCCGCGCCGCCGACACGCTTGCCGCCCGTGTCGGCACACGCGTAGGCGTCGAGCCATCACCATACAAGCCCTAAGCGCAAGCGTGGGGATTCCGCAACGCAACCGATCCCCCGGCTTGCGCCTGGGGGCTGTTATGAGAGGCTCGGCCACCCGGTACACTCGCGGCATGCTTTCGCCCGAGGAATTGCGGCATTGGGATCGCCACCATGTGTGGCATGCGTTCACGCAGATGCAGGAGTACGAGCCGCTCCTGATCGAGCGGGGCGAGGGTGCGTGGCTCGTCGATACCGACGGCATCCGCTACCTCGACGGGTCGGCGAGCATGTGGTGCGCCATCCACGGCCACCGCCATCCGCGGCTCGACGCGGCCCTGCAGACGCAGCTCGCGAAGGTGGCCCACACCACGAACCTGGGGCTATCGAACCCGATGACGATCGAGTTCGCCCACCGGCTCGCCGCGGTGGCTCCGCCCGGGCTCGACCGCGTGTTCTTCAGCGGCGACGGCTCGAGTGCCATCGAAACGGCGTTGAAGATGGCCTTTCAATACTGGCTCCAGGCCGAGCCGCCGCGGTCGGGCCGCACGCGATTCATCGCGATCGGCGAGGCCTATCACGGCGACACGCTCGGGGCGATCGGCGTCGGGGGCGTCGATCGATTCACGGCCATGTTCGCCCCGCTCACGTTCGAAGCGATCCGGTTGCCGTCGCCGGGCGGACCATGCCCCGCCACGGGCAGGCCGGCGCCGTCGCTGGGCGAGGCGCTCGCCACCGTGGAGCGAGCGCTCGCCGCCCACGCGGGCGAGGTGGCGGCCATCATCATGGAGCCGCTCATGCAGGCGGCGGCCGGGATCTACGTCCATCCCCCCGGCTTCCTGCGCGGCGTGGCCGAGCTCGCCCGGCGGCACGAGGTGCTTCTGATTCTCGACGAAGTGGCCGTCGGCTTCGGCCGCACGGGCACGATGTTCGCCTGCCAGCAGGAGGACGTGGCCCCCGACTTCCTCTGCCTCGCGAAGGGACTCACGGCCGGCTACCTGCCGATGGCCGCCACGATCACCACCGAGCGGATCTGGACCGCCTTCCTCGGCAGCCACACCGACCGTCGCACGTTCTTCCACGGCCACACGTATGGCGGCAACCCGCTGGCGGCCGCCGTCGGCATCGCCTCGCTCGATATCTTCCGTGACGAGCGAACGCTCGAAACACTCCCGCCGAAGATCGAACGGCTACGCGAGCATGCGGCGCGGATTGCCGCGCTGCCGCACGTCGGGGCGGTGCGGCGATGCGGGCTGGCCGCCGGCTTCGACCTCGTCGCCGACAAGGCGACCAGCGCGGCCTATCCCTGGCAGGAGAAACGGGGCATGCGGGCCTGCCTCGCCGCCCGGCCGCACGGCGCCCTGCTGCGCCCCCTCGGCGACGTGGTCGTGGCCTGGCCGCCGCTGTCGATCACGCTCGATGAGCTCGACCGGTTGCTGGCTGCCACCGAGGCCGGCATCCGCGCCGCCACCGAGGCCTGATCAGGCGCGAGCGACGATCCCGAGCCGCTCCAGCGCGGGCAGGCTCTGGGCCTGAAACGCCGTGCAGGCTGCCTCGACCAGCGGCATCCGCTCGGACGGGTCGGTGACGGCCTTGCCGTCTCGCTGCAGGGCACGGCCGCTGGCAGTGAGCCGACCGTCGACCCGGCCCGCGAGGCCATCGACTCCGCGCTCGGTCAGTTCATGGAGAATCGCCGCGTCCAGATCGCCCATGGTGTGGCCGGTGCCGGTGACGGTGCTGGCGAGCGCGAGCGATCGGCCGCCCAACGCCTCTGCGGCGATCAGCGCCCGATTGAAGGCATGCGGCACCGACACGGCCTGCGGCTGGTCCGCCGGCAGATCCCGCACCGGTCCGGTGGCGATGTCGAACAGCCCCATCGCCACGCCGGCATCCACCGCCCGCACGAGATCGGCCTGGGGCGTGCCCGCCAGCCGCGAGTCGGCGAGGAGTTCCGAGAGCCGCAGGCTCCGGCCGCCGATCACGTCGAGCAGCGCCTGATAGAGCGGCCCCTGCACGGTGCTCGTCACCACGCCGAGATTGGCCTGATAGGGAAGCGTCGTGCCGGGGCGTGCCACACGGAAGTGAATGTCGTCGGTCTCACGCAGCCGGTCGGTGACGTCGGGCATGGGTCGCGGGCTGCGGGCGTACACATCCCAGCGAAAGGCCGTATTGGCGCAGAAGTCCTTGTGGGCCTCGGTCACCAGCCGATTCGTGGTGCTGCGGAAGAGCTCCTGAAACTCCGGCCGCACGCAGAGATCCCAGAAGTTGGTGAACACCGGCAGGCTGCCGATGAACGTCAGGCCGGCCAAGCCGAACATGCCGGCCACATCGGCGAAGTAGAAGCTCGTCCAATCCTCGTTGAGGTATTCGTGGGCCAGGTAGCGAACGTCCTGCTTGAGCAGGGCATCGACGTAGGCAGCCGCCCGGGGATTGTCTTCGAAGTACTTGGCGTGTCGGTCACGGATGAACACGAGATAGGCCAGGGCATCGCGAATCCGCTGGGCACTGTCGCCCGTGCGCAGGGCGGCATACTGCCGGAGAATGCCGCGGATCGGCTGCAGATGGGCCCAGCCCGGCAGCGCGTTGTAGCTCGCGAGCAGCAGGCCGCCGGCCGCCAGCTGGCCGCGGGCCACGGCCAGGATCTCGTCCCGCACCTGCTGCGACACCCAGCTGAACACACCATGCAGGGCCACGAAGTCGAACGTGCCGAGATCAGCCGGCAGATGGCCGAAATCCGACGTGATCACGCGGGCATTGCCCAGGCCGCCCGCGGCGATGTCGCGCTCGGCGGCGGCGGTGTGGTCCGGATTGAAGTCCACGCCGACGAACTCGGCCCCCGGGTTTGCGGCGGCGAGCGTGGTGAGCGATCGCCCCAGGCCGCAGCCGAGTTCGAGATACCGATACCCGGTTGCCCGCGGGGGCGTCACGCGATTGAGTGCCGCCACGTAGCGGAGCGCGACGGGCGCCATGTTGGGATAGAAGCCCGGGATGTACGACACGTCTGTCAGATATCCGGTCGCCGCAGCCATGCGCAGTTCCTCGTCATGCAAGAAGTGGGGGGTTCGACCCCTAGAGACTACTGTACGACGGACTTGCTGCCTTCTGTGGAGCCGCCGATCGGGGCGCCGGCGGGCATCGGGCGGCCGGCCGTCGGGATGTCGAGCCGGTGCAGTTCCTCCCGGACCTGCCGGTAGGCGGCGAAGCTGTCGGGGTAGCACCAGAGGGTGATCGTCGTCTCGGGCTTGGCCCCCGAGAGCACCCGGCGGAACCGTGAGCCCGACTGCAGGGCCTCGTCGATCGTCTCGCCATGGGCCTCGTCGGCGGGCCGCACCACCCACTCCCGCGAACGGATGAGCACCTGCCCCCGGGCCTGATCGATCTTGGCCTCGATCACGTAGTCGAGCGTGAAGCCCTGCTCGGGGCCGACGGTCTCGATCCGCGAGGCGAGCTGGGCGATCGGCCCGGAGTGCCGCTGGGTGTGCTGCTTGGCGAGCTGAAACAGCTCCTCGAGCGGAATGTAGGCGATCCGCCCCCCCGCGATCCGAAAGTGCATCTCCTCGCCGTTGACCGTACGGCCGATCGGCGTGGGATAGGCCAGGATCTCGTGGGCGTCGGCCGGCGCCGTAGCCACCACCTCGGCCTCCCGCCGCACGCGGGCGATCTCGTCCTCGAGGGCCTGCCGCCGGGCCCGCTGCTCCGCGGCGGCGACGCCGGCCGCCTCCCCTTCCTGCCTGCGGCGCTCGATCATGGCCTTGGCCGCCGACACCGCCGTCGTGAGCTGAAGTCGGGCGTCGGCTGCATAGGCAGCCGCCGTGGCCACGGTGCGGGTCTGCGTCTGCAGCTCATCGATTTCGCTCTCGGTCGAGGCGACGGTTTCGGCGAGCTTCCGCACCTCCCGCGCGAGCGGCTCGTTGTCGACGACGGCCGGAGGCGGGGCGAGCACGATCTGCTGCACGCGGCCTCCGATCACCATCACCAGGATGATCAGGATGCCGACGATGTTGGTGACGACGTCGAGGAACGAGTCCTGCCCTGCGTCATTGATCTCGGCCGGCCTGCAGCGTGCCATCGTCTGGTCTCCGTGATTGCGAAACGTCGCCGGCGTGCAGTTTCACCGCACCGGCGCGACGGCGGCGGCCTGACGCACCGGCGGCAGCGGTCGAACGAGGTTCTGCTCCCCCTTGCGCCGGGTGTCGAGACCGCTGTCGGCGAGCAGTCGCTCGAGATCCTCACGCCGGCCTCGACCGTCGGGGGTTTCCGAGAGCACGAGTTCGGGCCGCCAGTACATCCGGTCGCCCGCGATGCCCCAGCCATTCACCTTCGCGTGCACGGCCTGGACGAGCAGATCGACGGAGTCCACGGTGTGCGTGCCGACCGGAATCCGGGTTTCGACGCGATTACTTCCGTCGGCCAGGATGCGAAACTCATTGGCACCGCACTCGAGGCGGATCGGTCGCGTGATGGGAATCGGCCGATCGTGCGTGGCCAGGCTCGCCCAGTTGCTGCCACGTCGGCCAGCCAGTGAGCCACTCGCCGCCCCCCCCGATGATCCCGCCGCAGCGGCCATGCCGCCGCTGCGGCGGGATC
>JBJTIE010000088.1:0-2070 GCA_046094845.1 Planctomycetaceae bacterium | reverse complement strand
GCACGGTGACGGGCATGATCGCGTCGTTCGCAGGCCTCGCCGAGGCGGGCAGCTCGGGCGGGGGTGGCGGCGCCGTCGCCAACGGCATCGCCGAGGCCCTCATCACCACGGCGGCCGGCCTGCTCATCGCCCTGGGGGCGGACATTCCGCAGAGCCTCTTCAACCGCTGGGGCGACGAGGTCGAACTGGAGATCGAGGAGGCGTCCGCCGAGATCGTCGAGCACATCCTCGTCAGTCACTGATTTCGCGGGCACGGCACGGCAACCACCATGGCACGACGACGCGACAAAAAGAACCGGAGCGGCGGCATCCCCACCGATTCGTTCTCCGATATCGCCTTCCTGCTCATCATCTACTTCCTCGTGGCGACCACGCTCGTGAAGCTGCAGTCGATCACGGCCGACCTGCCGTCGGGGGAGAAGGCGGAGCAGGCCCAGGCGGAAAAGACGCCGATCGTGAACCTCCGCGGCGGGCAGGTGTTCTTCAACGACAAGCCGGTCGAGCCGGCGGAGCTCGAGGAACGGCTCGCGGCGCTCGAGCTCGCCGACAAGGATCCGGAGAAGCGGGTGGTGATGCTCGAGACCGCCAAGGGCACCCCCTACGACGCCTACTTCCAGGCCCTGGCCGCGATCAGCGCCAGCGGCGGGGTGGTGGCCCTCGTCGAGGAGGAGAAGTAGGCCATGGGTCGCTCCCGCTCCCACGAACGACGCAAGCAGCGCCGCAACGTGCCGGTGCCGACGGCCAGCATGGGCGACATCGCCTTCCTGCTGATCATCTTCTTCCTCGTCTGCAGCGAGGTGTCGAAGGACGCGGCCGACATCCAGGTGACGCTGCCCGCCTCCGAGCGGGTGGAGAAGACGAAGGCGTCCGCCGCGGCCCGCGTGGCCATCGATCAGGCCGGTCAGATCTATTTCGACGGCGCGAAGGTCGAAGGGGCCAAGGACGTCGAGTGGGGCCTGCGGGCGCTGCTCACGAACACGGTCGTGGACGACCAGCGGCACGTGCTGTTCCGCTGCGACGCGGCGGTCGCGAAGGAGACATTCGAGCCGGTGCTGAAGGCGATCGCCGAGGCCGGCGGCATCATCGAGGCGGTGGGTGACAAAAAGGAGCCAGGAACATGAGTGAAGCGAAACGAGCGGCGGCCGGGTCGGACGACCTGCTGCGGGACTTCCGGGGCAGCGGCCTGCTGTGGCCCCTTCTGATCACGGTGGCGGTGCATGCCGTCGTGATCCTCGCCACCAGCCTGCCGTGGCTGCGGGAGGCGATCGGCGGCGGCAAGGGCGACCTCACCGACGACCAACGGATGGAGGCGGCGGTGCAGGAGGCGACCGCGTCGCTGCGGGAGATCGCCAAGGAACATGGCGTCAAGCCGCAGGATCTCGGCAGCCGCTTCTCCGCGGGTGGCAAGCCCGCCCCGGCCAAGCCGGCCGGTGCCGAGAAGCCCGCCGGCTCGGAGAAGCCCGTGCCCTCGACTGCGGAACCGGCGGCGCAGCCCGCGGCACCGGCGGCCGCGCCGAAGCCCGATGCTCCCGCGGCCCCTCCGGGCCCGGCGATCCCCGAGGTGAAGGACGACGTGGACCTCTTCAAGTAGTCGCCGCCGCGCGTCGTCCGGATTCCAAGAGCTCCCGCCCCAGCAGCCTCGCACCCCATGAGCATCACCACTCCTGCAGCCGACACCGGCGGGATCGACACGATCCCCACGGCGCCGTCCGTCGCGAAGGCGACGGTCGTGGCCGGCGGCGCGGTCGTGGCCGGCCTGCTCGGGCTGGCGTTCTGGTGGCTGGCGCCGCCGGCCCTGAACGCCTGGCTCACCGCCAATCTGCGGGTCGGCGAGCTCTTCGCGGGCAACGGCGTCGCCACGCTCCTGACGGTCTGCTTCGCCGCGGCCGGCATCGCGGGCGTGGCGTGCCTCGTGGCCGGCATCCTCGCCTTCGTGCGTCTGCGGGCCACCTGGTGGCTCCTGTTCGCGGCGCTCTGCACGGTGCACGTGGCGGCGGCCGCCATCGTCGGCGTCGCCTGGCACGCGCTCGCCACGCTCCTTGCCGCCGGCCTGCCGATCGACGGGGCCGA
>JBJTIE010000087.1:0-4487 GCA_046094845.1 Planctomycetaceae bacterium | reverse complement strand
GGCGGCCATGACCCCTACAGTTCCAGCAAGGCTGCGGCCGAACTCGCGATCGCGTCATGGCGTCATTCGTTTTTCGCTTCCGGCCATCCCGTGCGGATTGCCAGTGCCCGTGCCGGGAACGTGATCGGCGGCGGGGACTGGGCAGAGGACCGGATCGTGCCCGACTCGATTCGGGCGCTGTCCCGTGGCGAACCAATCCTCGTGCGCAATCCGCACGCCACCCGACCGTGGCAGCATGTGCTCGAACCGACCAGCGGCTATCTGGCGCTGGCGGCAGCCCTGCAAAAAAGACCCGACGTTCGACGGTTGGCCTCGGCGTTCAACATCGGGCCTGGAAACGAATCCAGCCAGCCGGTGCAGCGACTCGTGGAAACTGCTCTGGAGTACTGGCCGGGAACGTGGACGAACGGCTTCGCTCCCGATGCGCCCCACGAGGCTTCGCTCCTGCAACTCGACAACGGCAAGATTCAGGCCGTCGTCGGCTGGCGACCAGCATGGGATTTCGCCGAGGCCGTCGGGCATACCGTGGCGTGGTATCGGGACATGGCGAATGATGCATCAGGCGGCGCTGCCCGCCGGACGCTCCATGATATTCGTGCCTACCATTCCGCTGCTCTCCAGCAGCACATCGCCTGGGCTTCGGCCGTCTCTGACGAACCTGCGAGCATCACCGATGCCTGAACACGCCTCCGACGGCGAACTGCGTGCGGAAATCCTGCGGCTGGTGCGGGAGTATGCGAGCCGTCGCCACGGCGCTTTCGCCCTTCCCGCCTCCAGCGATCCCGCCGCTTTCACCCCCGGCGTCTCGTCCGTGCCATACGCCGGCCGGGTGTTCGATGCCGAGGAGGTCGAGGCGGGCGTGGCATCGCTTCTCGACTTCTGGCTCACACTGGGCCCGGAGGGCGAGGCGTTCGAGCGCGAGTTGGCCGCAATACTCGGCGTTCGCAACTCGATTCTCGTCAACTCGGGATCGTCCGCGAACCTGGTCGCATGTTCCGCGTTGACCAGCCCGAAGCTGGGCGATCGTCAGCTCAAGCCCGGCGACGAGGTGATCACGGTCGCGGCGGGGTTTCCGACGACGGTCGCTCCGATCGTGCAAAACGGGTGCGTGCCGGTGTTCATCGACAACGATCCCGTCACGCTCAACGCCCGCGTCGAGCAGCTCGACGACGCCTACGTGCCCGGGAAAACGCGTGCCGTGATGATGGCGCACACGCTCGGCAATCCCTTCGACGTGACGGCCGTCACGGATTTCTGCCGCCGACACGACCTGTGGCTGATCGAAGACAATTGCGATGCGTTGGGGAGCACGTACGACGGCACCTTCACGGGCACGTTCGGAGACCTGTCCACGCAGTCCTTCTATCCGCCGCACCACATCACCATGGGCGAGGGCGGGGCGGTTAACGTGGTCCGGAACGCCGGCCTCAAGTTGCTCGTGGAGAGCTTTCGCGATTGGGGCCGCGACTGCTGGTGCCCCAGCGGCAAGGACAACACCTGCAACAAGCGCTTCGGCTGGCAACTCGGCGAACTTCCCGAGGGCTATGACCACAACTACATCTACACGCACCTCGGCTACAACTTGAAGCCGACGGATCCGCAGGCCGCCATCGGACGGAAGCAGTTGCAGAAGTTCCCGGCCTTCGCCGCCGCGCGCCGCCGCAACTGGCATACGCTGCGGACGCTGCTCGACCCGCTTTCGGAATGGCTCGACTTCCAGCTACCCACGCACGCGACCGCGTGGACGCCGGATGGCTTCACCTGGGATTCCAGCGGCCACCGCAGCGATCCGTCGTGGTTCGGCTTCATGATCCGCGTCAAGGCGGGCGGCCCTGTTTCCCGCAAGGACCTGGCGGTCGCGCTGGACGAGGCCAAGATCGGCAATCGCATGCTGTTTGGCGGCAATCTTGTGCGGCAGCCGGTGTTTGCCCAGGCCCGCAGGACGGGCGCATTTCCAATGCGGATCGTCAGCGATCTGGCGGGTGCCGATGCGATCATGAACGAGACCTTGTTCGTGGGCACGTACCCTGGATTGCGAGAAGCCGCGTGCGGGTTCATTGCCGGCACGATCGCGAATCTGTATCGATGCCGTTCAGCCGCCGTTCAGCCGCGATGAGGCCTTGTGAAACGGGTATTCGTCACCGGCGCGACGGGATTCATCGGTGCGGCGGTTGCGCGTCGCCTGCTCGCCGATGGCTACGAGGTCGCGATCCTCGCCCGCCCCGAATCGTCGAGACAGAGGCTCGGGCGGGCTCTCGACCGAATGCACGTGATATCCGGCTCCTGCGACTCACCGGCCGCATTTGCACGCCCCTTGGAAGACTTTCGCCCCGACACCGTTATGCACCTTGCCTGGCATGGGGTGGGAGGGGCGCATCGCAATGCACCTGACCAGATTCGCAAGAACGTCTGCGCGGCGATCGATCTCCTTGAGACGGCCGCGAAGGCTGGTTGTCGCACGTTCGTCGGAGCTGGTTCGCAAGCCGAATACGGACCCAGTCGGGACGTTTTGCATGAGCAGAGCCCCGTCCGCCCCGTGACGGCCTATGGGGCAGCAAAACTCGCGACCTCCATCCTCCTGGCCCACCTCGCCGCCTTGCACGACGTGCGATTCGCATGGCTACGCATATTCTCCGTATTCGGGCCGGGAGACGACGCCGGAACGCTGTTCAGTTACGTCACCACGGATTGGCGGGCGGGACGCTGCCCGGCCGTTAGCACGGGAGAACATGCCTGGGACTCCCTCTACCTCGACGACGCCGCAGCCGCGTTCATCACCGCGGCCGAGTCGCAAGCGACGGGGGTTATCAACGTCGCTTCCGGACACTCGCCCCCTCTGCGCGACACGATCTCCAAAGTGCGCGATGCAATCGATCCCTCCCTGCCGATCGTTTTTGGCACCGTTGCTGACCCACCGTCCGGGGCCTATCCACTTCGAGCCAATGTCGACAGGCTTCGGAACCTCGGCTGGAGACCGGCGACCCCCCTCGATGATGCGATCGAACGGACGGTTTCCTGGTATCGTCATCGAGGTGCCATGTAGGCTTTCATCGGGACTGCGCGCTATGACTCCTCCACGCCCTCGCCCCGCTCCGGCCTTCGACCCCAAGGACCTGCGCCGTCACATCCTGCGCATGGCGTTCCACGGCCAGTCGGTGCACGTCGCCTGTGCCTTCTCATTGGTCGAGATCTGTTCGGTGCTGTACTGCCAGTGCCTACGGTTCGACCCCGGCAACCCGGCCAGCCCGGACCGTGATTTCCTGATCCTCTCCAAAGGGCACGGCGTCATGGCTCTCTATGCGTGCTTTCGCGAACTTGGCTGGCTCACTGACGGCGACCTGGACACGTATTTTCGCAACGGCACGCACCTACGAGGACTGTGCGAGGCCGACGTGCCCGGATGCGGGGTGACGAGTGGATCGCTCGGTCACGGCCTGCCTATCGCCACGGGCATTGCATTCGGCCTCCGGCGTCTCGGCAGTGATCGCCGCGTGTTTTGCATCGTTGGCGATGGCGAGATGAACGAGGGACCAATGTGGGAGGCGCTTCTTTTCGCAGCTCATCAGAAACTCGACAACCTCACCGTGATCGTGGACGCAAACCAGTATCAAGCGATGGGGCGAACAGAGGATATTCTCGGGCTCGAACCGTTGCCAGCAAAGTTCGAGGCATTTGGGTTCGCAACGAAAGAGTGCGACGGGCACGATCCGAAGGCACTCAATCGCTGCCTATCGGATCTGCTGGAGACCGGCTCCCGCCCCGGTGCTCTCGTGGCGCGCACGACGAAAGGGCAGGGGGTGTCGTTCATGACGGACGACAATCGCTGGCACTACACCCGGCTTACCGAACATGATTACGCTCGGGCTGTGAAAGAGCTTTCGTGATGCGCGACACGCTTTCCCAACTGTTGGTCGAGGCAGCCGCGGCCGATGACCGTTTTATCGTCTTATCGGGCGACCATGGCTACGCCTTGTTCGACGCGCTGCGGGTCAGCCACGGCTCGCAATTTGTGAACGTCGGCGTCGCCGAACAAAACATGATCGGCATTGCCGCCGGGTTGGCGAAAGTCGGGTTCCGGCCTTGCGTTTACGGCCTCGCGGCGTTCGTGCCGATCCGTGTGCTGGAGCAGATCAAACTTGATCTTTGCCATGCCAAGGCACCGGTGATTCTCCTGGGTGATGGAGCCGGCCTGGTGTATTCCACGCTAGGCGTATCCCACCAATGCGGCGAGGACGTTGCCTGCCTGCGTCCGCTTCCGGCCATCGCAATCTACTCACCGTGTGACGGATTCGAGTTGCAAGCCTGCTGGGCCGAAGCCCGCCACGCTGATCATCCGTGCTATATCCGGATCGGTAAGGCGGACCGCCCTCCGGTTCACCACGCGGCGATCGCGGATACGGAACCTCGCTGGACGAACCAATACGATTCGCACAACAAACAGCGACTGATCGTCACGACGGGATCGATGACTGGTATCGCCACCGTAA
>JBJTIE010000086.1:0-4229 GCA_046094845.1 Planctomycetaceae bacterium | reverse complement strand
GCCGCGCTGGCGAAGTAGGCAGGCCGTAGTCCGCACACTCCGTGTGCGGTGGGGGGCGTGAAGGCCGAGAGGTCGGCTATTGGTTTGGAGGTTGGCGGACCTGCAAGCAGGTAGTGCGGGGCTGCTGTGTTTTGGCCGTGGGCCGCATGCGGAGCATGCGGACTACGGTGGCTGTGGCGAGCAAATTCCCGTTGGCGGGGCGGTTATAAGACCGTCGGGCGGTGGGCGTTCGCGACGGTTGACCACCCCGGCCAGCCGGGTATGTTCAGGCTTCCCGCAGGGCTGGTTTGCGGGATGATTCGCGTGGAGATTTCGACTTGGCAGACGCTGATACGCCCGGGGATTCCGGTGCCGACGAGACGGATGGCCTGCGCGACATCTCCGGCGGGCGGCTGATCGAACTGCCGATCGAGCAGGAGCTCAAAGACAGCTATCTCACCTACGCGATGAGCGTGATCGTGAGCCGGGCCCTCCCCGACGTGCGCGACGGGCTCAAGCCGTCGCAGCGGCGAATTCTGGTCGCGATGAACGACCTGAACCTCTCGCCCGGCGCGGCCCGCGTGAAGTGTGCCAAGATCTCCGGCGACACGAGCGGCAACTACCACCCGCACGGCGAAAGCGTGATCTACCCGACGCTCGTCCGCATGGCCCAGGAATGGAACATGCGGCACGTGCTCGTGGACAAGCAGGGCAACTTCGGCTCCATCGCCGGCCTGCCTGCGGCCGCCATGCGATACACCGAGGCCCGGCTCTCGCCGATCGCGGCGATGATGCTCGACGACCTCGAACTCGACACGGTCGATTACGTGCCGAGCTACGACGAACGAAACACTGAGCCGGTGGTGCTGCCGAGCCGGTTTCCCAACCTCGTAGTCAACGGCGCCGGCGGCATCGCCGTGGGCATGGCCACGAGCATCCCGCCGCACAACCTCGGCGAAGTCTGCCGGGCGTTGATCGCGATGATCGACAACCCGGCCCTTTCGATGGCCGAGTTGCTGCAGATCGTGCCGGGCCCCGATTTCCCCACCGGCGGCATCGTGATGGGCCGCGAGGCGCTCGCCCGCGGCTACCTCACCGGCCGCAGCACGATCACGCTCCGGGCCCGGGCCCACGTGGAGGAGTTCGGCAAGAACCGCCACCGGATCGTCGTCACCGAGATCCCGTATCAGCAGACCCGCGACGCGATCGAGGAGAAGATCGCCGAACTCGTCAACGACGATCGGATCAAGGGCATCTCGGCGATCCGCAACGAGAGCGACCTCAAGGAGCCGGTGCGGCTGATCCTGGAACTGAAGCGCGACGCCGATCCCGACGTCGTGCTCAATCAGCTGTATCAGTTCTCGCCGCTGCAGACCTCGTTCTCGCTCATCTTCCTCGCGCTCGTGGACGGCAAGCCGCGAATCCTGTCGTTCAAGAACATGCTGGAGGAGTTCCTCCGGCACCGCACGACGGTCCTGCGCCGCCGCACGCAGCACCTGCTGCAGAAGGCCCGCAGCCGCAAGCACACGCTCGAAGGGCTGCTCGTCGCGCTGGCCAACATCGACGAAGTGATCAAGATCATCCGCAGCTCGCGGTCGCAGGCCGAGGCCAAGGAGCGGCTCTGCCAGCTCCAGGCGCCGGCGGCGCTCTTGGAGCGGGCGCTCGGGGCCGAGGGCTTCGCCGTGCTGCAAGACGAGCGGGGTGTGAGCGACTCCTATGGGCTCTCGCCGGTGCAGGCCGACGCCATCCTGCGGCTCACGCTTGGCCAGCTCGTGAACCTCGAGCAGGAAAAGCTCGGCGGTGAGCACCGCGAGCTGTTGGCGAAGATCGGCGAGTTTCGCCGCATCCTCTCCAGCGACGCCAACATCAAGGCGCTCATTCGCGAGGACCTCTCGGAGCTCGAAACAAAGCACGCCGACGAGCGGCGGACCGAGATCAGCGGCGAGGCGGGTGACATCCGCGACATGGCCGAACTGATCACCGAGGCCACGATGGTGGTCACGATCAGCCGGGCCGGTTACGTGAAGCGGACGGCCGCCGACGTCTATCGGGCCCAGCGCCGAGGCGGAAAGGGCATCAAGGGCACGAGCACCGACGAGGAAGATCCGATCGAGCACCTGTTCGTGGCCAGCACCCACGACTGGCTGCTCGTGTTCACCACGCTCGGGAAGGTGTTCTCGATGCGGGTGTTCGAGCTGCCCGAACTGGCCCGCGACGCCAAGGGGCGGGCGCTGGTGAATCTGCTCGAGTTCGAGCCGGGCGAGAAGGTGGCCGACTGCCGCGCGGTCGGTGGCTTCGAAGACCCGAATCAGTTCCTCATGCTCGCCACCCGCAGCGGGATGGTGAAGAAGACGGCGCTGGAGCAGTATCGCCGCCGCCGGACGAAGGGCCTGATCGCCGTGAAGCTCCGCGAAGGCGACGAACTCGTCGATGCCGTGATCACGAAGCCGGGCGACGAGCTCGTGCTGGCCACGGCAAAGGGCATGGCGATCCGGTTTCCGGAATCCGACGCCCGCCCCATGGGCCGCGATACGAGCGGCGTGCGGGGCATCAAGCTCGGCGGCGGCGACCGGCTCGTGGGCATGGTCGTGGCAGAGCCCGAGGCCACGCTGCTCACGGTCTGCGAACATGGCTACGGCAAGCGGACGCCGTTCGGCGTTGGCACGCCCGTCTCGGGGCCGGCGCCAGGCGAAGAGGGAACCGAGGAGGGGGGCGAGCAGCCCGTCGCCGAGGAGCCGGTCGAAGGCGAGGTGAGCGACGAGGGGGACGGCGAGGCCGGTTCGAGCGGCGCCCGGTATCGCACCCAGAGGCGCGGCGGCAAGGGCATTCGCGACATCAAGGCCACGGCCCGCAACGGTTCCGTCGTGTCGATCGTGACCGTTCGGGACGATGATCAGGTTTTGATGATGACCACGCGGGGCAAGATCCAGCGGGTGAACGTCCGCGAGATCCGCCCGATGGGCCGCAACACGCAGGGTGTGCGGATCATGCGGATGGACGAAGGCGACGCGCTCGCCGCCGTCGTGCCCGTGCCGCCGAGCGAGCAGGAGGAGGCCGACGCCCCGGCCGACGGAGACCAGCAGGCATGAGGGTCGGCGTCGTCGGCACCGGATACGTGGGGCTCGTGACCGGCACGTGCTTCGCCGACAGCGGCAACTCCGTCACCTGTCTCGACATCAACGCAGACAAGATCGCCCGGCTGAACCGGGGCGAGATCCCGATCTACGAACCCGGTCTCGAGGAACTCGTCGAGCGGAACGTCCGGGCGGGTCGCCTGAAATTCACCACCGACACGGCCGCCGCCATCTCCGGTGCCGAGGTCGTGTTTCTCGCGGTCGGCACGCCGCCCGCCGCCGACGGCTCGGCCGACCTTTCCGCGCTCTGGAAGGTGGTCGCCTCGATCGCCCCGCACCTCCACCCGCAGGCGGTGATCGTGACCAAGAGCACGGTGCCCGTCGGCACGTGCGCAGGGATCGAACAGCGGCTCAAGGCGGCGCTCGGCCGCGACTGCCGAGTGGCGAGCAACCCCGAGTTCCTCAAGGAAGGGGCCGCGATCGAGGATTTTCAGAAGCCCGACCGCGTGGTCGTGGGCGTGCGGTCGGCCGACGTCGGCGAAATTCTCCGCACGCTCTACGCCCCGTTTTTGCGGACGGAGAATCCGTTTCTCGTCATGTCGCCCGAAAGCTCGGAGATGACGAAGTACGTGGCCAACGCCCTGCTCGCCACGAAGATCAGCTTCATCAACGAGGTGGCCAACCTCTGCGAGCGGATGGAGGCCGACATCGACGACGTGCGGCGGGGCATCGGTCACGACAGCCGGATCGGGTTCGCCTTCCTGTTTCCCGGCGCCGGCTATGGCGGCAGTTGCTTTCCAAAGGACGTGCAGGCGCTCGCCGCGATGGCCCGCGACAAGGGAGTGAGTCCGCGGATCCTCGCGGCCGTGCACGAGACGAACCTCGCCCAGAAGCAGGTGCTCGGCGAGAAGATCACCGCGCACTTCGGCGGCCGCCTCGCCGGCAGGCGGGTGGCCATCTGGGGCCTGGCGTTCAAGCCGCGGACCGATGACGTTCGCGATGCCCCTGCGATCGATCTCATCGAGCGGCTGCTGTCCGGCGGTGCGGCCGTGTCGGTCTACGATCCCGAGGCGATGGCCAACGTCCGCGACATCTACGGCGATCGGCTCACCTACGCGACCGGGCCCTACGATGCGCTCGCCGGGGCCGACTGCCTGGTGATCGTGACCGAGTGGG
>JBJTIE010000085.1:0-22647 GCA_046094845.1 Planctomycetaceae bacterium | reverse complement strand
CCCGCCGCATCGCCGGCTGCTCGGCCGGCACCCCCGCGTTGGCCAAGGCCAGCATCACCAGGGCGGTGGCTCCCGACCGCTTGTCGGTCGACCGCATCGCCTCCCAGGAGCCGTCGTCGCGCTGCTGGGTGAGCAGGTAGTCGCGGGCCTTCTCGACCGCCGTCTGAATGTCGCGGGGCCCGGGAGGCGGGGCGGCCGTGGCCGCCCGCCAGCCGACGGCGGCCAGCAGGAGGGCCGCTGCGATCCAGGGGCCGCGCCGGCCGGAGCCGATGAAAGACGATAGGGCCACGCCGCGGGATCCGGTGGGCGCCATGGCGACTCCGCACGACCGCGTGCGGCGCCGGTGGCACGACCGCTCATCCTAGCAGGTCGGTCGCTGCGGCAGGATGGGCCGCCTGCGTCACCGCCGCGAAGCCCGACGGTCGATTGCCGTGCCGACGGGCACACCCGATACTGAACCGCACCGTCGCCCACCGCTCTCCGCCGAAGGATCGCCGCGTGTCCACTGCTTCGAAGTCCAAGACGCTCGACGAGATTCTCGTGGAGTTCGCGCAGCACCGCCGGCTGATGCAGGAGGAGCTGCAGAAGGTGATCGTCGGGCAGCACGAGGTGATCGAGCAGCTGTTCGCGGCGATCTTCACCCGCGGCCACTGCCTGCTGGAGGGCGTGCCCGGGCTCGCGAAGACCCTGATGGTCTCGACGCTCGCCCGGATCCTCGACGTCGGCTTCAAGCGGGTGCAGTTCACGCCCGACCTCATGCCCTCCGACATCACCGGCACCAACGTGCTGGAGGAGGACGAGGCGGGGCGGCGGCAGTTTCGGTTCGTCGAAGGGCCGATCTTCACCAACATCCTGCTGGCCGACGAGATCAACCGCACGCCCCCGAAGACACAGGCCGCGCTCCTCCAGGCCATGCAGGAGCGGGAGGTCTCGGTCGGCCAGGAGACCTATACGCTCCCCGACCCGTTCTTCACCATCGCCACGCAGAACCCGATCGAACAGGAGGGCACCTATCCGCTCCCCGAGGCCCAGCTCGACCGGTTCATGTTCAACATCAAGGTCGGCTACCCGACGGCCTCCGAGGAGGAGCAGATCCTGCTCTCCACCACCCGTTCGGAGAAGCCGGAGGTGCGGAAAGTGCTCTCGGGCCGGGCGATCGTCAACATCCAGAAGCTCGTCGGCAGCGTGGCCGTGAGCGAGTTCGTCGTGAAGTACGTGGCCCGGCTCGTGCGGGCGACCCGGCCCAAGGATCCGCAGGCGCCGGCGTCCGTCCGTGACCTCGTCGACTGGGGCGCCGGGCCGCGGGCCGGGCAGTTCCTGATCCAAGGGGGCAAGGCGATGGCGGCGATGGACGGCCGGTTCAGCGTCTCGCTCGACGACGTCCGCCGGATCGCGATCCCCGTGCTCCGGCATCGCGTGGCCACCAACTTCCAGGCCCAGGCCGAGGGGCTGACCAGCGAGTCGATCATCGAGCGGCTTGTCCGCGAGACGCCCGAGCCCGAGATTCCGAAACTCGTGAAGTGACCGCGCGGAGGCGGCTGCAATGGCCCGGGCGGTCGAGGAATACCTGAAGCCGGACGTGGTGCGGCAGATCGCCCGCCTCGACCTCCGCGCCCAGTTCATCGTCAAGGGCTTCCTGCAGGGGCTCCACGCCAGCCCCTACCAGGGCTTTTCCGTCGAGTTCAGCGAGCACCGCAAATACGCGGCGGGCGACGACCCGAAGGACATCGACTGGCTCGTCTACGCCAAGACCGACAAGCACTACGTCAAGAAGTTCGAGGCTGAAACCAACATCACGGGCTACCTCGTGATCGACACGAGCGGCTCGATGGCCTACTCCTACAAGGGCCAGGTCACGAAGCTCGACTACTCGATCTCGCTGGCCGCCGCCCTGTGCTGGCTCATGATCCACCAGCAGGATCCCTGCGGCCTGATGGTCTTCGACGACAAGCTCCACGCCTGCCTGCCGGCCCGCTCCCGACGCTCGCAGATCGCCCAGGTGCTCTCCGTGCTCTCGAAGATCACACCGTCGGGCACGACCGACATCGCCCGCAGCCTCGTGCAGGTGGCGGCGATGCTCCGGCACCGCTCGCTCGTGATGGTGTTCAGCGACCTGCTCGCCGACCCGGCCCCGATCCGCGACGCCCTCATGCGGCTGCGGCACCGGGGCCACGACGTGATCCTGTTCCACGTACTCGACGAGGCGGAGGTGAAGTTTCCGTTCGAGGGCATGGTGGAACTGACGGAGCCCGAGGCCCGCGACCGGCTCGTGATCGACGCCGACGCGGCCCGGAAGTCCTACGTCGATGCCGTGCAGTCGTTTCGCGACGACTACCGCCGCACCTGCGTCCAGGCCGGCGTCGACTACGTGCCGCTCGACACGGGCATGCAGTTCGACAAGGCGCTGATGGAGTACCTCGTGAGCCGCCGCAACCGGTTCTAGCATCGGTGCCCACCCGTAGTCCGCATGCTCCGCATGCGGCACACGGTCTAAACACCGCAAGCCCTTCTATTCCTCCGCAGGCCGACCTTCTGTGGTGTGGGTTCGGGGCTGCCCACGCCCCGTCGCCGGACGCTCGCTCCGAACATCCTGTTCTCCGCTCGCTCGATGCTGACTGCGCTCCGGCATCCTGCCTGCGCTGGTCAGCAAACGCCGGCTCCCGGGGCATGGGCAGCCCCTCACGGCGTTTTGGTATGCGCCGTAGTCCGCATGCTCCGCATGCGGCCCCAGGCGTAAACACCGCAGGCCCTTCTATTCCTCTGCGGGCCGCCCTTCTGTGCCGAGGGGTCGGGTCTTCCCCCAGCCGTCCTTTACACTGAGACCAATGGGCATTTCGTTCCTCACACCGATGCTGCTGGGCGGCGCGGCGCTCGTCGCCGTGCCGGTGGTGCTGCATCTCGTCATGCGCCGCAAGCCGGTGCCGCACGACTTTCCGGCGCTGCGGTTTCTCAAGGAGCGGGCGGTGGCGAACCGGCGGCGGCTGCAGTTGAGCCATCTGCTGCTCCTGCTCCTGCGAATGGCGGCGCTGGCGCTCCTGGCACTGGCCCTCGCGAGGCCGGTGCTCCGCGGGGCGGCCTGGCTCGCCGATGGCGAGGCGCCGGTGGCCGCCGCCTTCGTGTTCGATACGGCGCCGCGGATGCTCGTTCGCGATGGAAACCGCACGCGGCTGGAGCAGGCGGCGGCGATGGCGAGAGTGCTCTTCGAGAAGCTGCCGCCGGGGAGCGACGTGGCGGTGCTCGACACCCGCGGCGGACCGGCCGCGTTTTCGCCGGCGCTCGCTGCGGCGGTCGCCCGCGTCGACAAACTCTCGGCCGCGACGACCCAGCAGCCACTGCCGGCCGCGGTCGCGGCGGCGGGCCGTCTCCTGGAGCAGAGCCCGAAGCAGCGGCGCGAACTCTATGTGTTCACCGATTGCTCGCAGGGAGCATGGGATGCGGCACAGACGACCGATCTCGCGGCGGCATGGCCCGATACGAGCCTGCTCGTAGTCGACGTCAGTGCCAGCCGTGCGGAAAACACCGCGATCGATCGGATCGAACTGCCCAGCGACCGGGTGCCCGCAGCCGCGCCGCTCGTGCTTTCGGCGGCCGTCTCCCGCCTGGGATCCGACACGAAGCGGACGGTGGCGGTCGAACTGCTGCAGCCCGACGGCCACTATGCACGCCGGGCCGTGAAGCCCGTGACCTGCAAGTCCGGCGGGACCACGCGGGTCGATTTTGAAATTGCGGGGCTCGAACCCGGCACTCGGCAGGGCCGGGTGCTCATCGACGGCGCCGACGATCTCACGGCCGACGACATCCGTTCGTTCACCGTCGCCGTCGGATCGCCCGACGGGGTGATCGTGGCGGCGCCGGCGCCGGCCGACCGCACGGGAATGTTCCTCCTCCAGGCCGTCGCGCCGGCCGGCATGGTGAAGGCCGGCAAGGCGCGGTTCGAGGCCGTGCTCGTCGCGGCCGAGGGGCTCGACGCCGCGCCGTGGAACGACGCCAAGGGGATCGTGCTCGTCGATCCACCGCCACTCGCGGCCCGCACATGGGAGGCGCTCGCGGAGTGGGTGCGATCCGGACGCGGGCTCGTCGTCTGGCTCGGTCCCCGCGCGGGTTCGGCCGAGGCCTTCAATGCCGCGGCCGCCCGACGGCTGCTCGGCGGCAGGCTCGTGCGGGTGTGGCGAAGCCCAGCAGGCGACAACTATCTCGCGCCGGCGGCGCTCGACCATCCGGCGCTCGCCGCCTTTCGCCGCGTGGGCGATGCCGTGCCCTGGCAGGATTTTCCGGTGTCGCGGCACTGGGAGTTCGAGCCGGAGGGGACCGGCGACGACGATCCGGGGGCGACGGTGGTGGCCGCCTATCGGAATGGCCTGCCGGCGGTGCTCGAGCACCGCGTCGGAGAGGGCACGGTGATGGTCGTCACCACTCCCGTGTCGCAGGCAGCCGATGATCCCGACGCTTGGAATACGATCGCCACCGGCTTCGAGCCCTGGCCGTTCGTGATGCTCGCCAACGAGCTCCTGCTCCATGTGCTCGACACCACCACCGACCGCAACATCGTGGCCGGCACGCCGGCGGTCGTGCGGTGTGAACGCCGTGATCTCGCCGCTGCCTTCGTGCGAACGCCGGGAGGGGACGAGTTTCCCGCGGCGATCGACCAGGAGCGCGGGCTCGTCACCGTGACGGCCACGCAGGAGCCGGGCAACTATGCGGTGCGATCCGGAGGAGATGTCGGTGGTGCGGCAACCGGATTCAGTGCGAATCTCGCCGCCTCGGACACCGACTTCGCCCGGCTCGCTCCCGACGCCCTGACGGCGCTCGTGGGGCCACGGGCCCGGCTCGCGCGAACCGAAGCCGAGCTCGTGCGCGACGTGAATCTCGAACGCGTCGGATCGGAGCTCTACGGCTGGATCATCCTGCTGGCGGCTCTGGCGATGGCGAGCGACTGGATCGTGGCCAACCGGTTCTATGCGCCGCGGGACGAGGCCGGTGTCGCGACTGCTGCGGCTACTTTCGCGGATGCGGCCGCGTCCGGCGGCGAGGTGGTGCCGCCGCTGCCGGGTCACTCGCCGACACCTCCTCCGGTGCCGCCGTCGATCAGGCGATCCTCACCGCCGCCGGTGCCGCCGCCGGCCACGCGGTCGGCGCCGCCTCCCGTGCCGGAGGCCGAGGCATGATCGCGGCCACCACGCTCGAAGATGTGTCGCTCCACTTCGACCCGGTGGGGTCGTGGCCGCTCGTGGCGGTGATCACGCTCCTGCTCGCGGCGGTGCTGATCGCCGTGCCCCCCGACCGCTCGCGGGCCGGTGGCAGGAGACTCGTGGTGCTCATGGGCCTGCGGCTGGCCGCGTTTCTCGCGATCGTCACCTGTCTCCTGCGGCCCACCTTCGTCGCCAGCCAGAAGGCGCGGCAGCAGCAGACGCTGATCCTGCTGGCGGACGCGTCGAAGAGCATGACGGTGGCCGACGGCCCGGACGGTCGCACGCGCTGGCAGGAACTGGAGGCGACGCTCGCCGCCGCGGAGCCGGCAGCCCGCGGGCTCGTGGCCGCCGGCGACTTCGAGATCGCGGCTTGGGTCTTCGACAAGGAGGCCCGGCCACTCGCTGCGAAGGGGGGCAGGCCCTTGTCGCTCGGCGAATGGAGGGAGGCCGCCACGGCCGAAGAGACGGCGATCGGTGCGGCCCTCGACGACGCCGTGCGGGCCGCGGCCGGCCGCAGCCTCGCGGGCGTGATCGTGCTCGGCGATGGCGGCCAGCATGCCTATGCCCCGCGCGATCTCCCGCCGCAGACGGCGGCACGGCGGCTGGCTGATGCCGGCGTGCCGCTCTGGAGCATCACCTTCGGGCAGCAGCGGGCCGGCGGCCAGGGCCGCGATGTCGCCGTGGTGAACCTCGCCGCCGCCGAGACCGTGTCGGTGAAGAACACGCTCGAGGTCGCGGGCCGCGTGCGGCTGGAAGGGTTCGCGGGGCGTGAGGCCGAGGTGCGGCTGCTCGCGGAGGCCGCCGATGGCCGGATGGAGCAGGTGGCGGCGACGCGGGTGCGATCGGATGGCGAGGTCGTGGAGGAGCCGGTGCGGCTCACCTGGACGCCGACCGAGGTGGGCGAGCGAAAGCTCACGCTGCGGATCGAGCCGGTGGACGGGGAGGTGATCGTCGCCAACAACGAGCTTTCGACGTTCATCGACGTCATCGACGGTGGACTGCGGGTGCTCTACGTCGAAGGAGCCCTGAGGGTGGAACAGCGGTTCCTCCGCCGTGCCCTGGCGGCCAGCCCCGACATGCAGGTCGATTTCCAGTGGATCGACTCTGGCCGTCGCGACCGCTGGCCGGTCGATCTGGCGAGGGCGTTCGCCGGGGACTACGACGTGGTGCTCGTCGGCGATCTCGATGCGGCGGCGGTGCGGCCCGACGATCTGAAGACGTTGCTGGCAAAGGTCGAGTCGGGTGCGGGACTGGGCCTGCTGGGGGGCATTCATGCCTTCGAGGCCGGCGGCTGGGGGGGCACGCCGCTGGCTCCGCTCCTGCCATTCGAGACGGATCGCATGGCCCGGCAGCCGTTCGACGAGCCGGTGCGTGAGAATCTACACCTGCCCGGCCCGCTCAAGATGCTGCCCGACCCACGGTTTGGAGGCGTGTCGATCCTGCGACTGGGCAGTGATGCCGCCGACGCAAGAGCCGCCTGGGAGGCCATGCCGACCATCGACGGAGCCACCGACCTCGGCCGGCTCACGCCCACCGCGAAGCCGCTTGCCGTCGCGGCCGACGGCCGGCCGCTCCTGGTGGCCCGTGAGTACGGCGCTGGCCGGGTGCTGGCCTTCGCCGTCGATTCCACCTGGCGATGGGTGATGCAGGGAGCGGCAGACGCCCACAAGCGGTTCTGGCGTCAGTTCGTGCTCTGGCTGGCAAAGCAGGACGATGCGGCCGTCGATGCGGTGTGGGTGCGGCTCGCGCAGCGGCGGATTCCACCGGGCACGCCCCTCCCATTCGACGTGGGCATCACCACGCCCGATGGCACGCTGCCGGCGGCCGCGACCTTCGAGGCGACCGTCGTCTCGCCGTCGGGCCAGCGGCGTCCGGTGCGGGTCGTGCGCCGGGGCGAGGCCTTTTCCGGCCAGATCACGGAGTGCGTCGAGCCGGGAGACTGGAAGCTCGTGGTGCAGGGCACGCGGCCGGACGTCGCCGAACCGAAGGAATGCACGCGGCGGTTTACCGTGTTTCGTCAGGATCTCGAACTCGCGAACCCGCGGGCCAATCCGCTGCTCATGAAGCAGCTGGCGGAGGTGACGACCGGCGGCGTGCGGCTGCCGGAGGAGTTGCCGGCGGTGTTCGAGGAGATCGCGAGCCGGCCTCCGGAATTCGAGACCCGCGAGCAGTGGACGGCCACGCCCTGGGACACCTGGCCGATGCTGCTGCTCGTGGCGGGCTGCCTGTGCGCGGAGTGGACGCTGCGGAAACGATGGGGCCTCGTCTGAGCGGCGGGGGTTTCGGCGTTTCGGGCAGGGGGGGAGGTGTGCTACCGTCCCCACCCCCTGCCGCCGGAGTGCCAGCGTGCCGAAGCGCCGCCAGATTCGCGAGAAGCTCTTGTTCGGCGGCCTGCTCGTGGCCGTCATGGTCGCCGTGTTGTCGGCGAGCAGCTTTCTCGGCATCTATTCGTATCGCCGGCTCGTGCGGGCGTTGTCGTGTCGTGCGGCCGAGCTGCCCAGGGCCGCCCAGTTGGGACACTCGGTGAGTCTGGTGCGGCTGGCGCACGCGCGGGCGCTTGCCGGCGACACCGATGCCGTGACCGAGTTTGTCGCCGGCATCGTGGCCACGGGGGCCGCCCTCGACGGCTACTGCGGGGAGCTGGCGGCCAACGAACTCGATGACATGCCGTTCGCCGACCGCACCCGCGAGCGGGACACGGCCACGCGGATCGCGGGCTGTCTCGAATCCATCGACGGGATCGTCCGCCGGGGGGGCGGCGTCGATCTCGGCCCTGCTGACTCCCGCCGCGCGATGCTCGCGGACGTCGAGCCGCAACTCGAATCGCTTGCCGACCTCACGGAGGAGCTGCCGTCGTTTCTCCAGGCACGCCTCCATGATCTCTCCGACGAGGTGCGCACCCGCTACCGCACGCTCATCTTCACCACGTGGGCGGTCGCGACCGCGGCCGTGATGCTGCTCGGTGCGCTCGGCGCGCTGACCTACCGCTGGGTGTTCCGCCCGCTGCGACAGCTGGGGCATGGCTCCCGCCGCGTGGCGGCCGGCGAGTTCGGCTATCGGCTCCAGCTCGACACCCGTGACGAGATGGCCGAGCTGGCCGACGCCTTCAATGCGATGACGGAGCGGTTTCAGGAGATTCGAGACGACCTCGACAAGCAGGTGCAGCTCCGCACCCGTGAGGTGATCCGCAGCGAGCAACTGGCCAGCGTGGGCTTTCTGGCGGCCGGCGTCGCCCACGAGATCAACAACCCGCTCGCTTCGATCGCCATGTGTGCCGAATCGCTGGAGAGCCGGCTCGAGCCGGCCGGGGCCGACGATGCGGAGGCCCAGGTGGCCCGGCGCTACGTCGAGCTCATCCAGGCCGAGGCCTTCCGCTGCAAGGGCATCACGGAGAAGCTGCTGGACTTCTCGCGGCTGGGGGAGGTGCGGAGACAGCCGACGCCGCTCCTTGGGATCGTGCGTGACGTGGCCGACATGCTCCAGCACGTGGGCCGGTTCAAGGGGCGGTCCATCGAGATCGCGGACGACCAGGACGTGCTCGCGATGGTCAATCCGCAGGAAATCAAGCAGGTCGTGCTCAACCTGCTCGTCAACGCGCTCGACTCCCTCGAGAACGAGGGCCGCGTGCGAGTGGCCGTTCGTCGGAGCCCGCTGCCCGAGTCGCCCACCGGCGGCCGCGAGGCCGTGCTCACGATCACCGACGACGGCTGTGGCATGACGGAGGAGGTGTTGGAGCACCTGTTCGAGCCCTTCTTCACCCGCCGCAAGTCGGGGCAGGGCACGGGGCTCGGCCTGTCGATCGTGCACCGCATCGTCACCGATCACGGGGGCCGCATCGAGGCCACGAGCGCGGGCCCTGGCCAGGGATCCACGTTTCGCATCACGCTCCCCGTGGCGGAGGCCGGCGCGACGGCCAGCCGTGAGTCGCGGGCCGCCTGAACGTTCTCCCGGCCAAGGCGCCGGGCATCACACGAGGAACAGTCGATGAAGCCACCCGTTCGTCCGCTCCGAGTCTTGTTCGCCGACGACGAGGCATCGCTGCAGGAGCTGATGCGGATCGAGTTGCCGCGCCTGGGGCACGAGGCCACCATCTGCCCCGACGGCCGCACCGCGATCGCGGCCCTTGACCGCACGAGCTACGACTGCGTGATCTGCGATCTCGACATGCCAGGTGCCGGCGGCCTCGACGTGATCGCCCGCGTGCGTGAGACATCACCCGACACCGAGACGGTGATCGTGACGGGAAAGTCGTCCGTGGAAAGTGCCGTCACCGCGGTGCGGCACGGAGTCTTCGACTACCTCACCAAGCCCTGCAAGCTGGCCGACATCCAGGCTGTGCTGGAGCGGGTGCGAAAGAAGCGGGAGCTCACGTCACGGTTGCGGGCGCTGGAACAGCGGGTGCGGCGGGCGGAGGGGGCCACGCACCTCGTCGGCGGCTCGGCCACGCTCGAGCAGGTGCGCCGGTTGGTCGGCCGTGTGGCCGCCAGCGAGGCGACGGTACTCGTTCGTGGCGAAACAGGCACCGGCAAGGAGCTGGTGGCCCGATCGATCCACGAAGGAAGCCCGCGGGCAGCGGGGCCGCTCGTGGCCGTGAACTGCGGGGCGCTGCCGGAGCACCTCGTGGAAAGCGAGCTGTTCGGGCACCGCAAGGGGGCCTTCACCGGCGCCGACGAGCATCGTGCCGGCCTGTTCGAGGTGGCCGATGGCGGCACGATCTTCCTCGACGAGATCGGCGAGCTGCCGAAGCCGCTTCAGTCGCGGCTGCTGCGTGTGCTCGAGAGCGGTGAGATTCGTCGCGTGGGCGACAACCAGCCGATCACGGTCGATGTTCGGGTGGTCTGTGCCACCCACCGGTCGCTGGAGACCATGGTCGCGGCCGGTGAGTTTCGCGAGGACCTCCTCTTTCGGATCAACACATTCGAGGTCACCGTGCCGCCGCTCCGGGACCGGCTGGACGACATCCCCGAACTGGTGCGGCACTTCGTGCGGCAGTCACGGCCCCAAACGCCACCGGAGGCAATCGTCGCCGAACCGGCATTCCTCGACGTGCTCGCTGCCCACCGGTGGCCGGGCAACATTCGCGAACTCGCCAACGTGGTGGAGCACTCACTCGTGCTTTGCGACAGCTTGCCACTCACGGTCGCGCACCTGCCGGCTCGCCTCGGCGGCCTCAAGCCGGCGGGCGAAATCCGGCCCGTCCCGGCTTCCGCTTCGCCGCCGACGGCACCGTCTGCCAACGCGAAACCCGTCACGCTTCGTGAACTGGAGATGCAGGCCATTCTCGAGAGCCTCGAGCGGCACCGCGGCAACAAGCCGCGGGCCGCCGACGAACTCGGCATCAGCCTGAAGACGCTCTACAACAAGTTGCATCAGTTGCAGGACACTGCCGCCGAGCGACCCGCGTAGACGGGGCGCGTGCGGCGGTCAAGTTTTGCGAACGACGCCGACGAGCACGCCGAGCACCTTTGCCGTCTTGACATAGATCGGCTTCATCGATGAATTCGCCGGCTGCAGCCGGATCCGGTCACGTTCCGGAAACCACTGCTTGAGCGTCGCCTCGCCTTCATCCGTCTGGGCCACCACGATGTCGCCCGAATGGGCCGACTGCTTCTTTTGGATCACGACCCAGTCGCCGTCGGCGATCTGGGCATCGATCATCGAATCGCCCATCACCTTGAGCACGAAGTGGTTGTCACGGTTGAAGAGGCTCTCGAAATCGATTCGCTCACCCTGTTCGTCTGCCGTGCGGAGCGCACCGGCCGCCACCCAGCCCGCCATCGGCAGGCCGCGGAGGTGCGCCGGTTCATTGACCAATTCGATCGCCCGCGACATGTTGCGGCCACGGGTGATCAGCCCCTTTCGCTCGAGCGCCTTGAGGTGGCAGACGACGCCGTTGGGAGACCGAATCTTGAACGCCTGTCCGATCTCGCGAACCGTCGGTCCGTAGCCGCGAGAATGAATCTTGTCGCGAATGAAGGCATAGATCTCCATCTGTCGCTCTGTCGGCGCGTCGCCAGCATCCGCTTCGACTGCGGTGGTGGGGAGACCCAGCGGATTGCCGCGAAGGGCGGCGGCGGCGGCGGCGACCCGGCGAGGCTTGGGCCGCTCCGACGAGCCGCGGGCCGGTGTGGTGCGCTTGGACGAGCTACGACGCTTCGATGCGGTGGCCATGGATCACGAGCGGAAGTCCGCTTTCCTGGAGGATGGAGAGTGTGGATTGCAGGATGAACGCCAGTATCTTACTATACGATCGTTCATTTTCAAGGGGGGCAAAAGTTTGGAAACCTTGGGAAAGCGTCGGTCTCCCGGGCGTGCGTGCCGCCGGTAGTCCGCACACACCTGCCGTAGTCCGCACACTCCGTGTGCGGTTGGAGGAGTGAGGGCCGAGCGGCCGGGCCTATGGGGCCGGAGGTCGGCTGGCCTGCAGGAAGATCGTGCGGGCCTGTGGTTTTTCGGCCGCGGGCCACATGCGGAGCATGTGAACAACGGTCAGAAGGAATGCCTACCAGGCGAAGTGCGCGAAGGCCTTGTTCGCGTCGGCCATGCGGTGCACGTTGTCCCGCTTCGTGACGGCGGCGCCTTCCCGCTTGTAGGCGGCGATGATCTCTTCGGCGAGCTTCTCGAACGTGGCCCGCCCCTTCTTCTCGCGAACCGCCTGCAGGAGCCAGCGGATCGCCAGGGACTGCTGCCGGTTCCGGTTCACCTGCATCGGCACCTGGTAGGCGGCACCGCCAACCCGCTTGGAACGCACCTCGACGGCCGGCTTGACGTTCTCGAGCGCCCGGTTGAAGACCTCGATTGGCTCGATGTCGGTGATCTTCTTGGCGACGATCTCCATCGCCTTGTAGAAGATGTTTTGGGCGACGCTCTTCTTGCCGTCTTCCATCAGGCAATTGATGAACTTGCTGGCGAGCAGCGATCCGTAGCGGGGGTCGGGACGGAGTTGCTCGCGGCTGGAGGTGATGTTTCCCATGATCGTCGTCTTTCGTGGTCAGTGTCTGGGTGAATGTGCCTGCTGGTATCAGCCCTTCTTCGCGCCGTAGAGACTGCGCGACTGCTTGCGGCCCTGCACGCCGAGCGTGTCGAGCGCACCGCGGATGATGTGGTACCGCACGCCCGGAAGGTCGCGAACTCGGCCGCCACGAATCAGGACGATCGAGTGTTCCTGGAGGTTGTGGCCCTCGCCCGGGATGTAGACCGTCACTTCCTTCTGGTTGGAGAGTCGCACGCGGGCGATCTTTCGCAGCGCCGAATTCGGCTTCTTGGGCGTCATCGTGCGGACCTGCAGGCAGACGCCACGCTTTTGCGGGCACCGGTCGAGCACGGGAGACTTGGAGAACTTCCGCTTGGGGCGGCGACGGCTGCCGACGAGTTGGCTGAGCGTGGGCATAGGTGATAGTGGGGGCTGGAACTCGGGAACCTTGAAAGGTAGCCGATGAACCGGGGTGGCGAAAGCCGGGCCTCGAAAAACCGGGGTTTTCCGGGCTCACGCGGGAAAGAGCAGTTCACCCCGGCCGCCGGTCAGCGTGTCGCCGTGCCAGTGTTGCCACGGGCCCGAGGGGGGGCGTGCTGGGGTGAAGCCGGCCTGTTCCAGCCGACGCAGCAGGAGCGGGAGGAAGGCCGGCTGCCAGGTGGCGCCGCGGCGGAACGTGGGTGGCACCGTCGGCCGATCCGCCAGGGCGACCACGGAGCCCCGCCGCATGCCCAGGCCGGCCCGCGGACCGACGCGGCCGCCGATCACCACCGTGCCCGCCCGCAGTTCGAAGCCGGCGGCCTCGCCGCTGTCGCCGCCGATCGCCAGCATGCCGCGCCGCATCCTCGCGCCTGCCAGCGATCCGGCGTTGCCGCGCACGACTACGAGTCCGCCCCGCATGCCGAACGGGCTCCCCGGGAGGGCGGCCGCGGCGTTGTGCCCCACGCTGCCGCCGACCCGCACTTCGCCGCCGGTCATCTCCGCGGCCAGCCAGTCGCCCGCGGAACCCGCGATGGCGAGCATGCCGCCCGCCATGCCGGCGCCGGCCTGACGGCCCACGTCCCCCGCGACGTCGATGCGGCCCGACGTCATGGCGGCGCCGAGAGCGTGCACGCGGGAGAAGTCGCCGCGACACTCGATCGACTCGTCGGCGGGGTTGCCGGCCAGCTGGAAGACGACGCCCCGGCGTGCCGGCCGGCCGTCGGCGCGGCTCGGCAGGCGGGCGACGGCGCTCCGATCGAGATCGCGAACG
This sequence comes from Planctomycetaceae bacterium, assembly GCA_046094845.1. Lineage (GTDB taxonomy): Bacteria > Planctomycetota > Planctomycetia > Pirellulales > UBA1268 > QWPN01. Next base: position 9,233 of record JBJTIE010000085.1, on the reverse strand, counting down.
GCGTGGGGCAGGATGCCGGCCAGGTCGATCGCGAGCGGTCCGCGGTGTAGCGTGAGCGGCGTGAGGACGAGCGGCATGGGGAGGCGAACCCACGAAACACGAATGGCCGCAGGAGGCGCGTGCCTCCCGCGGCCATCAGCATAGCGGCTGTCGTGTCATCACTCCTTCGAGCCCGCCAGCACGGGCACCTTGCGGCTGGTGCTCGTGGGCGACTTCGTCAGCTCGATGGCCAGCACGCCCTTGTCGTAGCGGGCCGTGACCTTCGCCGGATCGACCGCCTCGGGGAGTGGAATGGCGCGACTGAAACTTCCGTAGTGGCTCTCCCGGTGCGTCCAGCCCTCGCCGCTCTCCTCCTTCTCGCACTTCTTCTCCCCGGAGATCACGAGGCGGTCTTCCGACACGCTCACGTCGACGTCCTTCGGCTCGATCCCCGGCAGCTCGGCCCGCACGTGGATCTGCTTGTCGGTCTCCGACACGTCGATCGACGGCAGCCATTGGCCCGGCTCGACCGTCTCGAACCAGGCGGGCATCTGCAGCGGCCGGCTGAAGAACCCTTCGAACAGCCGGTTCATCTCGTTACGGAAGTCGGCCAGCGTGGCGAGGCTTCCCGGCTCCATGCCCGTCGCCCGCTTCGTGCGAAAAGGAATCAGACTCATCAGGAATCTCCTTCTCTCGGGAGGTGGATGCATCAGCAACAAACAGGATCGACAAGAAACACGAGTGACCGCCGGCCGACGGCGGCCACCGGTGACGGTCAGGCGGTCCGCACCGCGATCTTCCGCGGCCGCACGGCGGCCAGTCGCGGCACGTGGATCTCGAGCACACCCCGGCGATACTCCGCCGAGATCAGCGAGGCATCGAAGCCCTCGCCGAGTTTGAACGACCGGCGGTAGTCGCCGATGCCGTACTCCTGCCGGATGACCCTGCCCGGCAGCGATCGCGTCGCCACCGGCGCATGCACCGACAGCACGCCGTCGTCGAACGACACGTCGATCGCAGCGGGGGTCGCCCCCGGCACGTCGGCGACGATCAGCACCTCGGCCCCGCAGTCGCAGATGTCGATGTCGGGGCGAAAGGTGCGGTCGGTGTGGGACTGGACGTCGGTGGTCATGGAAAGGCTCCTGGGCACGAGGGTCGGGAAAGAGGCGTTCGCGGTGCGGCGGCCGCGGGGATCAGGCCGCCTGCACCGCCACCTTCCGGGGCTGCGCCTGCGGCGCCTTCGGGCAGGTGACCGTGAGCACACCATCCACGAGTCGGGCCTCGACCCGGGTGGCGTCCACGGGCACGGGCAACTCGATCCGGCGTTCGAATGCCCCGCTGCCCCGCTCGCGGCGGTGCCAGGTGAGGCTCGCGGGCTGCTCACCGTTGCCCGTCGGCTGGCCGGTTCGGGCCGTGCGTGAACCGCGGAGCAGCAGTTCGTCTCCGGCGACGGAAATCTCCACGTCGCTCGCCTCGAGGCCGGGCAGTTCCGCCTCGACGCTGATCGCCTCGTCGCTTTCGCTCACGTTGACCGCCGGGAACAGTCGCTCCGTGGGGGCGGTCTGCCAGCCGAGAGGCGGGGCGGTGGTGAGGGACGTCCAGAGCCGGTCGAACTCGTCGCGCACGTCCTCGAACCGGGGCGAGATCCCGGCATGAATCGTCGGCATGGGCAGTGCTCCTCGGAGGGTGAACGAAGGCACCGTCCCTGGAGCACCGGAATCATTCGCAGCACGCCCGCCCGAAAACAACACCCGGGCGTTGTGGGGGATGGTCCGAACCCTATACTGCGGCCTGATTTGGCAAGGCTCAGACGAAAGGACACGGCATGCGGTTTACCCTGTTGGACAGGGTCGTGGCGATCGAGCCAGGGAAGAGCATCACGGCGGTGAAGGCCGTCTCGCTTTCCGAGGAGTACCTCGCAGACCACTTTCCGCGGTTCCCGGTGCTGCCGGGCGTGATGATGCTCGAGGCATTGACCCAGGCGGCTGCCTGGACGATCCGTCTGGGCGAAGACTTCGCCCGCAGCATCGTCGTACTCCGCGAGGCCCGGAATGTGAAATATGGCGACTTCGTGCAACCGGGCCGCACGCTCACGGTGACCGTCGAGGTGCTCTCGCAAGATGCCACCCACACGAAGGTGAAGGCGACCGGCAGCGTGGGCGACCGGACGAGCCTGACCGCCCGGCTCGTGCTCGAACGCTACAACCTGGCCGACCGCACGCCCCACGGGGCCGCGATCGACGCCCGCGTGCGGGCCGAACTCCGCAGGATGTGGTCCGTGCTCCATGGTGTCGGCAGGGCGGCTGGCAGCGGCCCGCTCCCCGCCGCCGTCGTCGCCGCGCCGGGCGGGCGGATGGCACTGGCCGCAGCGGCGAAGTAGCGGCGGTTTTCTTGCGTCTTCCCGCCGTCGGGCCGGAAAATGCCCGATTCGGGTTCCCATGCGGGCGGTCTGGCATTACAACCAAGGGCCACTGGTTCTCATTCCTTACCCGTTTCTCCAAGGTGACCCGTCGATGCCGTCTCGCGATGAAATCTTCGAAAAGGTGAAAGCCGCGCTCGTGGAAGCCCTGGGTGTCGACGAGGAGGACGTCTCTCCGGAGGCGACGATGGTCGGCGATCTGGGCGCCGAATCGATCGACTTCCTCGACATCGTCTTCCGCCTCGAGAAGGCGTTTGGCATCAAAATCTCCCGTGGCGAACTCTTTCCCGAGGACGTGCTCTCGAGCACCGAGTTCGTGTCCAACGGCAAGGTGAACGCCGCCGGCCTCGCGGCCCTGAAGGCCCGGATGCCGTTCGCCGACCTGGCGAAGTTCGAGGCCAATCCGAGCGTGCAAAACTTCGCCAACACGCTCACCGTGGAAGACATGGTTCGCTACGTGGCGAGCAAGCTGGCCGGCTGATCCGGCTGACGAGGAAGAGCTGCCCGCAGGCGACGAGGACCGATGCGCTGGTTTTGGGTTGATCGTTTCGACGAATTCGTTCGCGCCAAGCGAGCGACCGCCGTCAAGAACGTCTCGCTCGCCGAAGAGCACATGCACGACCACTTCCCGGGCGCGGCATTGATGCCGAACTCCCTGGTCGTCGAGGGCATGGCCCAGACCGCCGGCCTGCTCGTGGCCGACGCGATCGAGTTCAATCGGCGGGTGGTGCTCGCCAAGGTGGCCGCGGCAGAGTTCCACTTCGACGCCGTGCCGGGGGATTCGATCCGGTTTCATGCCGAGATCCTCGATCTGAAGCCGGGCGGCTCGCTCACGAAGGTCAAGAGCACCGTCGGCGACCGCGTGCAGGGCGAGGCCGAGCTGTTCTTCGCCCACCTCGAGCCGGGCGAGGGCGTGCCGCGACTCTTCGAGCCGGATGAATTGCTGCAGTGGCTCGACCACATGCACATTTACGACGTCGGCCGCGACGAGGCCGGCCAGCCGCTGGCCCGTCCCGACTGGTGAGTCGCCGGTCGGCGTTCAGGGGCCCGTTTCACGGAGGGTGAGAGCATGGTGGCCGGCAGGCGCAGGGTGGTCGTGACCGGAATCGGCTGCATCACGCCGCTCGGCACACGCGTCGAACAACTCTGGAAGAACCTCGTCGCGGGAGCCTCGGGCGTCGGCCACACGACCGTCTTCGACGCTTCCAAGTTCCCCACGAAGATCGCCGCCGAGGTTCGCGGCTGGGACATCACCGACGAGGGGCAGGACGAGAAACTCTGGCACTTCTGCGGCCGGCACACCCGGTTCGCCGCGGGCGCGGCCCTACAGGCAATGGCCGATGCCGGGCTCCCGCACGGCCTGCCCGCCGACCCGACCCGGCTGGGCGTGTATCTCGGCAGTGGCGAGGGGCAGCAGGATTTCGACGCCTTCACGCGCATGATGATGGCGGCGATCGAGGGGGAGACGCTCGACGTGGCCAAGTTCACGAAGCTCGGCCTGGAGACGCTGCACCCGCTCGCCGAGGTGGAGCAGGAGCCCAACATGCCCGCCGGGCACCTGGCGGCGATGTTCGACGCCCAGGGGCCGAACCTCAACTGCCTGACGGCATGCGCCGCCTCCAGTCAGGCGATCGGCGAGGCGGTGGAGATCGTGCGGCGGGGCGAGGCCGACGTGATGCTGTCGGGGGGCGCCCACAGCATGATCCATCCCTTCGGCGTGACGGGCTTCAACCTGCTCACCGCGCTCTCGACCCGCAACGACGAGCCCACCCGCGCGAGCCGGCCGTTCGACAACGACCGCGACGGCTTCGTGCTCGGCGAGGGGGCCGCGATGGTGGTGCTCGAGGAGCTCGAGCATGCCAAGAAGCGAGGGGCGAAGATCCACGGTGAGGTGATCGGCTACGGCTCGACGGCCGACGCCTACCGGATCACCGACACCCATCCCGAGGGCCGCGGCGCCGCCTCATGCATCACGATGGCCCTCCACGACGCCGGCCTCGGCACGCACGACATCCACTACATCAACGCTCACGGCACGAGCACCGACGTCAACGACAAGGTCGAGACGCTCGCCATCAAGAAGGTGTTCGGCGAGCACGCCTACAAGATCCCGGTCTCGAGCACGAAGAGCATGATGGGGCATCTCATCGCCGCCGCCGGTGCCACGGAACTCATCGTCTGCCTGCTCGCCATCCGCGACGGCCTCCTGCCTCCGACGATCAACTACGAGACTCCCGACCCCAACTGCGACCTCGACTACGTGCCCAACAAGGTCCGCGAAGGAAAGTGCGACCACGCCCTCTCCAACAGCTTCGGATTCGGCGGCCAAAACATCTCGCTCATCGTCAGCCGCTTCACCGGCTGAGATATGAGATGCCCTGCGGTTGGCTAGGCGAGGGGTCGGTGCAAGGTCGAGGAGCATTTGGACCGAGTCTTCGAGGTCCCGCGACGCGACTTGCACCGCCCCGAGCCGGCGGTTTGCGATTCACGGCCGGAGCTTGCCCAGCTTCTCACCCGCAGGGTTTTCTCAATCGGCGCCCGCGGTGCGACCGATACGACCCGTAACGCGGAGGAGTGCGCGGGGCGGTGGTTCGCCGCCGGCAGCTCGGCCGCCCATGCGGAAACCCCTGCCATGAAACGCGTGTTCTCGCTCGCCGCCCTGCTGGTCCTGGTCGCCGGGGCCAGCGGCTGTTCGATCATCGACCGCCTGTTCCTGCTCAACACCGACGGGCCCTACGCCCATCAGGCCAAGCATCATGGCGGCCCGTGCCAAGACGGCGCCTGCCAGGAGTGCCAGGACGGCAGCTGCCCGCCGGGCGACTGCGAGACCGGTGCCTGCCAGGACTGCCCGGGCGGCACCTGCCGCGTGCCACACACCGGCCGCTACGGCGGCCTCGCCAAGCACCACCTCTCGCCCGAGGAGAAGGCGGCACTGGCGGCGAGTGACTACGGCGCCACGCAGCCGGCCGGCCCGCCGACGGGCGCGGTGGCCTATCCCTACTACACGACCCGCGGCCCGCGTGACTTCCTCGCCAAGAACCCGGCGTCGATCGGCCCGCAGTAACGCACGCTCCGCCGTCGCGGGCGGGCCGCTCGTGCCGGTAGGCTGTCCGCCTGACCGGCACGCGTCTGTTTCGGAGTCGCCTCATGGGTTCGTCGTCATCCGTCGGCACCACCGCATCCGGTCGCCTCTCGCTCACCGGCTGGCTCGTGTGTGCGATCGCGGCGATCGGCTTCGCCTTCGACATCTACGAGCTGTTGATGCTGCCGCTGGTGATCAAGCCGGCGCTGGCGGCGCTCGGCGGCCTGACCCCTGACGGAACGCCGCTGCTCGTGCCGGGGTCGCCTGAGTATGCGAAGTGGGCGCGGGCACTCTTCTTCGTGCCGGCCATAGCCGGCGGCGTGTTCGGGCTCGTGGGCGGCTACCTGACGGACCTGCTCGGCCGCCGCCGCGTGCTCACGTTCAGCATCCTGCTCTATGCCTTCGCGGCCTTCGCGGCCGGCTATGCGACGTCGCTCCCGCAACTGCTCTTCTTCCGCTGCCTCGTGTTCATCGGTGTGTGTGTGGAGTTCGTGGCGGCCGTCGCCTGGCTGGCGGAGCTGTTTCCCGACCGCGAGCAGCGGGAGCGGGTGCTCGGCTGGACGCAGGCCTTCTCATCGATCGGCGGGCTGCTCGTGGGCACGGCCAACGTGCTGGCCGCACGCTACGCCGACCTCATGCCGGCCATCCAGGGAGGCCACGAGGCCTGGCGGTACACGCTCATCTCGGGCGTGATCCCCGCGCTGCCGCTGATTCTGATTCGCCCGTTCCTGCCCGAGAGCCCGGTCTGGGCCGCGAAGAAGGCGGCCGGCACGCTGCGGCGGCCGAGTCTGCGAGAGTTGTTCAGCCCGGCGCTCGTCCGCACGACGATCGTCACCACGCTCGTGTTCGCCGCCAGCTATGGGATCGCGTTCGGCGCGATCCAGCAACTCCCGCAGATCCTCGGCGGGCCGAAGGGGCATGCGGCGATCCTCGCCACTGCGAAGGCGGCGCAGGAGGAGGCGGTCGCCGCCGCCGAACAGGCGGGCAAGCCGGCGCCGACGGCCGCCCGGCTCAAGGGCGTGGCGGGCAACGCCACCGACGAGGCGGTGGCCCAGGTCACGATCTTTCAGGAAGTGGGCGGGCTCGTGGGCCGGGTGCTGCTCGCGTTCGCGGCGCTCCGGATCGCCAGCCGGCGAACGCTCCTGCGTGTGTTTCAATGGCCGGCGCTCGTCGTGGTGCCCGCGCTCTTCTGGTGGATCTCCACGCAGCTGGGCAACGCCGAGTCGCTCCCCTGGATCAAGGCCGGCATCTTTCTCGCGGGCCTCCTCACCGTGGCCCAGTTCAGCTTCTGGGGAAACTACATCCCGCACGTCTTCCCCACGCATCTGCGGGGCACCGGGGAGAGCTTCGCCGCGAATATCGGCGGTCGCGTGCTGGGCACGGCCGCAGCCTGGCTCACGCTCACGTTCGCCGCTGCGACACCGCCGGACCCGCTGCGAATCGCTCTGGTGGGGGCGTGTGTCGCCGGGGGCTACGCCCTCGTGGGCGCGATCCTCACGCACTGGCTTCCCGAGCCCGACGCCCGGCTCGAGCACTGAGCCGCCGGCGGCCCAGTATTACGTGGGCTTGTAGGCCGGCACACCGGCCGCGGCTGCAGCCGCGGCGAGTGTGTCGTCGAGCGTTGCCAAGGGCAATCCATGCCGCAGCGAGAGTTCAAGGTACGTCGCGTCATACACCGAGAGCCGGTGAGAGCGGGCCAGGTGGAGTGAGTGCTGCCATGCGCGACTCGCTGTCTCCTCATCCAAGGTAATTGGCAGAGCCGTGAGCAGGCTCAGGAATGTCGTCACTTTGGCCTCGGTCGCACGCTTGCGACGCTCCCCCATGAGAAGTGCATTGGCGACCTCCAGTGGCCAGAGCGTCGGTACGATCGCAGCCGCCGTCGGCAGGGAATCCTCGACGGCTTGCGCGTAGCTATCCGTTTCGTCTTCAAAGAACCAGGCTACGGTCAACGAGCAATCCAGCACGAACGTCGTAGCTGTCGCTTGATGTCGCTTTCTGCCCATCGCAACGCATCCTCATCCGGTCCAAGCCGCGTCAGAACCGTCGGCCTTCCTCGATCAAATTGCGAATGGTTACGCCTTTGCCGAGCCTGTTGCCGCGGCGCAGTTCCTTCATCGCGCCGATGACCGCTTTGACGTCTTTGGGAGTCTCCTCGGGGGGCGGAGTCAGGAGGGCGGCCGGACGACCATGGCGGGTAATCAGGATCCGCTTCCCCCTCGCTACTTGATTGAGCAGTTCTGAGAAGTGGGTCCGCGCCTCGTAATAACTGATGGACGACATATCCTCCTCCTCGGAATCCTTGCGACTGGTCTAAACGACCAGTCTATTTAGGTGGCCCTGGATCGGTCAACCGTCTTTCGCTCGGTATCGCCGGCCTTTTGTTGTGAGATCGACGGGCCTATCTTCCGCAGCGGAAAGAGAGCAGCGCAGGCCAGGAGAGGATCAGATGCACCAGATACCATGCAGGCGACCGCGGTGGAGCGGCCTCATGATCGCCGTGGCGTGTGTGGGCAGCGGCATCGCAGTGGCCCAGCCGCCTGCGCTCGAGCCGACCTCCGCTGCCGTGCAGGCCGCGGCCGTCACCTGGCCGACGCGGCCGCCCACGAAGATATACGTGCTCCCTTTCGCGATGGAGCCCGGTCTGCAGGAACAGCTGCAACAGCAGGCGTCGGTGCTGCCGCAAGGCCCGGTGCGAAAGCTGATCGCCGAACGGCCGCGGGTCACCGATCTCGTGACCGGGCATGATCGCAGCGTCCCGGCGGGTGTGGCGATCGCCAAGTTGGTGGCTGACGAACTTGCTGCGGCCGGCTGGCCGGTGACCTACTGGGATCGGCCCGAGTGGCCGCCGGCCGATGGCTGGAGGCTGACCGGGCAGGTCGTGAGCCTCGACGCGGGTAGCGCCGCCGCGCGGAACATGATCGGCTTCGGCGCCGGCAATGCGAGCATCGGCATCGACGTGGCCGTGTCGGATCCGGCGACGGCCGGCGGCCAGCCGTTCTTCATCCTCGACAGTTCCGACAAGGGACGGCGGATGCCGGGCACGCTGCCGATCGCGGCGGTGGCCGGCTTCAATCCCGCCGTCGTTGCCGGCAAGCTCGTGGCCTCGAACAGCGGCCTGGCCGACATCACGCAGCCGCAGCGGATGGCCGACGAGATCGCCCGCTCCGTCGCCGAGGGCGTGCGAGCGCGTTGGCCGCAGTGAGTGTTCACTCCGCAAGCGTGCGGGGGGGCTTCGGCGCGTCGTCGGGAAGCGTGGGCACCGTCCAGATCGTGTAGAGGCCCACGCCCACGAGGCCGAGCACGACGTACCGTAGCCACCACGGCAGCGCACTGTAGAAGAGGCTGATTGCCACCACGGCCACGACCATCACGATGGCCCGATGCTTCAGGCTGCGGCGGATGCCGTGGTAGTGGTGCCAGTCGTCGAGCGTGGGGCCAAACCACTGTGACCGATGGAGCCAGGCGTGGATCCGCGGCGAGCCGCGGAAGAAACACCAACTCGCCAGCAGCAGAAACGGCGTGGTCGGCAGCAGGGGCAGCACCGCGCCGATCATCGCCAGTCCGAGGCAGGTCCAACCCCCCGCCACGTAGAGAAAACTGCGGAGCGGATCGGTGACGGGGCGGAGGTCCATGAACCGGGGTGTCCGGAGTTCTGCCAGGAGAGTGAGGGGATTCTACCACGCCCGCTTTTCCCGTATGCTCCGCCGGTCGTCAGCCCCGACGGCCCCCGCCCCCCCCACCCCCACCAACCAG
>JBJTIE010000084.1:0-5749 GCA_046094845.1 Planctomycetaceae bacterium | reverse complement strand
TTCCTGCACGGTGCGCCGCAGCTTCAGGAAGCCCTTCCGCAGCTCGTCGCTGGCGAGCTCGTCGATCGTGCGGAGCCGCCGATTGCCGAGATGGTCGATATCGTCGACCTCGACCTCCCCCTCGCCGTCGCTCAGCTGGAGCACGTACTTGATCGCGGCGATGAGGTCCTCGGCACGCAGGGTCATCTCCGTTTCGGGCACATTCAGCCCGAGCTTGCGATTGATGCGGAACCGACCCACGCGGCCGAGCCGATAGCGATTGGGGTCGTTGAACTTTTCGTCGAACAACGCCCGGGCCTTGTCGAGCGCCGGCGGATTACCCGGCCGGAGCCGCTGATAGATCCGCACGAGCGCATCCTCGTGGCTCGGCGACACACCGGTCCTGCGGCGCGATTCCTCGGCGTCTTCCCGCAGGCTGTTCATGACCAGGGGAAGCTTTTGCTCCTGCATGACCTCGACGGCCTTGAGGCCCGACGTCGAGATCAGCTCGGCCTGGTCGTGGGTGATCTTGCAGCCGGCATCGACGATGATCTCGCCGGCCCGCTCGCTCCCCTTCGGATAGACGATGTCGTCGACGGCAATCTTGCCCTCGAGCTTCGGCACGCTTCGCGCGCCGACCACCTTTTCCACCGTGGTCTTGTAGAAGAGCTTGAGGATTTCCGAGTCACGGGCGTATTTCGGATCCATCGCCCGCAGCAGGGTGAGCGCCGAGAACTTGCCGCTCTGGTCGATGCGAACCTGCAGCGTGTCCTTCTTCGACACGTTGATCTCGATCCAGCTGCCGCGCTCCGGGATGATGCGGCAGTTGTGCGTCTTGCGATCAGCCGACTCCGTGTCCGCAACGAAGTCGATGCCGGGCGAGCGATGCAACTGGCTGACGACGACCCGCTCGGCGCCGTTGATGATGAACTCGCCGCCACCGAGCATGATCGGGACGTCGCCGAGGTAGACCTCCTCCTCGATCGGCTGCTCGCGGGTCAGCCGCAGCCAGACACGCAGCGGCCGGCCGTACGTCAGCCGCAGTTGCCGGCACTCGTCGGGATCATAGCGCGGCTTGCCCAGCTCGTAGCGGAGATACTCGAGCTTGACGGTGCGGTCGTAACTCTCGACCGGAAAAATCTCCCGCAGCACGCCTTCGATGCCGTGGTCCTTCCGCTTCTGCGGCGGCACGTCGTACTGGAGAAACGCGTCGTAAAACCGCGTCTGAATTTCCGTGAGGTCGGGGATGTGATGACTCGCGCGGCGGCTGCCGAAATGACGAACCTCGGTGGGCTGGAGGCGGCGGACGGCGCGGGTTGCCATGTAGAGAAGACTCCTAAAGCGTGGCGATGGCAGGGGCGACTGCTGGCGCGAATCTGACGACGGACTGCACACCCCGGGACGGCGATCGAGCGATCAACCGACGCGAGTGCGACACGAATCCGAAAACACGACAAGGACGTTCGACCACAGGCGGCGGAACCTGGGAAGAACAGGAAGTCCTGATGAACAGAAATCCTGGAAGACCGAAGATAGGAAGACGGGGGCGAGGGCAGACCGCAAATACTATACCATTTCCCGCCTCACCCGCCAGCCTCCCGCCCAAAAGGGCGAAAAGGCGGGGGGATGGAGGGATGCGGCACAGGCGGACTACTTGATCGAGACCTTCGCCTTGGCTTCCTCGAGCTCCTTCTTGAGCTTCTCGGCGTCGGCCTTCGAGATGCCTTCCTTCACCTTGGCAGGACAGGCCTCGACCATATCCTTGGCCTCCTTGAGACCAAGGCCGGTCGCAGCGCGAACCACCTTGATGACGCCGATCTTGTTGTCGCCGAAGTTCTCGAGAATCACGTCGAACTCGGTCTTTTCAGCGGCAGCCTCACCACCGCCGGCAGCGGCGCCGCCAGCAGCCGGAGCGGCCATCATCACGGCGCCGCCCGCGGCGGGCTTGATGCCATGGACTTCGTCGAGGTAGTCCGACAGCTCCTTCGCAGCCTTGAGCGTGAGGCCGACGATCTTGTCGCCGAGGTCCTTGGTCTCTTTGGAGAATTCACGGGTCGCTTCAGCCGTTGCCATCGCTCGAGGTCCTTTCCCTTCGAAAAAATGCCGCCGACGGGAAACGTCGACTGCGGTAAAGTGTTGTGGTTTGTGGTGGTGGAGAGCCTGGGGACCGTCTTGTGAGTCTCATCGGCCCACCGTCAGGCGAGCCTTTCTTCATACCATCTGTTTTCGTCGCGTGAAGCCCGCCCCGAAAAATTTCGGGCGCCAGCGGCCTAGGCGGCCGGCTCCGCCTCTCCGCCGGTCTTTTCCAGGTCGTCGGCCCGCTGCGAAATCTGACCGGCCAGGGTGCCCCCTGCCGAAACGATTTGCCCGGAGATGGTGCCCCCCAACGAGGAAATCTGACCCGACAGGATCGAAAGCTGCTCGAGCCGGGTCGGCCACTTGGCGACCTTTTTCACGTCGTCGGCATCCAGGCGGGCACCGTCAAGGGCACCGCCGCGGCATTCGAATCCCTCGAAGTCCTTGACGCCGGTGAGGCGGTCCAGTTCCTTGGCCAAATCGACGACATCGTCGCCACCCCAGGCGATGGCCAGCATGCCCTCGGCCTCCTGGAAGGCGGGCTCCAGCGGAGTGCCGAGCATGGCCCGACGAGCAAGGCTGTTCTTGACGAGCTGCAGGCTGATCCGCTTTTTCCGCAGTGCCTGACGGAGCTGGGTGGTCTTCTGCGCGTCGAGCCTGCCAAGGCTCACGACGACCACGTCGCCGACGCCCTGCAGGCGGCCCTTGAGGTCTTCGACCAGCATGTTCTTGATGAGCTTGCTCATGAGTGGAAACTTTCAGCGAGAGAGGCGTGAGTGGGTCAGGCGGCGACCATGATGCCGGGGGTCATCGTGCCGCAGATCGAAATGCTCTTCACGTACTGGCCGCGAACGCTCGACGGCTGCAGCGACAGAATGTGGTCAATGAACGCCCGCACGTTGTCGCCAAGCTTGGCCGAATCGAAGCTGAACTTCCCGACCACGGCATGCACGATGCCGGTCGGATCATTGCGAAACTCCACCTTGCCGGCCTTGTATTCACTGACGGTCTTCTTGATGTCGGCCGTCACCGTGCCGGCACGCGGACTCGGCATCAGGCCGCGGGGGCCGAGCACTTTGCCGAGCGGGCCGACGAGCCCCATCATGTCGGGCGCCGCGATGCAGACGTCGAAATCCGTCCAGCCTTCCTTGATCTTCTTGGCGAGATCGTCGGCACCCACCTCCTCCGCGCCGGCCGCCCTCGCATCGTCGGCGAGGTTGCCCTTCGCGAACACGACCACCCGCTTCGACTTGCCGATGCCATGGGGCAGCACGAGCGAGCCGCGGATGATCTGATCCGCCTGCTTGGGGTCGATGCCGAGACGCATGTGGATTTCGACCGTCTGATCGAATTTGGTGGCGGGAAATTTCTTCAATGCCGCAACGGCCTCAGCGAGGGGCAGCGGGGCTTCGGTCTGCGGCTTCACGGCGAGCATGGCCCGCATGCGCTTGGTGCTGGCGACGGTCATGAGTCGGGGTCTTTCGCGGAATGAATGAAACGTGAATGGTGATTGGAGGGACTAGCCCTCCACGACGATGCCCATGCTGCGGGCAGTGCCCTCGACCATACGAGAGGCATGCTCGCCGTCGCGGGCGTTGAGATCGGCCCCCTTGAGCCGCACGATCTCGCTGATTTGAGCCTTGGTGACCTTCCCTACCTTGTCCCGGTTCGGCACGCCCGAACCCTTGGCCAGGCCGGCCGCCTTCTTCAGGAGCGCCGCCGCCGGCGGACTCTTGGTGATGAAGTCGAACGAACGATCGTTGTAGACAGTGACGACGACCGGAATCGGCATGCCCGCAGCCTCGCGGGTGCGGTCGTTGAATTGCTGGACGAACTGCCCCAGGTTGATACCGAATCGACCGAGCGATGTGCCAACCGGCGGCGCCGGAGTGGCCTGCCCACCGGGCACCTGAAATTTCGCCTGCCCAACCATCTGCTTCGCCATTGCAACAACCCTCTCGTCAGTGCGTCAGTACGTCGATCGTTCCGCGGTCAGATCGATTCGATCTGCCAGTATTCGATATCCACCGGCGTGGACCGGCCGAAGATGCTCAACATGACCGTGACGCGGCCATTGGCCTCGTCGATCTGCTCGACCTCACCCTCGAAGTTCTCAAAGGTGCCCTCGTTGATCTTCACGCGGTCGCCCTTCTTGAAGTTGATCTTGAGACGCGGCGACTCCGCGGTCTTCTCCTCCGCCTTGTTGATGAGCTTGGCCACGTCCTGCGGGAGCATGGGGCTCGGCCGACCGGCCGAGCCGGTGAAATCACCGATCCCGCCGGTCTCTCGCACGAGGTACCACGTCTCGTCGTTCAAGATCATGTTCACCAGGATGTATCCCGGATAGAGCTTGCGAGAAACGACGCGTTTTTTGCCCCCTTTGAACTCGGTGACCTGCTCCTTCGGAACGACGACGTCGCCGAAAAACTTGTCGAGCCCCTGGAGCGAGATCCGCCGCAGGAGGGTTTCCCGAATCGAATCCTCGCGATTGCTCTGCACCTTCAGGATGTACCACTGGCGATCGCCGGCAGCGGGCGCAGCAGACGCCTCGGCGGCCACCTCGACGGGCTTGGCGTTCTCGTCACCGGCGAACGGATCCTCGAGTTCGGCAGGCGTGCCGTCGTCGTCGTCGTCCGCGCTGACGTCGACCACCGCCGACCGCTCGACATCGGTTGCGGCCAGGGCAGCGCGGTCGTGCGCCTGTCCGGCGGCATCGGCTGCCGCCTGCTCACCACCCATCGGATCGTCGAATGTTGCAGTCATGTCGCTATTCCGGTCGTCAGGTGATCTGCAGCACGTACCGCAGGATGAACCACCAGAAGAGATCGTACCCAGCCAGGATGGCCGCCAAGGCGAAGATCAGGAAAATAATCACGGCCGAACTGCGGGCCACCTCGCCACCGGTCGGCCACGACACCTTCGCCATCTCCGCCTCGACCGCGATCAGAAAATCGGCGAACCGCGGCAGGTTGACGAGCCGGTAGCAAAACCACAGGCCGGCCGCGAGCAGGACGCCGGGCACCAGGAACCGGACCACGCCGATGTCCCCATAGGCCGACAGCCCAACAACGGCATCCGCCGGCAGGTCGCCCGCCGGCAGCGCACCGGTAGCCGCGAACCAGAGCGGCAGGAGTTGCGCGAGTCGCCATACGCCGATTCCGATGACCAGCGCCAGGGCGGCGAACGTCAACTGACGCGCCAGCCGCCCCTGCGTGGGCTTGTAGACCGAGGCGCTGAGGAGTTCTCCCCAGAGGGTGCCGCCGCGGACGTTGTTTTCGTGTGTGCTTGCCATCATGCGCTCCGTCGCCGGACTACCCGCCCGCGGGGCCACGGCGCGCCAATCGACGCGCCGCGGCTACTGCGTGCAGGGGCGGCGGGGATCGAACTCGCAACCTCTGGTTTTGGAGACCAGCGCTCTGCCAGTTGAGCTACGCCCCTGTGTTCGCCGGGCTTCGAGTGGACCCCGAAGCCCGGCTTGTTTTCAACTACCTACCGTTCCGGGGCCGGGGCCCCGGACATATTCAGCATCCCTCCGGGGCCGGGACCCCGGACTTAGTCAGTCGAGAATCTTGGTCACGACGCCCGAACCGACGGTCTTTCCGCCTTCGCGGATCGCGAAGCGGACACCGTCGTCCATGGCGATCGGCACCATCAGCTCGACCTCCATCTTCACATTGTCGCCCGGCGAGCACAT
>JBJTIE010000083.1:0-6770 GCA_046094845.1 Planctomycetaceae bacterium | reverse complement strand
CCGCCTCGTGCACGGCCAGCGCGTGCGCCATGTAGTCGTCGCAGGCCGGGCACGACACGCCGCGGCCGAAGAGGTATTGGCTCGGATTCCCCTTCTCGTCGAGCGATCGCCACTCCGGTTTGGCCTCGAAGAGCAGGCCCGGCACCGCGAAGCTGCTCACGTGCACGCCATGCTTCCGGCCGTGCTTGATGAATTTCTCCATCGCCGGCGGCGCCCTGAAATCGGCCGTGAACTCGCCGGGCGTGAAGGCGTCGAGCTTCACCTCCTGCGGGGCATGCCAGCCGGCGCCGGGATTGCCCCCCGCCAACCCGGCCACCGCCGCGTCCTGCGGGAAGCCGAGCGGGTCGATCCGCATCTTGTAGAGGTAGGCCTCGAGGTTCGGGTGGTTGCCGCGGCCATACCAGGTGTGGGCCGTCATGATGTCGTGGATGCCGGCGGCCTTCAGCGTGTCGATGATCTCCGGCTTCGGATCGAAGAGGCCGGCCCACCAGCCGTTCTGCCAGACCCAGTAGCCGTCCTCGGGAAGTTGCAGATCGTCGGGCTGGATGCGACGCATGAACGCCTGCATCGCCCAGACCTCGCCCCAGTCGAGCACCTCGGACGGCACGTCCTGCACCTCGGCCGGAATCTTGCCATCCTTGAAATGCTGGGCGAGCCCCGTATGACCCCACGACATGAGGGGCGAGCGGCCGCGGCCGGGATACGGCCCCTGCGAACGCCGCTCGATGCCTTCCTTCCTGTAGACGCCCAGGAAATACCGCTCGCCCACGTGCACGCCCCCCGCCGCCACCTCGTCGTGGGGCTCGTAGCCGAGCCGGAATCCTTCCCTGCCGTTCTGCTTCAGTTCCCAGTAGGGATATTCGAGCCCGGCGAAGCAGCCCCCCTTCTCGGCACGCAGAAACAGGTTGATCGGGCAGTGCCAGATCGTCTGGTCGTCGTGGAAGTGGATCTCCGAGAAGGCGGTCGTCGTGAGATCCTCGAGGAGCACGGAGTCGAGCACGAAGGCCTTCCCGTCGGCGGCCCTGATCTCCACCCACTTCTCCACGAAGCGGTCGTCGGCCCCGAGCGTGTAGCGGAGCGTCACATCCAACCCGCTCCCGGCGAACCGCAGCGTCGCCCCGTCGGCGCCGACCGTCGCCTCGCGGGCCGAATCCGAGCGCAGCGTCGCCGCGCCGGCCACGACCTCGAAGCCTACGCCCCGCATCGGGTAGGTGGCGGCGAGCGACTTGTCGGTGATCGACGTCACGCCCCCGGTCGCCCGGTCGATCTCCACGGCCACGAGACGGTTTTCGAGGACGAGGGGCGCTGCGGCCGCGGGGCGTTCGCCTCGCGGGGCGTCGGCGAGGGCGGACGTGGCGACGAGCGCGGCGGCCACGAACACGAAGGCCGCGCGACGGTGATCAGGCGACGAATGGGGCACGAGACAACCTCCGTGGCGGGGCATGCGTTGCAGTTCGCGGACAATCATGGGGAGTTGGCGAGCATGGGGTGCTGGCGAGCGGTCACGGCAGCGGGCGTGCTCACGGCCGGTCAGTGGGCCGACGCACGGGCAGGTCGATGTCGAAGGTCGTGCCCCCGGCGGGTACGTCGCACCTGTAGGGGGTGTTTTCATGAGTCGTGGAGTGGACGGCATCGGCGGCGGCGGATGGCCTCAGGAACGGGTCGATCGGCGTTCCGGCCTCAGGCGGCGGGTTTGCCGCGGGCTCCAACGCGTCGATCACCACGGTGTAGGGGCCGGGCCGCACGCCGACATACTTGTTGGCGGCCCGCATGGCGTACCGTCCTTCGGGCCCGATGTTTCCGAAGGCGAGCGGAGCCTGAAGCGGCGGGGCCGGGACGAAAACGACGATGCCGTGGGTGAGCGGCCGGCCGTTCCGGCGGACGAGGCCGGTCACCGGGACGAGGTCGGCCGTGCGCTTGTCGGCGCAGCCGACGCACGCGAGCAGCGGAATCAAAACGACGGTCATCCACCGGACGGTGGACGAACTTGCCAAGTTTTCACGCCTCATTGCTCGGACACCACCGGCTCCGATGCGTTGCCTTCGCGCGTGGAGAGGGCCCAGTAGACGGTGATCGCGACGAGGTCGTCCATGAAGGCCACGTGGCCGTCCGCGTAGGCGAAGAAGGCGCCGCCAAGGTGCCGGCTGCCGAAGCCGAAATTGCGGGTTTCGTATAGTTTTGGCGTACCATCCGCATTGAAACAATTGACGCGGTCAACGTAGTTCAGACCCATGGCGTGGTATCCCATGCACGTGTTGGCGGTCGGCCATGCCGGCCAAGGGTTCAGCCCCCGCGTGTCCCCGTCACCGGCGGGTACCCGCTCCCCGACAATCTGCGTGTTCGATGCACCGTCGGAAAAACTGTCAAGCGTCACGGGCGTATAGAACGAGTGGCGCCAAAACGAACCCGGGCATCTGAAGGGTATTGGCGCGTTGGCGGGAATCGTTCCGTTATGGTTGTTGCAGTAGGGATAAGAGGAATCGCCGAGCCAGGGAAAAAGGGTAGCGATCCAGCCCGGCCCGATCACGCCGCAGTAGTTGCTCACCGCGATCTGGATACCCGACCAGACGTTGCCGCTGTCGTCCCAGACGTCCGTCCGCGTCTTGCCGGCTGCATTGTCGCTGGGGCACAGGTAGATCGGCAGCGTCGTCGCGATCGCCTTGCGAAGGACGGGATTGTCCGTGGCCAAGCCCTGTTTGTCGGCCAGGCGACCAGGCGTGATGCTCGTCATCATCTGGTCGAAAAACGGTGTTTGTTCGACGAAGGGCAGCACCCTGACCATCCAGCTCACTCCGTCGGGGAATAATCCCAGCGCATTGAGCCGGGCCGTGTCGTCGAACGGTACTTCAGCCGACTCGGCGGTTTTCGAATACGCGCCTTCCGGCGTGCTCACCGGGAAGTGCCCGACCTGGTGATGGTGATTCAGGATGCCTAGGGCCAGTTGCTTGAGGCCGTTGGCACACGCCACCCGCCTCGCCGACTCCCGGGCGCTCTGGATGGACGGCAGGAGCAGGCCCACGAGCAGCGCGATGATCACGATCACGACCAGGAGCTCCACGACCGTGAAGCCGCGTCGCGTGGCTGTCCCGGCCCTCGACCACGAAGTCATTGACTTCTCGCCGTCCACGATTCCCCGCTCCCCTCATTCAGGATTACAGCTTCCCACCCACGTGGAATACGGCGTGGTGCCGCTGGCGCGCGCGTGCCTCCAGCTCATGCGTTGGGCGTAGAGATCAGCGGCCAGCGTGTCCGGGATGAATGCGACGTTGCCACCGCAGTAGGCGACGACCACGCCGCCGGGATGCTTGGAGTTCGGCATGTTGTACGCGCCCGATGCCGTGCTGCCGCCCGTGATCAGGCTGTTGATCACTTTGCCGGGTGCGGTCGCCTGAGCCATCCCGAAGACAGGCGTTGCTCCGCTCCATGAGAGCCCGGTCGCGGGGGCGTTCCATGTGGAGATCGAGATCACGGCGCCGGCCGACGTGGAGGTCGAGATCAACCTGCCGCACCTTTCCGACAGGAGGAGCGTGGTGGCCGTGCCGTCGCTTGCTTCGACATTGTTCAACGAGACGGAGCCGTTCGCCGCGCTCGTGTCGAGCACGACGCCCGTGGCCGCCTGCAGACCGTCCACGTTGGAGCCGGCGCCAGCGCTGCCGACGTAGGACAACGGCGTCGTTTTCATGTCCGGCACACTCGATGGACAGACGAACATCGACAGATAGGGCGCCGCGGACGGAAGGGCGTCATAGGCGTCCTGTCGCTCCAGGTAAGGCAGGAGCGGCACGCACCAGGAATATCTGCCCGAAGGGAGCACGTTGCACCACCCTGGAATGGCCCCCTTCGCGACGTCGTGGCGGGCGACCGCGAATGCCAAACTGGAGAGATTCATGACGCACTGCGTGCGTCGCGATTGCTCGCGTAGGGCTCCGACCGCCGGCAGCAGCATTGCCATGAGCAGGCCGATGATCACGATCACGACCAGGAGCTCGACGAGCGTAACACCATGCCGCGCGGTCGGCCCCAGCCTCCACTGTATTGGTGCCGCCATGACGGATTCACCGATTCATTACCGCACCTCTGGACGCCAGAATTGGTGTGATGATTGAGGTGTCGATCAACAACCCTCAACTCACCCACGGTAGCGGGAATAAACTGCCATGTCAATCGAGTTGGCGATGCCGCGGCTCATCCGGCCGCGATCCCGCTCGTGGCGAGACACTCGCGGATCCGCACCGCGAGGCGGCTGCGGTCGGCCCGTTGGGCGTCGGACGCGGGCTGCCGCGAGGCGCCCATGCGGAAGCCGCGGACCTCGAGGCCCGCGCGAAAGCCCTCCGGGAAGTCGGCCCCGCCGATGAGGATGTCGAAGAGCGACGTGAGCACCCGCTGGAGCGCGAAGGCCTCCTCGATCTTTCCGGCGCGGGCGGTGTCGTAGACGCGGCGGGTGAGTTCGGGGGCCACGCCGCTCGTGGCGTGGGTGCCGCCGTCGCAGCCGGCCAGGAGCATCGGCACGAGGGCCGCCTCCCAGCCGGTGAGAAAGGCGAAATCGGGCCGGATCGGCCGCACCGCCGCGATCAGGCGGAGCATGTGCGACACGTCGCCGCTCGAATCCTTGATCCCCACCACCCGCGGAAACTCCTCCGCGAGGCTGCGGACCGTGGCCACGTCGATCGGCGAGGCGAGCGCGGGGATGTTGTAGAGCGTGACGTCGATCGGGGCGTGACGGGCGATCTCGCGGAAGTAGGCATGCACGCTCTCCACGGGCAGCCGGTAATAGAAGGGCGACACCACCGCCACCGCGCGGGCGCCGCACGCCAGGCAGTGCTCGCAGGCCCGGATCGTTTCGGCGACGTTCGCCTCGGCGGCCCCCGCCACCACCGGCACCCGCCCCGCCGCCTCGTCGCAGACGATCTCCACGATCCGCCGCCGCTCCTCGGCCGTGAAGCGGAGAAACTCGCCCGTCGAGCCGTTGGGGTAGAGGCCGTGCACGCCGCGGTCCACGAGCCAGCTCACGTGGCGGCGGAGCTCGCGCTCGTCGATCCCGCCGCGGTCGTCGAGCGGCACCATGTGGGGCGTGAGGATTCCGGCGATCGGCGCGGGCATGGGGAGTCTCGGAGGGCGGAAGGCGGTGGATGGGCGGGCCGGCGAACCCGCTGTCAGAGCCCCTTCGCGGGGCCGGCGAACTGGAACCAGAACATGAAGGCGTAGAGCGCGAGCATGAGCCCCACGAACACCGCCCACCAGAGGAAGAGGCTGCGGATGCCGCCGTGTGCGCGGCGCTCGGCCTCGGGCAGCGCGGCCATCGAGGGCGACCAGATGATGCCCGCGAGCTGCTCCGGGCGGGGTGGCTTGGTGACGAGCGAGATCACCACCATCGCGGCCAGCGCCGACACCCAGACCACGAACGTGCGGTTGAGCCAGTTGTCGAAGGGCTCGAGCGCCGCCACCTGCTTGAAGAGCACGTTTTCCACGAACCAGGTGTAGGGGAAGCCGAGCCAGAGCACCGCCGTGGCCGCCGCCGCCGTGGCCCGCGACCAGAGCACGCCCGCGAGGAACACCGCGGAGATCGGGGCCGCGACCCAGGCGCCGATGTTCTGGATGAGGAGGAAGATGCCGAGCTCATGGCGGGTGAACCAGATCGCCAGGAGCGTGGCGACGGCGAGGATGGCGAACCCGCTCCAGCGGCCCACGCGGACGAGGTGGGCGTCGTCCTTCGGCCCGGGGGCGAGCGGCTTGTAGAGGTCCATCGTGAAGACGGTGCTGCACGAGTTGAGCACCGAGCTGACGTGCGACAGCATGCCGCTGGCCAGCCCCGCCATCACGATCCCGCTCAAGCCGGCCGGCAGCAGGTTGCGGACGAGCGTGGGGAAGGCGAGGTCTTTGTCGGGCAGGCCGGGATAGAGGACCGCGGCCACGATGCCCGGGATCACGATCAACAGCGGCAGGAGCACCTTGATGAACCCGGCGAACACGACACCCATCCGGGCGTCCCACTCGCTCCTGGCGCCGAGGCAGCGCTGCACGATGAACTGGTTCGTGCAGTTGTACCAGATGCCGATCGAGAGGAAGAGCGTCCAGACGCCGAACCAGGGATACTCCTTGTCGGTGATCGGGTAGACGATCTTGAACTTCTCCGGCACCTGCTCCATGAGCGACCACAGGCCGCCGACCTTGTCGAGGCCGACCCAGGCCACGACGCAGCCGCCGATCATCATCACCACGAACTGCACGAAGTCGGTCCAGGCCACGGCCCGCAGCCCGCCGTAGATCGTGTAGCTGCCGGCGAGCGCCGCGAGGGCGACGATCGTGAGCGTTTCGTCCACGTCGAACATGCCCCGCATCGCCTTCGCGCCGGCCAGCATCACCACCGCCATCTGGGCCACGATCCAGAGCACGAGGCAGCAGACGGCGAACAGGTAGCGGCAGTGGGCGTTGTAGCGCCGCTCCAGGAACTCGGGCATCGTGTAGAGGCCGCCGCGGATGTAGTAGGGGAGGAAGATCCAGATCAGCGCGCTGAACGTGATCACGTTGCCCCATTCCCACTGGGCGACCACGAAGCCCACGGCGTAGGCGATCCCGACCGTGCCGATGAAGTGCTCGGTGCTGATGTTGGCGGCGATGATCGAGCCGCCGATCGCGTACCAGGGGAGCCCCTCGCCGGCGAGGAAGTAGTCGCGGGCGTGGCCCGAGGCCCGCCGCCCCACCCACAGGCCGAGCACGACCGTGCCGGCGAGATAGAGCACGAAGATGACGAGGTTGAGCGTGTCCATGCC
>JBJTIE010000082.1:0-9303 GCA_046094845.1 Planctomycetaceae bacterium | reverse complement strand
CACATCGCCCAAGAGCTTGCCCCAGTCTTCGAGCGGCCGGTTGCTGGTCATGATCGTGCTTCTGGTCTGGTGGCGGCGCATGATGATCTCGAAGAGGTATTCGCCGCTGCGCTTGGGGAGCTGCTTCATCCCCATGTCGTCGATGATGAGGAGATCGGGTCGGAGATAGTTGGCGATCATGGCATCGTCATCGCCGAGCGCTTCGGCTCGAAGGAAGTTGTGGACAACGTCGAAGATGGAGCGATAGAGCGTGGTGCGGCCCTGCTTGATGGCGGCATAGCCGATGGCCTGGGCCAAGTGTGTCTTGCCTGTGCCTGGCGGCCCCATGAGCAGTACATCGCGGGCGTCGTCGAGGAACTTGCAGGTGGCCAGCTCAAAGAGCTGCTTGCGTGGCAGTGAGGTATTGAACTCCCAGTCGAACTGGTCGAGGGTCTTGAGATCACGGAAGCATGCGAGCTTGGTCCGGCGATCGAGCTTGCGATGATCGCGGACGGCGACTTCGTCCTGGAGAATGAGTTCGAGGAACTCGAGGTGGCTCAGGCGGCTGGCCTGGGCTTCCTGGAGGCGGACATCGAGCGAGCTGGCCAGTCCGGAGAGCCGGAGATAGCGGAGGGTGGAGCGGAGGTGGTCATGCATCGGGAAACTCTCCTGGAAACAGGGGGAACAGAAGTCTCGAATCCGTCACAGCGACGAATCGGGTGCTACGCTTGGCGTGTCCGGCGAACAGGAGTCAGGCTCTGCTGAGGAGCACCCTGACGAGCGATACCCGGACCACAGGCATTCGCCTCCGTCGCCCTGCAGGTTCGCGCCTGCGGGGCGATGGTCTTTGTGGATGCCTGTGTCATGGCTCCCAAAACCTTCGCCCATGGATGGGCGACTCTGGCGGCGATGGATCGCCCGCGCGACCACGGCGGCATAGTCCTCGAGTGGCCGGATGATCGGATGCTCGGCGAGGAACTCAAGTGGCTGCTGCCTGTCGGCCTCGTGGGCGATCAGTTGCCGGAGCGGGCTGAGGCGATAGCACTGGTTGGCGAGGGCTGTTTCGCAGGCTCGTTCGAGCTCTGCGCAGGTGTGCTTCCTGGTGAGTGACAGGAGCCCTTGCACCACGCGATGGCCTTCGATGCCGCGGGCCTCGACGACGGCCTCAGCCCAGGCATGCGTCTGTGGACCGATCGACCGCACCTTGCCGAGCAGGTAGGCGATGCCCCGTTCGAGGCCGTTGATCTTCGTCGGGTCGAGGTGCCTGGGATCGGTGCTGTAGCGGCCGTGGTCATGCTTGGCATGCATCGCGATCTGCTGCATCCGGTCGTTGAACACGCGGACGCTGCGGCCGTTCCAGCGGACCCAGACCTCGCGGCTGAGGTATTCGGGCGGTACCGAGTAGAAGGCCTTGGCGACCTCGACGTGACCGTCGCGGCTAACCTTGCGTCTGGCTTCGTGGAAGTTCTCGAAGCGAGACGCGGGGAGCGGCAGAAGGGCTCCTCGCTCAGCTTCGTTGAAGTGAGCGAGCACCTGCTGCCTGGTCGTCCCGTGAATCCTTCGGTCGGCTGTATCACGCTCCCACGCCTGGAGGTGTTCGTTCTGCGCGGCGAGGCTCGTGAACGAGCGGCCCTTGAGAGCGTTGTCCTGCACGTAGGCGACGCCGCGCTCGACCTTCCCCTTGTGCCGCGGTGTTCTCGGCTTCGTGGGGAGCACCGTCGTGCCGTGGTGGCGGCAGAACTCCTCGAGCTTGGGATTGAGCTCGGGGTCGAACCAGTCGGCCTTGAGCACGCCCGCCTTGAGGTTGTCGATGACGAGCGTGCGAGGCACGCCTCCAAAGTGCTCGAAGGCGTTCTCCAGGCACTGGATGAAGTCGTTGGTTGACTACGTGAAGACGGCCTCGCTGTAGCCTCGTCGTGAGTAGGAGAGGACGACCCGGATGAAGTGGGTCTTGCGCCGTCGGCCGTCAGGCGCGATGACGGGCGAGCCAGTGCCAAAGTCCACCTGGGCTTCGAAGCCCGGCGGGCTCTCCATCCGGCGGAACGGCACGGGCCTGGCGGCCCCGTGCTTCTTCAAGAGCCGTCGCACGCTGTCGTAGCTGACTGCGGCGGCGGTTGGATGCTCGACCAGGAGGTCCTGGTGGATCCGCTTGATCGACAAGCCTCGCTCCAACTGCTCGAGCAGCCACGCGAGCCAGGGGCTCGCGTCGCTTGTCCGGCCAGCCGGTAGCCCGATCGGCGGTGCAACACCGGCCGCGGACGGATCGTTCGGGTCGGTCGGCGGTTCAAAACCCGCCAACGCCGCCTCGGCCCCGGCCGGGAAAATCGGCGCATTGGCGGGTTTTGAAACCGGCTCTCCGGCAAGCCGGAGCCGCCGCGAGACCGTCTCCCGGTCGATCCCAAGGCGCCTTGCGATCTCGCGACAGGACAATCCTGCCGATCGTAGTGATTGAATCGTCGCCGCCGTCGTCATCTTCAGTACATTCGCCATGACAGGTCTCCTTCCGCGGCTGTGCCGCTGGAAGACCTGTAGGTCGAAATGCTCCGTGAAGATGGCCGGGGTCAGGCGCCGATCACTGCCCGGTTATGCGCGCCGACTGACACAAGTTAAACGAGGTGCTTCGCACAGTGATCAACAGCATTTGTCGAAAGCCGTATTCACGTCGCGGCTTGAAGTAAGCGAATCTATTTGAGAGTGAATGAATCTGATGCGTGTTCACTTCTCGCTGATGGCGGTGCCTCAGAACGCGCCGCCGGCGCGTCGAGCGGCCGCCCGCGGCCGACGAGTCAGGCCGTTTTCGCCCGGTCGGTAACCGCCTGCCAGCGGTGGCGAACTCGGTTCACGTGGGGGGCGCCCGCCGCCATCTCCACGAGCGTCGCCGCATGGGCGAGCGTGGCCCGGGCTCCTGCGGCGTCGCCCGCCTCGAGCCGCCGCTCCGCACTGCGAAGTGCCGAGGCGGCGTGCCAGCGGGCGCTCGCGGCCGTGAGGCGTTGCCGTAGCGGTTCCGGGAGTGACTCGGCGTTGATTCCGATCGTGTGGATGACGTCGGGCCACACGTCACCTTTCGCGAGCAGCCGCGCGGATTCGTTGGACTCGTGCCGGCGGTAGGCGGCCAGCACCCGCGGCTCGTACCACACGCGGCACCGGGCGGCGATCCGCACCCACATCTCCCAGTCGAGCGCCTGGCAGAGATCGTCTCGATAGCCGCCGAACTGCTCGTACGTCGCGCGGGGCACGACTACGGCCGGTGTCTGCAGCCGCTGGCGTTCCGCGATCACGGGCAGCCAGCCGCGGAGGGGCCCGGCGAACCAGGCGAGCCGCGAACTGTTCTTGAGGAACCGGTCGGCACCATCGACGAGCCGCGTGCGGCAGAAGGCCATGCCCGCGTCCGGTGTGCGGTGGAGACCGCGCTCGAGGCGGGTGTAGAAGCCGGGGAGCACGTAGTCGTCTTGATGCAGCAGATGGACGCGGGTGCCCCGGGCCAGGTCGATCGCGCGATTCCAGTTGCCGGCGAGACCCAGCCGCTCGCCGTGCCGGATAATCTCCACGCGGCCGTTCGGATCGACGGCACGCACGATGTTCTCCACAAGACCAGCGGGTGAGCCGTCGTCAACGACCGTGATCTGCATCTCGGCGGCAGACGGCGCCTGCGTGAGCACGGATGCGAGTGCGACCGCGAGCGTGTCCGTCGGGCGGTACGTCGGCAGCATCACCGAGAAGCGTGGCCGCGCAGCCCGGTCAGCGAGCGGTGCGATGCGCGGCGGAGTGGGCATCGTGACGGGACTACCAGATGCCCATGCCAAAGCCGAATCCGAAGCCCATGCCGCCGAAGATGCCGGCATCGGCGCCGGTGCGGACGTCGGAGAAAGGCGTCTTGCCCGAGCCTTGATTGCGGTAGGGAGAGAACGAGGCCCGGGCTTCTGCCATGCCCGCGGCCGAGGCGGCTGCGGTCTCCCGCCGGGCCTCGTCGGCCCGCTGCACGAGGAGATTTCGGCCCTGCTCGAAATCGGCCTGCCGCTGACGCAGCGACGTCCGCTTCTCCTCGATCGTCTTGATCTCCATCTGGAGCTGGCCGGCGGACATCGTCACCACGTTCGGCACGTCCTTGAGCTCCTGCGCCCGCCGCTCGTCCGACATGGCCGAGAGGTACTGGCCGACCCAGGCCCGCACGTCCTGGGCCTCGGGCGTGTCGAGCACCTTGAACTTCTTCTCGAGGTCTTCGAGCAGGTATTCGAGTTCGAACGACGACATCCCGGCGACCCGCCGGTTGAAATCGACCTTGATCCGCCGCACCTGCTCAGGCGTGTAAATCTTCGTGGACGAGAGCCACTCGCCGAGTTCGAAGATGGCCCGTCGCCATTCGGCACTGTTCATGATCTCGGTCTTGCGGGCGAGATCGTCGGCGTCCGCCGTCTGGGCAGCGGGAGCCTTGGTGTCGGTCGAATCGGCCGCCGGCGTCGTGGCCGCCGGCTCTGCCGCGTGGACGAACACGGGTGCTGGCAGCGCGAGGGCCACGCACCAGGCGGCGGCTGAACACCAGGCGGCGATGGAAGCGACTCGTCTCTCCGAGATCATCATTTCGTGCCCTCCGCAACGCGGACCAGCGTGAGTGCGACGGGGGGCATGTGCTCGCCTCCCACGTGCGTGTGGAGCGACCGCATCGTGCAGCGATCCTTGCCGTCAAACGTGTAGACGTTGATCGCGGACGTCTGGCTGCCGTCGGGCTGCACAGACGCGGTGCGGGCCACCCACGAGCCGCCGTCCCGTAGCCATGTCGCCTCGCTGTGACTGCCGTCGGAGCCGAACGCCCACGAGCGGATCCGGCGGGCGAGCGGATCCCAGCCAATCCGCTGCGAGATCTCGAGCCCGCTCCTCTTTTCTGGGCCGGCGTTGGCAGGCCGAATCCTCATCTCACGCAGCAGATAGGTGCGCGCGTCGTTCCAGCGGACGCTCATCGTCAGTTCGACTGCGGGCTTCGCGTCAGCCGCCTCGGCACCATGGGCCGTCTCGTCGATCGCCTTCCACTCGCCCACCATCCAGTCAAGCTCGCGGAGCGTGTCGGGGCCCGACGGCTCCGGGTCGCGAGCCTCGCGGAGGGCCGCGAGCTTCCAGGTGCCAGCCTCGCGGACCCACGTGGCCGAGAAGCGACCCTCGAGCGGCGTTCCGCCGCCGGGCAGGGTGACCTCCACCTGGCCGTCCTCGATCGCGACATCGGCGGTCACGAACCGCAGGTTGGTTTCGGTAATCCGGAATTCCGGCCGCGGGCCCGCGGGCTCACCGGCCGTCGTCACGGCGACGGTCTCCCGCCCCTGCAGCACCTGTCCGGCATCGTCGATGATGTCGCCATCGGCCGTCCACAGGTCGGTGAGCGTCTTCGCTTCACCCCGCTGGAGCGCCTCCATATAGACCTTCGCGGCCGCGCGGATCGCGGCGGCGTCGGCCTCCCGGCCGGCCGGTTCAGCCGCCGCCAGACAGCCTGCCACCAGGCCGACCTGGACCACGACCATGGCGAACAGGGCAACGGCGCTGCGATGGGATCGGGGCATGAGAAGCGAGCCTCGGCCGCGGGAAATGCGGAAAGATTTCACTGCTGAATCGTACCACGCGACGCAGTCCGCCGAAAACGCGGTACCCCGGCGGCCCGGGGCGGTCGTCTGGTAGTGTGGACAGCATGTCCAGCCATGCCGCCACGCTCGCCGACCTCGTCAGGCGGCCCAGCGTCAATCCGATGGGCCGCGATGTTTCGGGGCCCGAATACCTCGAGGCGCGGGTCGGCGAATACCTCGTGCAACGGTTCACCGCCGCAGGCCTGCCCTGGGCGCGGCAGCCGGTGGCCCCCGGACGCGATAACGTGATCGCACGGTTGGAGGCCACCACCCCGGAAGCGCCCGTGCTCCTCTGGGACGCCCATCAAGATACGGTGCCAGCCGAAGGCATGACGATCGAGCCTTTCGCGCCGCTGGTGAGAGACGGCCGCCTCTATGGCCGCGGCGCCTGCGACGTGAAGGGGGGCATGGCCGCGATGCTCGTGGCGCTCGACCGGCTCGCGGCGGTCGAGGGGCCGCGAGAGGCGACGGTCGTGTTCGCGGCGACGGTGAACGAGGAGTTCGGGTTCACCGGCGCCAAGGCCCTGGCACGGCTGTGGAGCGACGCACCCGTGGCAGCCGATGCCGCCGCGCGGGGGCTCGTGTCAGTCCGGCCGACGGCGGCGATCGTGGCCGAGCCTACGGGGCTCGATCTCGTCGCGCAGCACAAAGGCGCCGTCCGCTGGCGGGTTCGGATTCGCGGCCGCGCCTGCCACAGCGCGTTTCCCGAGCGAGGCGACAACGCGATCTACCGCGCGGGCCGGGTGATCATCGCCCTCGAGTCGCTCGCCACCGAGTTGCTCGCACGGCATCCGAACCATCCCTGCGGACCGCCGACGCTCAATCTCGGCACGGTCCGCGGCGGCAGCGGCGTGAATCTCGTGCCGGAACTCACCGTGCTGGAGATCGAACGCCGGCTGATACCGGGTGAGTCACCGCAGACGGCACGGGACGAGGTGATCGCGCGGGTCGCGGCCGCCTGTGACGAGGCACACGTCGAGCACGAACCGCCCTTCCTGGAGAGCGCTGGGCTGCCCGACGACAGTCGCTCGGTCGGGGCGAAGCCCTGGTTCGATCGGCTCGAATCGGCCGCCCGGGCGTTGGGTTATCCGGGCCATCGCACGGCGGCCCGTTACGGCACCAATGCCAGCATCTATGCGGCGGCGGGCGTGCCTGCGGTGGTGTTCGGGCCGGGCTCGATCGAGCAGGCGCACACCGCCGACGAATGGATCGAACTCGCGCAGGTCGATGCTGCGGCCGACACGCTGGTCGGCGTCGTGGCCGGTCGTTCGGCGTGACCACCCCGGGTCGCGGAGCGCCGTCGGGGCCAAGGGCGGCACAACCGTTTTTTTCGTCAAGGTTGCGCTCCGGACGTGCCGATGTGCATTTTCGGGATCGGGGGCTGCGGCGCGGAAGGGCTGGCCAGCGGACGGAATATGATCTGCCATCGCCAACGGATCGTGTTCGTGCATCTGCGCCGGACGGCCGGCAACTCGATCGAGTCGGCACTCGGCGGGATCGTGCTTTTCGATCGGTTGTTTCGCCGGACCGACGTCTGGGACAACCAGCTCCACCGCGGCCGATCGTGGTACAAGCGCGACCGGCGCGGGCATCGCATCCACGCGACGGCCGCGGAGATCAGGGCCCTGTATCCGCGGGACTTCTCCCGGTATTTCCGGTTTGCGTTCGTGCGGAACCCGTGGGAGCAGATGGCCTCGCTGTATCACAGGCTCCATCCTCGTGATCCACGCGGCACTGGATTCGGCGACTGGCTGAAGCGATTCGATCTCGAGAGAGGGACGGTGCCACAGGCAAGTCTCTTCGACGAAGACGGCAGCTGCCTTGTCGATTTCATCGGCCGCTTCGAGCAGCTGCAGCAGGACTTCGATGCCGCCTGCGACCTGGCGGGCATTCCCCGCCGGCAGTTGCCCCGCACCAACCACGCGGCCGGCCCGAAGCTGGGCGAACTCTATGATGCCGCTTCGTTGCGCATCGTCGAGCGGCTGTATGCCGACGATATCGCCCGCTTCGGCCACGCGTTCGCCGACGGCCGTGGGCAGGCCGCGGTGCCGCGGATGATGCAGGCAGCGTGAGGAGATGTTCATGCACGCCCGGTTCATCATCCATCATCCACGGCAGCTCGTGTACGCCGAACTGCCGAAGTGCGCGTCGACCACGATGCACAAGCTCTTTCTCGAGGTGAGCGGCATCCACGCCGACGTGGAGCCGCACTACGGCATCTGGCGGGAGCCGTTTGCGGAGGCCCGACGGGCGGCCGGGCTCGAGGCGATGGAGATCCCCGACGATGCGCTCGATGCGTTCGTGCGGCGGCACCGCGGCTACCACTTCTTCACGGTCGTTCGCGACCCGTATGGCCGCTGCCTCTCCGGCTACGGGCAGCAGATCCGTCGGTATGCGAAGCGGTTTCGGCGACTGGCCTTCGCCCGCGCGAAGCTGCGGCAGATGCTGTCCGGGCGCCGTGCCGAGGACGCCGGCAGTCCGCACCGCATCGTCACGGAGACGCTGACGCGAACCATCTCGTTCGGCGAGTTCGTGGAAGGTCTCCGGCGGCATGGCACCTCGTTTGACAAGCACTTCGACCTGCAGTCGAACGTGATCCGGCTCGGCCAGGTGCCGTACGCGACGCTCGTGCGGATGGAGAGCCTGACCGAGGGCCTGCGGGCGGTGTTCGGCGACGCCGGTGATCTCGCGAGCATCCCGGCCTGCAACGTGACCCGATCCGGCGCGGCCGTGCACCGCCTCTCGCCGCAACTCAGGCGGACGATCCACGCCCTCTACGAAGCCGACTTTCGCAGCCTGGGCTACGCGCGTGACGGGCGTTCCGCTCCTGGGCGGCTGGACGCAGCCGCTGTTCGCCGGATAATGCGGCGGCGGTTGCACGACCGCCACACCCAGGAGCGCAGCACATGGCAGGCAAGATCAAGGTCAAGGGCCCGGTCGTCGATCTCGACGGCGACGAGATGACGCGGATCATCTGGCAGTTCATCAAGGACAAGCTGATCCTGCCCTACCTCGATCTCGACATCCGCTATTACGACCTCTCGGTCCAGAATCGCGATGCCACCGCCGACCAGGTGACCGTCGACGCGGCCAACGCGATCAAGGAGTTCGGCGTGGGCGTGAAGTGCGCCACGATCACGCCCGACGAGGCCCGTGTGCAGGAGTTCGGGCTCAAGCAGATGTGGAAGAGCCCCAACGGCACGATCCGCAACATCCTCGGCGGCGTGATCTTCCGGGAGCCGATCATCATCAAGAACATCCCGCGGCTCGTGCCCGGCTGGACGAAGCCGATCGTCGTCGGCCGGCATGCCTTCGGCGATCAGTACCGGGCGACCGACACGCGGATCCCGGGAAAGGGCACGCTCACGCTCACGTTCACGCCGGCCGACGGCTCGAAGCCGATGGAGTTCAAGGTCTTCGAGTTTCCCGGCCCCGGCGTGGCCATGGCGATGTACAACCTCGACGACTCGATCCGCGACTTCGCCCGGGCGAGCTTCCGCTACGGCCTGGCACGAAACTACCCGGTCTATCTCTCCACGAAGAACACGATCCTCAAGGCCTATGACGGCCGGTTCAAGGACATCTTCCAGGAGATCTTCGACGCCGAGTTCAAGGCGGAGTTCGCCGCGAAGGGCATCACCTACGAGCACCGCCTGATCGACGACATGGTGGCCAGCGCCCTCAAGTGGGAGGGGGGCTACGTCTGGGCCTGCAAGAA
>JBJTIE010000081.1:0-7166 GCA_046094845.1 Planctomycetaceae bacterium | reverse complement strand
ACCCGCGGAGGAATTGACGGGCCTGCGGTGTTCACTCCGTGGGCCGCATGCGGAGCATGCGGACTACGGCACAGCAATACGCCGTGAGGGGTTGCCCACGCCCCGTCGCCGGACGCTCGTTACGGCATCCATGCCTTCGCTCGCTCGATGCTGACGGCGCTTCGGCATCCTGCCTGCGCTTGTCAGCAACGCCGGCTCTCGGGGCGTGGGCAACCCCTCACGGCGTATTGCTGTGCCGTAGTCCGCATGCTCCGCATGCGGCCCACGGAGTGAACACCCCAGGCCCGTCAATTCCTCCGCGGGTCGACCTCATGTGGCGCGAGTTCGGGGTTTAGGTGGGCAACCGCAGTTCGCCCCCGGCCCTTACACCTTCACGCGCTCGAGGTACTCGCCCGTGCGGGTGTCGACCTTGATCATGTCGCCCTGCTCGATGAACGCGGGCACGATCACGTCGGCGCCCGTTTCGAGTTTCACCGGCTTCGTGAGGTTCGTCGCCGTATTGCCCCGCATGGCCGGCTCGGCGTACTCGACCTTGAGCACCATGTGGTTCGGCGGCTCCATCGAGATCGGGTTGCCGTTGTAGAGCAGCATCGAGCAGACGGTGCCCTCCTTGATCCACTTCCAGGCGTCGTCCACCTGCTCCTTCGAGAGTTCGTACTGCTCGTAGTTTGCGTTGTCCATGAACACGAACGCCTCACCCTGTTTGTAGAGATACTGGGCCTCGATCGTGGCGATGTCGGCCGCGTCGAGTGAGTCGCCGCTCTTGTAGGTGCGGTCGAGCACCGTGTTGCGGAGCAGGTTGCGGAGCTTGCACTTGTAGAGCGCCTGGCCCTTGCCCGGCTTCACGAAGTTGCACTCGATCATGATGTAGGGGTCGCCGTCGATCTGGACCTTGAGACCCTTCTTGAATTCGCTCGTGTTGTAGGCAGGCACGGGGGCACCCCTGGGGACGGTTGTTTTTCTTTCGTGGCCCGCCGCCGTATCCTTGGGCGTTCTGCGGGCGAAGGCCGACAAGCGTGGCCCAGCCCCCGCGGCCTGTCAACCGCATCCCATGCACGCCACGCCCCACGCCGTGTCGCTCCCCGCGCCCGCCCGCGGCCGGAGCGGCGCGGACACGGCCCCTTGGCAACGCGAACTGGCCCGGGCCATCCGCGATCCCGCCGAACTGTGCCGCGTTCTCGGCCTCGACCCGGCCCTCGCGGCCGCCGCGCCGGCGGGCTTCCCGCTGCTCGCGCCGCGGCCGTTCGTCGCCCGCATGCAGCACGGCAACCCACACGACCCGCTGCTCCGGCAGGTGCTGCCGGTCGCCGACGAGGCGATCGATCGGCCTGGCTTCACGTCCGACCCGCTCCATGAGGCCGCGGCTCTCGCAGCGCCGGGGCTCGTGCGGAAGTATGCCGGTCGGGCGCTGGTGCTCGTGTCTGGAGCCTGTGCCGTGCACTGCCGCTACTGCTTTCGCCGCGAGTTTCCCTATGCGGACAACGGCGCCACGCTGGCCGGCACGGAGGCGGCCGTCGAGGCGATCGCCGCCGATCCGACGCTCTCGGAGGCGATCCTCTCCGGTGGTGATCCCCTGATGGCCGATGACCAGCGGCTGGCCGGGCTCGTGCACCGGCTCGATGCGATCCCACACCTGCGGCGGCTCCGGATCCATACACGGCTTCCGATCGTGCTGCCCGAACGCGTGACCGACGGCCTCGTGACCACGCTGGCCGCGAGCCGGCTCGCGGTCGTTGTCGTGGTGCATGCCAACCATCCGGCCGAGCTCGACGACGGCGTCGCCGGGGCCCTCCGGCGGCTGGCCGCCGCACCGGCCCTGTTGCTCAACCAGGCCGTGCTCCTGTCCGGCGTGAACGACGCCCTCGAGCCGCTCCGCGGCCTGTCGGAGCGGCTCGTCGACATCGGCGTGGTGCCGTATTACCTGCATCTGCTCGACCGCGTCCGCGGGGCGGGGCACTTCGAGGTGCCGGAGGCCCGGGCCGTCGAACTCCACCGGCAGCTCCGCGACGCGCTCCCCGGCTATGCCGTGCCGCGGCTCGCCCGCGAACTGCCGGGCGAGCCGGCAAAGGTGTGGATCGCATGATCACCGCCGGCGGGATGCTGCTAGAATCCGTCCACCCGCCTCACCGGAGATTGACCGCATGAAGATTCTCGTCGCCGTCGATGGCTCGCCGAAGTCGCTCGATGCCGTGCGGCTCGTGGCCCGGCTCGTCGATCCCGCCGCCGATACGGTGTCGGTCTACTTCTCGAAGCTCGAACTGGAGCGGCAACTGCCGGGCAAGTCGCACGCGGTGATCGACGGGGCGATCGCGGCCGTCCGCGAGGAGGCCTGGAAGCTGTTGCCCGCCGGGTTCGCCAGTGAGCCCGAGCTGATCACCGATTCGCAGACCGCGGCCGTCGGCATCCTCGAAGCCGCCACCCGGTCGCAGGCCGACCTCCTCGTGGTCGGCGCCCGCGGCCACGGCGCGATCGAGAGCTTCCTGCTCGGTAGTGTGTCGCGGGCGGTCGTGCACGGCGCCCACCTGCCGGTGCTCGTGGCCCGTTCGGCCCCGCCTTCGGGCCGGGGACTGCGGGTGCTCGTGGGGCATCATCCGGCGAGTGCCACGGCCGTGGCGGCGGTCGCCCAGCAGCTGCACTGGCCTGCCGACACCGAGGGCTGCGTGATCGGCGTCACGGAGTCGATGCTCGCCGGCCCCGTGCCGGCCTGGGTGAAGGAGCGGGTGCGTGATCCCGACACCGCAGCGATCGCCGCGGCCTGGCAGCACGAGCACGACGACGAGGTGGCCGCCCTCGGCGGCACGGTGAAGACGTTTCAGGGCACGTTGCCCCCCGCGTTTCGCGGCCAAGACCCGATCGTGGCCCAGGGCAATCCTGGCGAAAAGATCCTCGACCGCGTGAAGGCCGACGGCACCGATCTCGTGATCGTGGGCCGCACGCCGACCGACGCCCACTCGCGCTGGCTGCTCGGCAGCACGTCGGAGGCCGTGCTCGCCCACGCCGCCGCCAGCGTCCTGCTCGTGCCGGTCGAGAAGAAGTAGGCCGGGCGTTGGCGACCGTGTGCAGACTGCCAGTCTGCACCTACAGCGCTACGCGGAGGCGATGCCCGCCTGCCCGCTTGTAGCCGCGGAGTGGTACGCTGCGGTTTGGGGCGATCACGAAGCTCGGCACCGGGCGACGAACGCCGCGTAGTCCTTCGGCGTGTCGATGCCGCGAGCCGCGTGGCTGATCGCCGCGGCCGCGATCGGCACGCCCGCTTCGATCGCCCGCAACTGCTCGAGGCTCTCGTGGGCGGCGAGCCGCGACTCGGGCAGCGCGTTCCACGCCTCCAGCGTGCTCCGCCGATATGCGTAGAGGCCGACGTGTTGCCAATAGAGCGGCGGCTCGGCGGCGAGCAGCGATTCCGACCAGTCGCGAGCCGCAGGCACCGCCGCCCGACTGAAATAGATCGCCCGCCAGGCGCCCGCCACGATCGGCCCGACCACGTCGTCCTCGGCCGGCTCGCGCCGCCAGGGCGTGAGCACGGCCTTCACGGCGGCTGGGTCATGCAGATCCTCGGCCCGGCGGAGCGGCGTGGCGAGCGTGGCGATGCCTGCCTCGGGGCAGCGGTCGAGCAGGTCGATGGCCGTGTCGATCGCGTCGGCCGTGATCTCCGGCTCGTCCCCCTGCACGTTCACGATGATCGACGCCTCGGCCAGATGCGGCAGCGCTTCGACGATGCGGGCGGTGCCGCTCGGGGCATCGGGCGACGTCATGATCGCCTCGCCGCCGAACCCGCGGACGGCCGTGGCGATCTCGTCGCTGTCGGTGGCGACGACCACGCGGGAGGCTCGCCGCGAGCGGCCGGCGGCCCGCCAGGTGTGCTCGATCAGCGGCCTGCCCGTTTCGGCGAGCAGCATCTTGCGCGGCAGCCGCGTGCTCGACAGCCGCGCCGGGATCACGATCAGGGCAGAGGTGGACATGGCGTGGAAGTGTACGCGAAGTGCGTGCGGACGATCGCGCCGTAGTCCGCACACTCCGTGTGCCCGCGGCGCCGTAGTCCGCACACTCCGTGTGCGGTTGAGGGAGTGCAGGCCGCGGGGCCGGCTATTCGTGGGGAGGTTGGCGGACCTGAGGGGAAGTAGCTCGGGCCTGCGGTGTTCGCA
Organism: Planctomycetaceae bacterium; assembly: GCA_046094845.1. GTDB lineage: Bacteria > Planctomycetota > Planctomycetia > Pirellulales > UBA1268 > QWPN01. The sequence goes on along the minus strand of JBJTIE010000081.1, from coordinate 3,024 downwards.
CCTTGGGCCACATGCGGAGCATGTGGACTACGGCGCACGCGGGGCGTGCCGGGCCTACGCGAGCTGCGCGTGGGCTTCGAGGAGGAGATCCTCCGTCTCGTCCCAGCCGATGCAGCCGTCGGTGATCGACACGCCGTAGGCGAGCTTCGAGCGATCGCTCGTGGCCGGCTGGGCCCCAGGGTTGATGTTGCTCTCCAGCATCAGGCCCACGATCGACCGGTCGCCCTGGATCCGCTGGGCGAGGACGTCGCGCCACACGATCGACTGCCGGCGGTGGTCCTGGCCCGAGTTGGCATGGCTGCAATCGACGATCACGCGAGGGGGCAGGCCGGCGGCCTCGAGCCGCTGGCGGGCCTCCTGCATGATCTCGGGCGAATAGTTGGAACCGCTCCGGCCGCCGCGAAGCATGAGCACGCCCCACGGATTGCCGGTGGTGGAGACGACCGCCGTGCCGCCGTCGTTGTCGATGCCCAGGAAACAGTGGGGCGTGCGGGCCGCCTGCATCGCGTCGACGGCCGCCTGGAGCGAACCGTCGGTGGAGTTCTTGAAGCCCACCGGCATCGAAAGGCCGCTGGCCATTTGGCGGTGCGTGGGGCTCTCTGTCGTGCGGGCCCCGATCGCTCCGAGCACGATCGTGTCGGCGATGTACTGCGGCGTGATCGGCTCCAGGAACTCCGTCGCCGTCGCGAGCCCCATGCGGGCGGTCTCGATGAGCAGGCCACGCGCCAGCCGCAGCCCCGTGGCCACGTCGAACGTGTCGTCGAGGTGCGGATCGTTGATCAGGCCCTTCCAGCCCACCGTCGTCCGCGGCTTCTCGAAGTAGACCCGCATGATCACGAGCAGCCGGTCGGCCACCCGGTCGGCGAGCCGCTTGAGCCGTCCGGCGTAGTCGCGGGCCGCGTCGAGATCGTGGATCGAGCAGGGGCCCACCACCGCCATCACCCGTCCATCGACGCCGGCGAGCACCTGCTCGACCGCGTGGCGGCCCGCCACGATCGTGGCCCGCGCCGCATCGTCGAGCGGCAGGAGGGCGCACAGCCGGGAGGGAGGCACGAGCGACTCCAGGCTGCGGATCCGCAGGTTCGACGTGGGGGCGGTCGCGACGGACGGAGGGGCGGCGAGCGGATTCATGCTCCTAACTCTACACCACGAAAATACCCGCCCAAGTGCCGCGCGAATTGACCGTGCCGGTGCCCACTGGTTCAATCCGTTCCGAGGACGGCCGCGGTGGCGGCTGCAGGAATCTGGCATCGGCGGACGGGAAGGAACTCGCACCGTGACCAAGCATGTTTTCGTGACCGGCGGCGTCGTGAGCTCGCTGGGCAAGGGGCTGACCAGCGCGTCGATCGGCATGCTGCTCGAAGCCCGTGGCCTGCGGGTGCGGATGCAGAAGCTCGACCCCTACATCAACGTCGATCCGGGCACGATGAGCCCGTACCAGCACGGCGAGGTGTACGTGCTCGACGACGGAAGCGAGACCGACCTCGACCTCGGCCATTACGAACGGTTCACGGAGACGAAGCTCACCCGCGAGAGCAACTACACGACCGGCCAGATCTACCTCTCCGTGATCAACAAGGAGCGACGAGGGGAGTTTCTGGGGAAGACCGTGCAGGTGATCCCCCACATCACCAACGAGATCAAGGACATGGTGAAGCGGCTCGCGGGCCCCGACACCGACGTCGTGATCACCGAGATCGGCGGCACCGTGGGCGACATCGAGAGCCTCCCCTTTCTGGAGGCGATCCGGCAGATCCCGCTGGAGGTGGGCCGTGAGAACTGCATGTTCATCCACCTCACGCTCGTCCCCTATCTCAAGGCCGCGGGCGAACTGAAGACGAAGCCCTCGCAGCACTCCGTCGGCATCCTGCGGCAGATCGGCATCCAGCCCGACGTGCTCGTCTGCCGCACGGAGCGGGCGCTCGACGTCTCCGACCGCGAGAAGATCGCCCTCTTCTGCAACGTGCCGCTCGACTGCGTGATCGAGGAACGCGACAAGGATTTCTCGATCTACGAGGTGCCGCTCTCGCTGCAATCGAACAAGATCGACGAGCTCGTGCTGCGGAAGTTCGGCATCCAGGCCCCGGCCGCCGACCTCGAGGAGTGGCACGAGATCCTGCACCGCCTGCGGAACCCCGAGCACGAGGTCTCGATCGCCCTCGTGGGCAAGTACGCCGAGCACCGCGACGCCTACAAGAGCATCTACGAGGCCCTCGACCACGGCGGCATCGCCCAGCGGACGCAGGTGCGGGTGCAGCCGATCAAGAGCGAGGACATCGAGCGCGAGGGGGCCGAACGGCTCCTGGCCGGCTTCGACGGCCTGATCGTGCCGGGCGGCTTCGGTGAGCGGGGCATCGAGGGCAAGGTCGAGGCGCTCCGCTTCGCCCGCGAACGAAAGCTCCCCTTCCTCGGCATCTGTCTCGGCATGCAGTGCGCCGTGATCGACGTCGCCCGCAACTGCGCCGGTCTCGAGGCCGCCCACTCGACCGAGTTCGCCCGCAACACGCCCCATCCCGTGATCTGCCTCATGGACGAGCAGCACACCGTGGTGGACAAGGGGGGCACGATGCGGCTCGGCGCCCAGCCGGCCGTGCTGGCCGAAGGCACCCGCGCCGCCGCCGCCTACGGCACCACGCGAATCACCGAGCGACACCGCCATCGCTACGAGTTCAACGGCAAGTATCGGGAGCAGCTCGAGCAGGCTGGCCTCGTGATCGCGGGCACGAACCCCGACGGCGGCCTCGTGGAGATCGTCGAACTGGCCGACCACCCCTGGTTCGTGGCCGTGCAGTTCCATCCGGAGTTCAAGAGCAAGCCCACCGCCGCCCACCCGCTCTTCTCCGGCCTCGTCGCCGCCGCCGTCGAACGCCACGCCGGCAGCGCGTGGGTCGCCGAGGCGTGACGTCCTCTGTTGACGCATCCCTTACTGGTGCGCGCGGCTCGAGGTGGGCGCCGCCTCGGGGTTGCCCGTGCCGTGGAGCCGGCGTTGCTGACAAGCGAAGGCAGGATGCCGAGAGCGCAGTC
>JBJTIE010000080.1:0-2138 GCA_046094845.1 Planctomycetaceae bacterium | reverse complement strand
TCACCCGTGGGCGTGGCCTTCGGCTACGGCACGAAATTCCCCGCGAAGTATCAGAAGGCGCTCTACATCTGCGACTGGACGTTCGGCACGATGTACGCCATCCACCTCGAGCCCGAGGGCTCGACCTACAAGGGCGTGAAGGAGGAGTTCGTCGCGCGGACCCCCCTGCCCCTCACCGACATGGTCGTTGGCCGGGACGGCGCCATCTACTTCACCGTCGGCGGCCGCGGCGGCCAGAGCGAACTCTATCGTGTGACCTACGCCGGTCCCGATCCGACCGCGGCGGTCGATGTCCGCGACCAGCGGGGCGGCGCCGAGCGGGCACTCCGGCACGACCTCGAAGCGCTGCACCGTCGCGCTGACGACCCGGCCGCGGCGGTGGCGAAAGCCCTGCCCCACCTCGCGAGTCCCGATCGGTTCGTCCGCTATGCCGCTCGGATCGCGCTCGAGCACCAGCCGCTCGACCTCTGGCAGTCCACGGCGCTCGCGAGCGCCGAGCCGCGGGCGCGGATCGCCGCGGCGATCGCCGTCGCCCGCCAGGCCGAGCCGGCTGCGCAGGCCGCGGTGCTCGCAGCGCTCGACACCGTGGACCCCGCCGCTCTCGATGTGGCCGGGAAGATCGACCTCGCACGAGCCTACGAGCTGGCGACCGTCCGGCTCGGCGAGCCCCCCGCCGACGCGAAGGCCCGGATCGCGGCGCGGCTCGGGCCGCTGTTCCCGTCGGGCTCCTTCGACCTCGACCGTGAGCTCGCCAGCCTGCTCGTGGGCATCCGCGCGCCCGGCATCGTCACGAAGCTCGTGAAGCTGCTCGCGGTGCCGACGGGCTCGGCCGGTGACACGAACCTCGCCCCCGACGAGGACGCCCTCCGCGGGCTGATCGCCCGCAACGCCGGCTACGGGGGGGCCGTCCGTGCATCGCTCGAAAAGCGCAGCGACCTCCTGCAGGTGCACTACGCCTACGTGCTGCGGACGGTCCACGACAAGGACGCCTGGACGGCCGACGACGCCAGAACCTACTACGCCTGGTTCCCGCGGGCCCGCGAGTGGGGCGGCGGCGCCAGCTTTGGGAGGTTCCTCGAGAACATCAAGAACGAGAGCCTGGCACGGCTCACGGACACCGAGAAGCTCGCGCTCGAGGCCAAGGGCATCCTCGAGCGCTGGGTGCCGCCGCCGCTGCCGAAGCCGGAGGGGCCGGGCCGGGCCTGGACGGTGGACGAGGTGCTCGCGAAGGCCGACACGGAACTTGCCTCCGGCCGCAACTTCGAGCACGGCAAGCGGACGTTCGCCGCGGCCCGCTGTGTCGTCTGTCACCGCTTCGGCGAGGAGGGGGGCGCGACAGGTCCCGACCTCACGCAGGCCGGGGGCCGCTTCCAGGTGAAGGATCTCGTCGAGGCGATCGTGCTGCCGAGCAAGGTGATCTCCGACCAATACAAGGCGAGCATCGTGGAAACGACCGATGGCCGGATCGTGAGCGGCCGGATCGTGAGCGAGTCGCCCGAGAAGCTGGTGGTCGTCACCGACCCCGAGGACGCCACGAAGTTCGTGGAGCTCGCGCGTGCCGACGTCGAGGCGATCACCACCTCGCCGGTGTCGCTCATGCCGCAAGGGCTGCTCGACCAATTGAACGAGACGGAGGTGCTCGCCCCCGTGTCGCGTCCCGACGATGCCCGAGTAGGCGGGCGGCTCGGTGAGCCAGATCCAGGCAGACACGGTGAACGACGGGATGTCGAAGTCGCCATGGTAGGGCACCTCGACGTGGTGTCCCTCGTCGCGATCGAAGAGCCTGGCCCGACCAACCGCCCCCTGGGCATGCGGCTTCGCGCCGTGAATGGTGCCGTGGTGGCCGCCGACCGCGTCGCGGGCCACTGTGCCGGCGGACTCGTCGAGGGTCCAGTGGGCGATCGGGGCGGGCGCGGGGGCGATCGGGCCGGCGCCGGCCGACGCCACGGGCGGCGGCGTGACGAGGGGGGCCGCCCGCTTTTTGTACCGCGGGTCGCGTGCCTTGCCGCGGGAGAGCACGTAGGCCACGAGGTCGAGCACCTCCGTCTCGTTCAATTGGTCGAGCAGCCCCTGCGGCATGAGCGACACCGGCGAGGTGGTGATCGCCTCGACGTCGGCACGCGCGAGCTCCACGAACT
>JBJTIE010000079.1:0-3136 GCA_046094845.1 Planctomycetaceae bacterium | reverse complement strand
GATCTCGCGGCCGACGACGAGCTTCTCGAAGAACCGCGGCGGCTCGTAGATGCTGAATTCGCTGATCTCGATGCGGCCGTCGGCGACCCGCACGCGAAGGGCTCCTTCGCCCTCCACCCGCGTCAACGCCTTGACGCTCAGCCGGCGGACCGTGCCGCCGCGGCTGTCGTGCGGCGCGGTGGTCACGGTGGGCCTCCCGCCAGCCGGTCGTGTTCCGCGCGAAACGCCGGCGCCCAGGCGTTGACGTTCTGCACGAGCCGGCCCAGGTGGTCGCGGGGGGTGCCCCGCTGTTCGTGGAAACCAGTGAGGCTCACGAGGTTGGGGCTCTCTGCCGGCCCGTAGCAGCCGAAGCACTCGCGATCGTGGGCCGGGCAGATCGCGCCGCAGCCGGCCTGCGTGACAGGTCCGAGGCAGGCGATGCCCCGTGCCACGGCGACGCACACGGTGCCTCGCTCCTTGCACTCGACGCACACGGAGTATCCCGGCACCCGCGGCCGGCGGCCCACGAGCACGGCCGTGATCAGCTCAACGAGTTGGCCAGTGTCGATCGGGCAGCCTCGCAGCTCGAAGTCCACCGGCACGTGGTCGGCGATCGGCGTGCTCGTCGCGAGCGTCGAGATGAATGCCGGCGAGGCGTAGACCGCCCCGAGAAACGCATCGACGTCTTCCCAGTTGCGGAGTGCCTGGATGCCGCCGGCCGTGGCGCAGGCGCCGATCGTCACGAGGAACCGGCACTGCCGCCGGATCTCGCGGATGCGGTCGATGTCGGCGGGGGTCGAGATCGAGCCTTCGACGAGGCCGATGTCATACGGGCCTTCGAGCACGCGGGAACGGGCCTCGAGAAAGTGGGCGATCTCGACCTGATCGGCGATCGCAAGCAGCTGGTTCTGGGCATCGAGCAGTTGAAGCTGGCAGCCGTCGCAGGAGGCGAACTTGAAGACGGCGAGGCTGGGCTTTGTGTCGGGCGTGGCAGTCATAGGTGCGGCACCGCGAGGAAAGCCGCGATCGTGTCGTGGCGAAAGACGGGGCCGTCCGTGCAGACGAACGCCGGCCCGAACTGGCAGAGGCCGCAGAAGCCGGCGGCGCACGACATGTTGCGTTCGACCGCGAGGAAGATGTCGCGGCTGGCAATGCCCGCCTGGGCGGCCTGTCCGGCGACGGCCTGCATCATCGGCTCGGGTCCGCAGCAGAGGAGGCTCGTTGAGGCGGGGTCGATGTCGAGGTCGGCGAACAGGTCGGGCACGACGCCGATCGCCCCCGGCCAGCGGGCGTCGGCGGCATCGACGATCACGAACACGTTGAGTCCGGCGTCACGCCACCGGTCGTACTCGTGCGGATAGAGCAGATCGGCGGGTGTCTTCGCACCGTGAAGGATCGCGATCGAGCCGTAGTCGTCGCGGCAGCGGGCCAGGTGGCAGATCGCCGCCCGCAGCGAGGCCAGTCCGACGCCGCCGGCGGCCACGATCACGTCGCGGCCGCGGATCTCGGCGAGCGGCCAGCCGCGGCCGAAGGGGCCGCGGACGAGCACCTCGTCGCCCACGCCCAGCCGCGCGAGGGCGTGTGTCACGTTGCCGACCGCGCGGATCGTGTGGCTGACGGGCAGGGGCACGAACGGATCCGACGCGATCGACACCGCCGCCTCGCCGATGCCGGGAAGGTGCAGCATGCTGAACTGCCCCGGCTCGAACCTGAATGCGTGGCTGGGGTCGCGAAACACGAGATCGATCGTGAACACGTCCGGTGCCTCGGGCCGGATCGCCATGGCCCGCGTCACATGGCTTCGCCATGGTGAGGGCGGGGTACTCATGCCGCGCTCTCCGTGTCGCTCGTGCCACGGATGGCGGCGACCTCTGCGGTGATGTCGATACCCACCGGGCACCAGGTGATGCAGCGACCGCAGCCGGTGCAGCCCGACGTGCCGAACTGGTCGATCCAGCCGGCAAGCTTGTGCGTCAGCCATTGGCGATAGCGCGACGCCGTGGTGGGGCGGGCGTTGCCACCGTGCATCCGTCCGTGGTCGAGCGTGAAGCACGAGGTCCAGCGGCGGTCGCGGACCACGTGGTCGCCGGAGAGGTCGGCGACGTCCTCGACGGAGTGACAGAAGCAGGTGGGGCAGACGAGCGTGCAGTTCGCGCAGGAGAGGCAGCGGTCGGCCACGTCGCGCCAACGCGGATGCTCGAGGCTGTCGAAGAGCAGGTCGCGGATGCCGGTCGTATCGAGCGACCGCGGCCGCGGGCGGTCCTGCGCCGGCCTGCGTGCCACCATCTGCGCGCGAAGATCACGGGGCACGGCCCGGACGGCGTCGATCTCCGCGGCCGAGCAGTTGGTGAGTGGGGTCTGCTCGGCGACGAGGGTGAGGCACGCAGCGCCGGCTGACGTGCCGACCTCGACGGCGAATCGGTCGGCGACCTCGGTGAGGGCGAGATCGAAGCCTGTGGCAGCCGCGGGGCCGGTGCCCATCGAGTGGCAGAAGCAGGTGGCCGCGGCACGACGGCAGTTCACCGCCACGATGAAGAGCGTCGCGCGGCGGGCCGCGTAGGCCGGGTCGCACCAGTCGTCGCGGATGAAGACGGCATCCTGCACGGCGAGGGCGGCGAGGTCGCAGCCGCGGACGCCGATCACCGCGAGCGGGCGGTCGTCGTGGGCGACGGCCCGCTCCTGCCAGGCACCGTCTTGCTCGGGGCCCTCCTGTCCGGCCGCGTTGATTCGCTCGAATCGCTGGATCGTCTCCCGCGGCGGAAAGAGAAACTGCTTGAGCGAGTGTGGGCCGACGACATGATCGAACGTGCCCACGGCAGGATCGTACGACAGCCGGTAGCTGCCGCCGTCCTGCTCGTCGAGCCAGCCGTGCGGCAGTTGCGCCGCATCGTCGAGATCGCGGAGCACGATTGCGGCGTCGGCCACCTGTGGGCCGACCACGCGGTGGCCCGTGGCCGTGAGCGCATCGATCAGGGCCTGAAGCCCGGAGCGATCCAGCCAGACGTGCGACCCGACGGCAGGACCGGGCATGAGACGAGGCACCATGGGGGCCGGAATGAACTCGGCAACGCCAGCGCAATCATTCGCGCGGCGATGACGGCGGGGCAAACGCCGCAGCGTGGGCCCGTCACTCCGTGACGGGCAATGCAGACAGCCC
>JBJTIE010000078.1:0-12200 GCA_046094845.1 Planctomycetaceae bacterium | reverse complement strand
GCCGCGGCCCGCACGTCGCTCGCCGCAGGTCGCAAGAAGGGCCTCGACGCCGACCGGCTCTCGGCGTCGGATCGCAGCCGACTCGCCGAACTCGAAACCGCATTGGGCGAGAGTCCGGAGCAGGCCGCCTCCGAGCCGGCGGCCGATCCGGCGACGTGAGTGCAGGCGGCGTTGCACACGCGGGCGATCGACCGCCGGGGCAACTGGGGCTACCGACCTGGCGCTTGCATCATGCGTGAGCGGGCGAGGGCGTCTTCGGCCTCCGCGATCCGACCGCCACGCATGCAGGCGACGCTCAATGCCGTGTAGCTGAACGGATCGTTCGGCTCCAGTTCGCAGACCCGCCGGGCATGCCGGACGGCGTCGTCGTGCCGCTCGAGCCGGGTGCACCAGGCTGCGAGGGCGGAGTGGGCGAGGGCATAGCCCGGGTCGTCGGCGACCACGGCCTCCAGAGCCGCCACCGCAGCGGCCAGATCCCCCGAATCCTTGATCTGCTCCGCTGCAGCGTAGCGATCCTCGCGGCTCAATGCGTCTGCCATGAAAACTGCGTCTCCTGGATGGTCGTGAGGCTGGATGGTCGTGCGGATGGCCGGGCCGCCTCCCGGAGTATAGGTCGGCCGAGCCGGCGGGCGATGCCCTGCCGTGATGGACTGGGAAAGCCGGGCAAGGCGTTCGGAGCGACGGTCAACTGGCATTGAATCCGGGACCGATTGGAGCCGATAACCCCGTGGTCCAAACCTCTCCCGCGACGGTGAAAGGCACGCAGTGAGCATTCATCCCCTTGCCGTTGTGAGTCCCCAGGCACGTCTCGGATCCGGCGTGAAGGTCGGGGCCTTTGCCACCGTCGAGGCCGATGTCGAACTGGGCGATTTCTGCACCGTGGCCTCGGGGGCGGTGGTCAAGTCGGGCGTCACCGCCGGCTGCCACAACGAGTTTGCCGAGCACTCCGTGATCGGTGGCGCGCCGCAGCATGTGGCCCGTCCCGAACAGGTCGGGCGGGTCGTGATCGGCGACCACAACGTGTTTCGCGAATACGTGACCATTCATCGGGCGTTGAAGCCCGGAACCGCGACCGTCGTCGGCAGCCACAACTACATCATGGCCGGCGCCCACTTCGCCCACGACGTCACCGTGGGGAGCAACTGCATCTGCGCCAACAACGCCCTGCTCGGCGGCCACGTGACCATCGAAGACCGGGCCTTCGTGTCCGGAGCCGTGGCCGTGCATCAGTTCTGTCGCATCGGTCGGCTCGCGATGGTGGGGGGCCATGCTCGGGTCGTGCAGGACGTGCCCCCCTACATGCTGATCGACGGCCAGACCGGCTGCGTGGTGGGGCTGAACGTCGTCGGCCTGCGGCGGAGCGGACACTCCGCCGACGACATCGCCGACCTCAAGGCTGCCTATCGGGTGATCTATCGCCGCGGCCTTCCCTGGCGGGACGTGCTCGACGCCCTGCGACAGGAGTTCACGCAGGGACCGGCGCTGCACCTTCGCGACTTCCTGAACGGCGGCAGCCGCGGCTTCGCCCAGGAGCGCCGCGCTCCGCCCGGCCCGACGCTCAAGCTGCGGGTCGCCGACGAAGAGACGGCGGACATCCGCTCGAAGGCCGGTTAACCGTCCTGCTCGGCGGCCGACTCGTCGAGGCCGTAGCTCTTCAGCTTGCGCCGGAGCACCGAGCGGTCGATGCCGAGCATCTTGGCCGCCAGCGACTTGTTCTGCATCGTCGCGGCCAGCGTCTTCTCGAGGTGGAGTCGCTCCACGTCGGCGAGCGTCGGCCAGGATTCCTCACCGCCGCCCACGGCCGCAGCCGGCGCGGGCCGCAGCCTCGGCTCGACACGAAAGACACCCGGAAGCGGCGTGGGCGACACGATGCCCTGGGTGGCCGCCGCCGTCATCGAGGCCGTGCTGCCGCCCGACGCGTCGGCAGGCATGGGGCCGCCGTTCCCCATGAGGCCGGTGAGGGCGTCGGGGTCGATCTCGTCGCCCGACGAAAACATCACGCCCCGCTCGAGGACGTTTTCGAGTTCCCGCACGTTGCCCGGCCAGGCGTAGCCCTGCAACACCTCGATCGCCGCGGGAGCGAGCGTGCACAGCGGCATGCCGTGCCGCGCGGCGAGCTCCGCAAGATAACGCTCCGCCAGCACGGGAATGTCCTCGGGCCGCTCTCGCAGCGGGAGCGTGCGGATCGTCACCACGTTGAGCCGGTAGTAGAGATCCTCGCGGAACCTGCCGGCTTCGACCTCCTTGGCGAGATCCCGATTCGTGGCGGCGAGCACCCGCACGTCGACCGGAATCTCCTGGTGGCTGCCGACCGGCACCACCACCCGCTGCTGCAGCACGCGAAGCAACTTCGCCTGCAGCTCCAGTTCCATCTCCCCGATCTCGTCGAGAAAAATGGTGCCCGAATCCGCCGCCCGAAAGCAGCCGAGGGTCGCCGAGGTGGCCCCCGTGAACGAGCCCTTCATGTGGCCGAACATGTGGCTCGCGAACAACGTGCCAGTCGTGACGGCACAGTCGACCGGAATGAACGGCCGTGCCGCCCGCCGACTGCAGGCGTGAATGGCCCTTGCGATCAACTCCTTGCCGGTGCCGCTCGGTCCGATGACCAGCACGCTCGACTGGTGCGCCGAGACGAGTTCGATCGACTTCCGCACCTGCTCCGCCCAGGCCGACACGCCGACGATCCGCTGGATGGCGGCGGTAGCGGAGGTGGATTCGGCCATCGGCGACGTCATCGGAGCACGCATGTCGAGACACGGTCCCAAACCGGCGTTGAGTCAACTTCCCGACCCCGCATGAGGCTACCCGAAACCGTGCATCCAGGCCAGCAGCAGACACACCCCGTCCCGTGAGGGGGATCGGGTCGTGATGGTCGTGCGCGTCGTAGTGATGGCCGGGGATTTTTCTCGGGCGCAAAACTCGCGTGGTCGGGAAAGTTGGGCAAAGATTGCAGTGTCATGACCCCGCCCCTCCCCGTTCCGACGTCGTCGCCCCCGGGTTCGCCACGGCCCGCCCGCGGCACCACTGCACCGCCCCGCAGGCGGCGGCCCTGGCTCGCGGTGCTGCTTGTATCGGGAATCGCCGGACTCGGCTGGCTCCTGCTCGACCGGCTGCTCGTCGACCGCAGCCCGATCGTCGTCGGCATCCTGCATTCCAGGACGGGCCCGATGGCCGTGAGCGAGACCGCGATGATCGATGCCGAGGTTCTCGCCCTCGAGGAACTCAACCGGACGGGAGGCCTTCTCGGTCGGCCGATCCGCTGGGTCATCGCCGACGGCGCCTCCGACTGGCCGACGTTTGCCCGTGAGGCCGAGCGGCTGATCCGCGAAGAGCATGTGGCCGTGATCTTCGGCTGCTGGACGAGCGCCTGCCGCAAGGGGGTGCTGCCGGTGGTCGAGGCCGCCGATCATCTGCTCGTCTACCCGATGGCCTACGAGGGCATGGAGCAGTCGCCGAACATCGTCTACACGGGCGCCGCCCCCAACCAGCAGATCACGCCGGCGGTGCAATGGTGCCACGACGTCCTCGGCGCCCGGCGGTTCTTTCTCGTCGGCTCTGATTACATCTGGCCGCGGTGCGTCAACGCGATCATCACCGACCACCTCAAGGGCATCGGGGCCGAGGTGGTGGGCGAGGAGTACATTCCGTTCGGCGGCACCGCGGTCGATGAGCTCGTGAAGCAGATCGCCGCCGCGAAGCCCGACGTGATCTTGAGCAGCGTGCCGGGTGACTCGGGCCTCGCGTTTGCCCGGGGCCTGAGGGCGGCCGGCATCCGCCCTGAACAAACGCCGGTCGTGACGTTCGCCATCGGCGAGAACGAACTGGCCACGGCCACAGGGGTCGACATGGTGGGAGACTACGCCGCCTGGAACTATTTCCAGAGCATCGACCGGCCGGAGAACCGGGCGTTCGTCACCGCCTTCCAGGCCGCCTACGGCGCCCACCGCACCACGTCCGACGTGATGGTGGCCGCCTACGACAGCGTGCGACTCTGGGCCCAGGCCGTCCGCGAGGCGGGCACCGCCGACGTGCGGCAGGTGCGGAGCGCCATGCGGCACCAGAGCCTTGCCGCACCCGAGGGCGTCATCGCCATCGATCCCGAAACGCAGCACACCTGGCGGCCCGTCTTCATCGGCCGCATCCGTGCCGACGGCCAGTTCGACGTCGTCTGGTCGAGCCGCACCGCCGTGCGGCCGGTCCCGTTTCCGCTCTCGCGATCGCGGTCGGAGTGGGAGGAGCTCGTGACGGGCCTCTATCAGGGCTGGGGCGGCCGCTGGACCGGCCCGAACGGCACCACGAGGAGCGGACCATGAGCAGGCTTCCCCCCGGTGCCTCGCCCCTGGAGCAGCCGCTACGGCGTTCGATCGCCGGCCGGCTCGTGTTCTGGTTTCTCGTGATCGCGCTCATCCCGTGTGCGATCCTCACCGCCATCACCGCCCGTATTGCCTCCACCGCCCTCGAGGGCTCGGTGCGGGCGAACCTCGTGCAGATCGCCGCGTCGAAGGCGGGCGAGATCGAGGCCTATGCGGCCGAGCGGGTCCGCGACGGCATGGCACTGGCCCGCGGTCCCACGTTCATTCGCGGCCTGCGGGCGCTCGCCGCCGTTCCCGCCACCGACGCCGGCGGCGACCGGCAGCGGCTGGCCGCCGCGGCGGGCGAATTCACCGACTACTTCACCTACGTGGCGAAGGCGTTCGGCTACGAGCAACTGCTCCTCGTCGACGAGTCAGGCCGTGTCGTGTTCGCCCTCGAGGACTCGATCCCGGTGGGCACGCCGCTCCTCGCCGGAGGGCTCGCCTCCTCGGAACTCGCGACCGGATTCGATCGGGCCCGCACGCTCATCCAGGCCGACCTCGGGGGCTTTCAGACCTACGGCCGGGCGGCCCAGCCGTTCGCCTTCGTCACCTGCCCGATCTTCGACGAGGGGCGGGTAAGCGGCGTGCTGGCGCTCGGCATCGGGCCGGACCGCATCTGGAAGGTGCTTTCAGATCTCTCTGGCCTGGGCGCCACCGGCGAGATCGTCACCGGCCAACTCGTGGGCAATGCCGTGCTCGTGACGGTTCCGCTCCGCCATGCCCCCGACGCCGCCTTCAAGATGCAGGTGCCGCTGGGCAGCCCGGCCGCCATCGGCACGCAGCGGGCGGCCAACGGCGAACGGGGCTACGGCCTCGTCAGCGACTATCGCAACGAGCAGGTGGCCGCCGCCTGGACCTACCTCCCGAGTTTCCGCTGGGGAATGGTCGTAAAGCAGGACGCCGACGAGGCGTTCGGCCTCGTGCGGTTCCAGCGGGCCGCGATCCTCGGCCTTTCGCTCGCCACCATCGCGGGCGTGACGCTCGCCGCCCTGCTCGTGGCCCGCACGATCTCCAACCCGATCCGCACGGCGGTGGACGTGGCCAAGCAGGTGGCCGGCGGCGACCTCCGCGCCGAGGTCGCCGCGACGAGCGACGACGAGACCGGCGCCCTGCTCTCCGCCATCCAGACCATGACCGGCGACCTGCGCGGCCTGATCGGCCGTATCCAGCGGTCGAGCGTGGCCCTGATCTCCACCGCCACGGCGATCCAGGCCACGGCGACCGAGCAGCAGCAGGTGATCACCGACTACGGCGCCTCCACGAGCCAGGCCGTGGCGGCGGTGAAACAGATCTCGGTGACCAGCCAGGAACTGCTCCGCACGATGACCGAGGTCAACGACATGGCCGCCCACACCGGCTCCATGGCCGCCGAGGGCCGCGGCAGCCTCTCCGATATGGACGGCACGATGCGGCAACTCGCCACCAGCACCTCGTCGTTCGGCGCGAAGCTCGCGGTGATCAGCGAACGGGCCGCGAACATCAACCTCGCGGTGACCACGATCACGAAGGTGGCCGATCAGACGAACCTGCTTTCGATCAACGCCGCCATCGAGGCCGAGAAGGCGGGCGAGTATGGCCTCGGCTTTCTCGTGGTGGCCCGTGAGATCCGCCGGCTCGCCGATCAGACGGCCGTGGCCTCGCTCGACATCGAACGCATGGTGAAGGAGATGCAGAACAGCGTCTCCTCCGGCGTGATGGAAATGGACAAGTTCGCCGAGCAGGTCCGCGCGGGCGTCCACGAGATCGGCGACGTTTCGACCAAGCTGGGCGACATCATCGGCGCCGTGCAGGGCATCTCCGGCCGGTTCGGCCAGGTGACCGAGGGCATGCGGGCCCAGTCGCAGGGGGCCGAGCAGATCCGCGAGGCCATGATCCGCCTCGCCGAGGGCGCCTCCCGCACGGCCTCGTCGCTCGACGACTTCAACAAGGCGACCGTCCACCTGCGCGAGGCGGTCGGCGATCTGAAGGAAGAGGTGTCGAGGTTCACCGTCTGACATCATGCAACTTCTCACCTTCACCGTCGCGGGTCAGGACTACGCGGTCGAGTCGCGGAGGGTGGTCGAGGTGTTGCCGCTCGTGCCCGCGCGGCCGCTGCCCCGCATGCCTGACTACATGCGCGGGATCTTCACCTACCGCGGCGGACTCGTGCCGCTCGTCGATCTCGGCATCCGCCTCGCCGACCGCCCACCGGCGGAGAGGCTGAGCACGCGGGTGATCGTGGTCGATCTCCAGCCACCGACCGGCTGCCCGCCGCGGCGGCTCGGGCTCGTCGCGGAGACCGTGATCTCGATCCGCTCGACCGAGGATGCCGACGCATCGCTGCCGACGCTCGACCTGGCCGCGGCGCCGTTTCTGGGGGGCATCCTCCGGCTCGGCGGCCGAACCGTGCAAGTGATCGAGGTCGATCGGCTGTTGCCCGAGGAACTGGCCGCAGGACTGTTTCCCGCCGTCGCGGAGACCGGCTCATGACACGGCCTCCCGCCGACCAGGACGCCGACGCTGCCATCGAGCAGGCGCTCGCCCGCTGGATCGGTCTTGATGTCTCCACGATCGGTCGTCCCGCCGTGCAGCGGGCAGCCCGGAGCCGCATGGCAGCGCTGGGCCTCGATGCGGCTGCCGCCTATGCGGTGCGGATCGAGGCCGACCAGCAGGAGCGGGACGCGCTCATCGAGGAAGTGGTCGTCGCGGAAAGCTGGTTCTTCCGCGATCCCCAGGTGTTCGACTTCGTGGCCCGCTTCGCCCTCACGCTCGCCACCCTGCCTGGGCGACTTCCCGTGCGCATCCTGTCGGCCCCGTGCGCCGGCGGCGAGGAGCCCTATTCGATCGCGATGGCGCTCCTCGAGGCGGGGCTCGTTCCGGGCCAGTTCACGATCGACGCCGTGGACGTGAGCCGCGTCGCCCTGGCCCGCGCGGCCGCAGGCCGTTATTCGGCGAACGCCTTCCGCAATGCCGACCTCGCGTTTCGTGACCGTTGGTTCACGCCGCAGGCCGGGGGCAACCTGCTCGAAGACCGCGTCCGCACGCAGGTGACCTTCGCCCGGGGCAACCTGCTCGACCAGGCGTTCCGCGCGGACCGCGAGCCCTACGACGTCGTCTTCTGCCGGAATCTCTTGATCTATCTCGATACCGAGGCACGGGGCCGGGTCGAGGCCGCGCTTGACGCACTCCTCCGACCCGACGGCCTGCTCGTGCTCGGTGCAGCTGAACCGCCGATCTTGAAGGGGGACTGGATGCCTGCGGGGGCGGCGTCGGTGTTCGCACTCCGCCGGGGTGTCCGCGCGGCCGCCCGTCGGCCGGCCCCGATCCCTGCGACTCCAGCCCGCCGCGGCGCGGCGTCCACACGCCGCACCGAGTCGGCGGCTCGGGAGCCGGCAGCGCGGCAGCGGCAGGCGCATGCTGCGCCACCGCAACGGTCGCAGCCCCCGCAGGCCGCCGTCGAGGCCACGCCGGCGGAGTTGCTCGACGACGTGCTCGCGCGGGCCGGGCAGCTCGCGAACGCAGGCCGGTATCACGACGCGATCGTGCTCTGCGACGAGGCGCAGGCGGCCGTGGGGCCGTCACCACGGCTCTTCTTCCTGATGGGCATGCTCCACCAGGCCGCGGGTGATCTCGATCGCGCCGAGGGCTGTCTCCACAAGACGCTCTACCTCGACGCCGCACACGACGAGGCGCTGCTGGCCCTCGCCCTTCTGGCCACGCAGCGGGGCGACACACGGATGGCTGAAACCTACCGGCAGTCGGCAGCCCGGGTGCTCGCCCGCAAGGAGGCGCCATGAGCGATGCCGCCGCCTCCCGGCCTCACGCCACCGTGCCCCCGCAGCCGGACTGCTGGCGGACGATCGGCATCTCCGGCGACCAGAGCTGCCCGGAACTCGCCACCTACATCCACTGCCGCAACTGTCCGGTGCTCGCCGAAGCCGCCCGCACGTTCTTCGACCGGAACGCGCCGGCCGGCTACCTCGACGCTTGGCGGGAGATCCTTGAGGAGCCGGCGGCCGCGGCCGAGACGGAGAGCACGAGTGTGCTCGTGTTCCGGCTCGGCACGGAGTGGTTCGCCCTGCCAGCCGCCGTGCTCGTCGAGGTGACGACGCCGCGGCCGCTCCACCGGATTCCCCATCGCGGCGGCGGCGGGCTGGCGGGCCTCGTGAACATTCGCGGGCAACTCCAGCTCTGCATGTCGCTCCATGCCCTGCTCGGCCTGTCCGGCGGGCCGCAGCCGGCTGCCGCAACCGCCACCGAATCCGCCGCCAGATTCCTGGTCGTCGAGCGGACCGGCGAGGCGGGAGTCGAACGCTGGGTGCTGGGCGTCGACGAGGTGGCCGGAGTCCATCGCGTGACGCGGGCCGCCATCCGGGCGGTGCCGTCCACCGTGAGCCAGGCGCAGGCCCGCTGCTCGACGGCGCTCTTCGAATGGCAGGAGCGGACGGTCGGCCTGCTCGACGAGGTCCGGGTGTTCGCCGGCCTCCGCGGCATGGTCTCCGCATGAGGAACGCGTAATGGCCGACGACCTGAGCGGATTCTCGATGCTGGAGCTGTTCCGTCTCGAAGCGGAAAGCCAGACGGCCGTGCTCTCGGCCGGCGTGCTGGCCATCGAGGAATTGGAGCGATCTCCGAGCACCGTCGAATCGCTGATGCGGGCCGCCCACTCGCTCAAGGGTGCGGCGCGGATCGTGGGACTCGATCCGGCGGTCCGCGTGGCCCACTCACTCGAAGACGTGTTCGTCGCCGCCGGCAAGGGGCAGTTTCGCGTTCGCCCCGAGCACGCCGACCTGCTGCTCGCGGCCATCGACTTTCTCGCGGCGATCGCCCGGGCAGACGACGCGCTGCTGCCCGAGTCGCCGTGGCCGGCCCGGGCCGACGAACTCGTCGGCCAACTCGCCGCGATCCTGGCCGGAGCGCCGCCGGCCGTCCCAGCCGCTCCCGCGCAGCCGCCCGAGCCCCAGGCCCCCGAGCCGTCCGCACCGTCCGCACCGTCCGCCTCGCCCCCGACGCCGCCCGACGAGCCGCCCGTTCCCGCGGCGCCAGCCGAGCCGACCACACCGCGGCCGGCAGCCGAGCAGGCCGACCGCATCGTCCGCGTCTCCGCCGACAGCCTCACGAGACTGGTGGGACTCGCGGGCGAATCGCTCGTCGAAACGCGACAACTGCGGCCGTTCGTCGAGGCCCTGCTCCAGCTCCGCGGCGCCGACGTCGAGTTGTGCGATCGGCTCGCGGCCTTCGAGGAACGGCTCAAGGCGGCCGACGTGCCGCTGCCGGCCGCGGTCACCGCGATGTTCACGGGCATCCGCGACCGGGCCGACGCGAGCCTGGCGCGGTTGAGCGAGCACATCGAGGATTTCGAGGGTTTCGCCCGTCGCAACGAAGACCTGTCCAACCGGCTCCATCATGAGGTGATCGTGAGCCGCATGCGGCCGCTGGCCGACGGCATCCGTGGCTTCCCCCGGCTCGTGCGGGATCTGGCCCGCACGCTCGGCAAGCAGATTCGCTGGGAGGTCCGCGGTGAGCAGACGGGCGTCGATCGCGACATCCTCGACAAGCTCGAGGCGCCGCTCTCGCACCTCGTCCGCAATGCCGTGGACCACGGCCTCGAGCTGCCCGCCGATCGCGAGGCCGCGGGGAAACCCGCGACGGGCACCATTCGGCTCGAGGCGCGGCATCGGGCCGGCATGCTCCAGATCACTCTCACCGACGACGGCCGTGGAATCGACGTGGGACAGTTGCGGGCCCGGGCCGTGGGCCGGGGCCTCGTCGAGCAGGCCGTGGCTGACCGCCTGTCCGAACTCGAACTGCTCGAATTTCTGTTCCTGCCCGGTTTCTCCACGAAGGATCGCGTCACGGAAATTTCCGGCCGCGGGGTGGGCCTCGACGTCGTGCAGAGCATGGTCAAGGGAGTGGGGGGCAGCGTGCGGGTGGCGACGCAGCCGGGCCGGCAGACCGTGTTCACCCTGCAGCTGCCGATCACGATGTCGGTGATCCGCGCGCTGCTCGTCGAGGTGGGGGGCGAGCCCTACGCCTTCCCGCTCACGCGGATCGATCAGATCCTGTTCTGCAGCCACGCCGAGATCCGCACCGTCGAGGGTCGGCAGTACTTCGATCGCGACGGCGCCTCGATCGGCCTCGTGATGGCCTCCCAGATTCTCGACGCGGCGGCCGCCGACCCCGCCGATCCGATGCCGGTGGTTGTGATCAGCGACCGGGGCCAGCAGTTCGGCCTGATCGTGGATGCCTTCCTGGGTGAGCGGGATCTCGAAGTCCGGCCGCTCGACCCGCGGCTCGGCAAGGTGCCCGACATCAACAGCGCCTCGCTCCTGGAGAACGGCAGTCCCGTGCTGATCGTGGACGTCGAGGACCTCGTGCGGTCGATCGACAACGTGCTCGCCGGCCGTCGCCTCTCGCGGGTGGAGTTCGAAAAGCTCGCCGAGCAGGCCCGGCAGCGGAAGCGGATCCTCGTAGTGGACGACTCGATCACCGTCCGCGAACTGGAGCGGCAGCTGCTGCAGGCCCGTGGCTACACGGTGGACGTGGCCGTCGACGGCATGGACGGCTGGAACGCGATCCGCTCCGGCAGCTACGACCTCGTCGTCACCGACGTGGACATGCCCCGCATGGACGGCATCGGCCTCGTCTCGCTGCTGAAGGCCGACCCGGCCCGCAAGGAGATCCCGGTGGTGATCGTGTCCTACAAGGACCGCGAGGAAGACCGACTCCGCGGCCTCGACGCCGGCGCCAACCGCTACCTGACCAAAAGCAGTTTCCACGACGCCACCTTCATCGATACGATCATGGACTTGATCGGCGAGCCAACACGCTAGTGGCTCGACCCTTCTGACATCCCCACGTCCGCGCACCCCAACGCGAGGCGAGGGGTCGGTGCAAGCTCGAGGAGCCTTGGACCGAGTCTTCGAGGTCCACCGCGACGAGACTTGTACCGCCCCGAGCCGGCTCCACACGCCAGACCATCCACGATGCGAATCGCGATCGTCAACGACATGCGGGCCGCCAGCGAGGCATTGCGGCGCGTGGTCACGAGCCTCCCCGACCACGAGGTCGCCTGGACCGCGGCCGACGGCGTGGAGGCGATCGCGATGGCGAAGCGCGACCGCCCCGACCTGATCCTCATGGATCTCGTGATGCCGCACGTCGACGGCGTGCAGGCCACCCGCCAGATCATGGCGGCCGCGCCCTGTGCGATCCTGATCGTGACGGCCACGGTGAGCGGCAACATCTCGCTCGTCTACGAGGCGATGGGACATGGCGCGCTCGACGCCGTCGACACGCCGATCCTCGGAGTGGCCGGCGAGGTGAGCGGCGCCGGGGCGCTCGTCGAGAAGATCGGCACGATCGCCAAGCTGGTGGGCGCGACCTCCGAGCCCCGCAAGTCCCCGCGGCCCGCGGCGGCGGCGGCGCCGCCGCGACTGCTCCTCGTG
This sequence comes from Planctomycetaceae bacterium, assembly GCA_046094845.1. Lineage (GTDB taxonomy): Bacteria > Planctomycetota > Planctomycetia > Pirellulales > UBA1268 > QWPN01. Next base: position 418 of record JBJTIE010000078.1, on the reverse strand, counting down.
GGCGCCTCGACCGGTGGCCCCAAGGCGATCTCGGACCTGCTCCTGCCCCTGCCCCGCGACTGGAACGTGGCCACGCTCGTGGTGCAGCACGTGGACGTGGCATTCGCCCAGGGACTCGCCCGCTGGCTCGGTGATCGCACGGGGCGGGCGGTGCGGGTGGCCGAGCATGGCCAGCGGCCGGAGCCGGGTGACGTGCTCCTGGCCGGCACGAACGATCATCTCGTGCTCTCCAAGGGGCGAACGCTGGAATACCAGACGGAGCCCCGCGACGTCTTCTTTCGACCGAGCGTGGACGTGTTCTTCGAGAGCGTGGCGGAGCACTGGCCGCAGACGGGCGTAGCCCTGCTGCTCACCGGCATGGGCAAGGACGGCGCCCGCGGCCTCCTGAAGCTCCGGAGCCGTGGCTGGCACACGATCG
>JBJTIE010000077.1:0-6372 GCA_046094845.1 Planctomycetaceae bacterium | reverse complement strand
GGCTTCTGCTGGGTGGCCCGTGAGGTCTATGGCCCGCATGATCCGCGCTGGGTCGCCTTCCGGCGGTGGCTGGGCAACGACGCTCCGCAGTGGCTCCACGATGCCTATGCCACGCACGGCGAATCGTTCGCCGCGTGGATTCACGACAAGCCGGTGGCGAAACTCGGCGTGCGGCAGTTGATGGACGCCGCGATCGCGTCGCAGCCCGCGGCCGCTCCGGCGGGCGGCCAGTTCAGCGTCGCCACGCCGCCCAAGCAGGGTCCCGAACTCGTGCTTCATCCGGGCAAGGCCCGCGTGTTCCGGTTCGCGACGGTCTGCCTCGAGCATGGCAAGCCGGAGCCATCAGCCCGGATGCCGTACCGCCTGATCGCACTCGAGTCGTGGTCCGACGAGCCGCGTCTGGCCTTCGTGATGGAGTGTCTCGCGAGCGGCGTCGTGACGCAAAAGGTGGCCCAAGCCGCGGCCTGGCACATCGCCAATGGCCTGTCGTGGGAGCGGCTGGCCGATGAGGCGGTCGATCATGTCGGTGGTGTCCCCGACGAGCCGTTTTTCACCGTCGCCGAGTTGCGTGCCGCCGCGCAGCTCGTCGAGGTGGCGACGCGGACGGCGGCGACGCAGGCGACCGCCGCGGGGGAGTCGCTGGCTGCACCGACCGCGAACTGATCGACGCGGCCTGCCTGGGGCCGGGCTTCTGGGTCGGGCTTACTGCGAGATGCTGGCGGCCTCGCCGCCCGCGCGGCTTCCGAGGCCTTTCCAGACCAACGGATCGATCTCGTTGGCCACGGAGTGAACGGAGCCGTCCACCATCAGCGACGTGACGGTTCCGGGGTGGTGGCTGCGGGCGGGAATGACCGCGTAGGTGGCTGCGGTCGGGCTCACGTTCTCCCGCGAGCTCGTGATGTCGATGTCGATGCCGGGCTTCTCGCTCGTGGTCACGGCCGTGTTGGGGGGAAACGTGGTGGTGAAGCCGTTGTGAATCGCCCGTCCGCAGACCCACTCCGTGTGTCCGAGCTCATACCAGCTGCCCCCCGCAAGCTGGCCGCGGGCATCGGCCGCGGCGGCCGGGGGCGTGGTCGAGGCAGGCTGGATCGTGTCGCGGAAGCAGGGCTGATACGACTTCACCTCCGACATGGCGAGCGTCTTGCTCAAGCCGTCTGCATAGGCGGCGATCTTGTGCCGCGCGTTGAAGCCGAAGGCCCCGCCGCCATCGGAACGTGAGGCGGGGTTATAGACCAGAAAATGGCCGACGTTGAATCCGTAGCAGAGCGGATAGTGCTCGGCGCTGCCGCTCGTGGTCAGCCGCGGCTTGACGTTCGGGTCGCTCGGGCACTGCAGCACGTCGACACGGAGCGTGGCGACGCTGCCCGACGGGAAGAGCGTCGCATCCTGATTTCCATACGGCTTCGTGAAGTCGATCTTGGCAAACAGATTCGCCTCCTCCAGAAACGGCAGGATCAGCGCCTGGCCCGACCAGGGGGAGGCGTTGGTGGTCGTGAGGCCGGTCGTGGAGCCAGCGGGGGGCATGTAGCCCTTCGTGCTCTCGAAATTGAGCGCGGCCAGGCCGAGCTGCCGCAGGTTGTTTTGGCAGCTCGACCGTCGGGCCGCCTCCCGAGCGCTCTGCACGGCGGGCAGCAGCAGGCCGATCAGGGCGCCGATGATGGCGATCACGACCAGCAGTTCGACGAGGGTGAAACCATGGGGAGCAAGCGAGAATCCACGTGGGTTGTGCGTGGCGGGGCGGCCCATTTTGCTCATGTCTCTGTGAGGAAATTGGCTGGCGAAATTGAGAATCAGTCTCGATTCGTGTCCTAATCATAGCGGGTCGCTGGTGGGCGTCAACTGCTGATCCCCCGGCTTTATTCCCGGCCGGCTTGGGATACAACCCAAATGAGTGCCAGCGTGTTCCGCGGGCCCGCCGGGCAGGAGGAGTGAGGCGATGGTGAAGACCGGTGCAGCAACACCACGGGGGGGCGCCGCGACTGATGTCGTGGTCGAGACCCGCAACCTGTCGAAGACCTACCGCGACTTCTGGGGCCGCCGCAAGAAGGTGGCGCTCAAGCCGCTCGATCTCGAAATCCGCCGCGGCGAGATCTTCGGGCTGCTTGGCCCGAACGGCTCGGGCAAGACCACGACGATGAAGCTACTGCTGGGCCTGATCTTCCCGACGTCGGGCGAGGCCTTCGTCTTCGGCCGCGAGGCGACCGACGTCACGAAGAACGAGCGAATCGGCTATCTGCCGGAGGAGTCATACCTCTACAAGTTTCTCGACGCCGAAGAGACGCTCGACTTCTACGGCCGGCTGTTCGACATGCCGCCCGACGAGCGGCGGCGACGGGCTGCGGCCCTCATCGAGATGGTCGGGCTGACGCGGGATCGCAAGCGGCAGCTTCGCGAATACTCCAAAGGCATGACGCGGCGGATCGGCGTCGCCCAGGCGCTCATCAACGACCCCGAACTCGTGCTCCTCGACGAGCCCACCAGCGGCCTCGATCCGATCGGCACCCGCGAGATGAAGGACCTCATCGTCGATCTCAAGGCCCGTGGCAAGACCGTGATCATGTGTTCGCACCTGCTGGCGGACGTCGAGGACGTCTGCGACCGCATCGCCGTGCTGCATCAGGGCGAACTGAAGGAGCTCGGGCGGGTGGATGACCTGCTCCGCGTGACGGGCGTCACGCAGATCCGGGCCAACGGCCTCTCGGCCGCCGCGCAGGACGAGATTCGCGCAGTGCTCGCCCGTCACCACGCGGCCGACGTGGAGATCGGCAACCCACGGACTACGCTCGAAGACCTGTTCCTCGAGGTCGTGCGGGACTCCCAGGCCCGGCCCGGCCGTCGGGCCCGTGCCTCCGACCGCGAGACGGGGTGAGGCCACACCATGGTGCTCGAGGAAGAAATCCCGCGGTTCGCAGCCTGGATCGGTCCGGCCGTGATCCGTTACCTGTTCGCCGGCGGCCTCGTGGCCCTGTTCGCCGCCGCGATCGCCTGGTGCGTGCAGGCCGTGCTGCACGGGCCGCTCGCAGCGGGTGATCGGGTCTATCGCGGCATTCTCGCCGGTTTCGCCGACCTGGCGGGGATATCGCCCCGCCGTGTCTGGGCACTGGCACGGCTGGCCGTGCAGGAATCGCTGCGGCGGAACGTGCTCGTCGTGCTCGCCGTCTTCGCGGTGCTCCTGCTCTTCGCCGGTTGGTTTCTCGATCCCGGCAGCGTGAATCCCGGCAAGCTCTATCTGGGTTTCATCCTCGGTGCCACGAACCTGCTCGTCTGCTGCGTCACGCTCCTGCTGGCGGTCTTCAGCCTGCCGGCCGACATCAAGTCGCGGGCCATCCAGACGGTGACCACCAAGCCGGTGCACACCAGCGAGATCGTGCTGGGCCGGATCCTCGGCTTCGCCGGTGTCGGCACGGCGCTCGTGGCCCTGATGGGGCTCGCGGGCTGGGCCTTCGTCGTGCGGAGCGTGGCCCATTCCCATAACGTGGCGGCCGACGACCTGGTCGAGGTGATCGATGAGTCGGGTGCCGTGACAGGCTTCACGGGCCGCACGAGCCTCGACCGCGGCCACCGCCATCGCGTCACGCTCGATGCCAACGGCCAGGGTGTGGCCGAGACGGGCCAGGGGCATCGCCACTCGATCTCCCGTGTCGGCGAAGGCGCCGCGGCGAGCTACGAGGTGGGGCCCGCGGACGGGCTGCTCGAGGCCCGCCGGCCGCTGCGCGGCAGCCTGCGGTTTCTCGACCGCGACGGCCGACCGAGCGGGAAGGGCATCAGCGTGGGGGCTGAATGGGGCTATCGGCAGTACATCGAGGGGGGCACGCCGGCGGCGGCCATCTGGACCTTCGCAGGCGTGACCCCCGAGGCGTTTCCCGACGGCCTGCCGCTCGAGATGATCGTGCGGGTGTTTCGCACCCACAAGGGACGGATCGAGGAGGGCATTCACGGCACGGTGCAGCTGCGGAACCCGGCCACGAACCTCCGCAGCGAGGCCTTCCCGATCGTGGCCAAGGAGTTCACGATCGACACGGTGCTCGTGCCCCGCCGGCTGGGAACGGTGCTCGCCGATGGCGAGGTCAAGGAGATCGACCTCTTTACCGATCTGATCGCCGACGGCCAGGTCGAGGTCTGGCTGCAGTGCCTGGAGCCGGGACAGTATTACGGCGTCGCCCAGGCCGACTTCTATCTGCGGGCCGGCGAGGGCTCGTTCGCCGTCAACTACGCCAAGAGCTGCCTCGGCATCTGGTTCGCCATGCTCGTGGTGACGGCGCTCGGCGTGATGTTCAGCACGTTCCTCGCCGGACCGGTGGCACTGCTCGCGGCCCTGGCCGTGGTGCTCATCGGCCAGTTTCGCGAGTTCATCGCCCGGCTGTTCGAGAGCCAGGTGACGGGCGATGCCACGATCGTGCCGGGGGGCGGGCCGATCGAGTCGCTGTATCGCATCGCCACGCAGACGAGCATCACGCTCGAACTCGACCCCACGCCGGCCGTGCAGGCGATGAAGGCCGTTGACACGGTGCTCCTGGCCCCGATGCGGCTGGCCGCCGACATCTTCCCGTCGCTCGCGGCGCTCGGCACCGGCACGTTCGTCGCCGAGGGCTTCGAGATCCCGCTCGACCTCCTGGCCGCGCACGCGGCCGAGACCGCCGGCTTCGTGCTCGCCTTCCTGATCGCCGGCACCTTCTTCCTCAAGGCCCGTGAGGTGGCGTCATGAGCACTGCTTTCCCCCGCGCTCGCGGCTCGGCGACCCAGTGGCTCGGCCTGCGGCCGGCGACCCTCGTCACCCTGGTCGCCCTCGCCCTCTTGCTCGTGCCGCTCTCGATCCTGGCACAGCCGGCCGACTCGGCCGGCCCCGGGGGCGTGCTCGCCCGACTGCGGGCGGCGGCCGGCCTGTCGCAGGCGAATCTCGGAGAGGTCGACCCCACCGGCGAGACGATCCGGTTCGCCACGCTCGGCCTCAAGAACATCGCCGTGACGCTGCTCTGGGATCGGGCCAACCACTACAAGAAGGTGGAGGACTGGACGAACCTCTCGGCCACGCTCGAGCAGATGACGAAGCTCCAGCCGAATTTTTACTCCGTGTGGGACTTCCAGGCCCACAATCTCTCCTACAACATCTCGGTCGAGTTCGACGACTTCCGCGACCGCTACGCCTGGGTCATGAAGGGCATCGAGTTCCTGCGGCAAGGCATCTCGCTCAACCTGCGGGAGCCGCGGCTGCTCGGCCGGATGGGCTGGTTCATCGGGCAGAAGATCGGCAAATCGGACGAAAAGCAGCAGTTTCGCCGGCTGTTCAAGGCCGACGACGACTTTCACGACCGCGATCGGCCCGGCCGCACGCTCCCGGAACGCGACAACTGGCTGGTGGCCCGTGAGAAGTATCTTGCCGCCCAGCGGCTCGCCGATGCCGGCGCCCCGCTCAAGACGACGGCGCTCATTTTTCACAGCGAGCCGATGATGACGGCCATCAACCATGCCCGGGCGCTGGAAGAGGACGGCACGTTCGGCAGCGCCGCCCGCGATGCCTGGACGCTCGCCGGCGACGAGATGCGGCGGTTCGCGATGCGGGAGATTCCGACGAGTTGGGACGTTCCCATCCGGCTCGGGCTCCGCGAGGCCGAGGAGGAGCGGGCCACGCGGCTCGCGGCCGAACTCGAGACGCTCCTGCCCGGCCAGTTCGCCGCGCTCGCCGAGCGGAAGCGGGCTGCCCTTCCGGCCGACCAGCAGGCCGCCCTCGACGTGCCGCCGTTCGAGCGCAGCGAGAAGCAGCAGCAGTTGGCCGCGACCGCCGAGACGGCCCTGCGGGTGACCTGGCCGATGGTGGCCCGCGAGGCGCCGCCCGAGTCCCGCGACAAGGCGAAGGAGCTGGCCCGGCAGTACGTGGAGGCCACGGAAACCGCCACGATGATCGATCGCTACCGTGGCATCGTGAACTTCGACTTCTGGCGGGCGACCTGCGAGGCCGAGGTGACCGAGCCGGCCCTGCGGGCCCGCGAGAAGACCTGGGAGGCCGAGCGGGAGTTCGCCGACGCCAAGCTGCAGCCGGCGAAGCAGGCGTTCGAGGAGGCGTTCAAGGCCTGGCGCGAGGTGTTCGACGCCTCGCCGGTGCTGCGCGGGGATCAGCTGACGGCCGACGACATCGCCGAGATCGTCGCTCGCTACCGCAAGCTGCTCGAACAGCTCGACGAGCCGTTCCCGTCTCCCTTCATCCTCCAAGACATCCTCGACAAGGCCGGCCCGCTCGATCAGTGAGCGGATTCCGACCGCGGGCGACATCGTCCGCTGGCAGGGGCTCCAGATCGAGGTGGTCGACATGGACGGCAGGCGGATCGACAAGCTCCTCGTCAAACGCACCTGAGGCTGTGAGGGGCTGCCCGTGCC
>JBJTIE010000076.1:0-5520 GCA_046094845.1 Planctomycetaceae bacterium | reverse complement strand
CTTCATGGCAGCATCCCCCGTTTCATAGACTGTGGATTCACACCATCTGGAACTGAATGACCGACGCCGTCATTCTACGCCTCGTCAGACTCGTGACGACAACGGAGTGTCCTGAGACGTGAGCCATCCTGCCTCCCTCCCAACCGGCCAACTCCTGCGGCAATGCTCCGAAACCCGTACCCGCCGCAGCGGCCCGGGTGGACAACACCGCAACAAGGTCGAGACGGCGGTCGTCCTCGCTCACCTGCCGACCGGTGTGACCGCCGAGGCATCGGAGCGACGATCGCAGGCGGAGAACCGGTCGGTGGCCATCGCCCGGCTTCGACTGAAGCTGGCAGTGGATCACCGCGAACCGGCGGCCGCCGCACCGAGCCCGCTCTGGCAATCCCGCTGCCGCGGGGACCGACTCGCGATCGCGGCCACCCATGCCGACTACCCGAGCCTCGTGGCCGAGGCGCTCGACCAGTTGGCCGCGACGCAGGGTGACCCCGGCGCGGCGGCACCAGTCCTCGGCATCACGCCCTCGCAAATCGTGAAACTGCTCGCGAAGGCGCCCGCCGTGTGGACGGCGTTCTCGCGGCTTCGGGCCAGGCATGGCCGGCCGCCGCTGAACCACGGCTGAGGAAAGAGATTGCTCAAGCAGCCTCGCGTCGGCCCCCGCGAGCCACTCCCTGGGCGAAACGCTTGAGATGCGTGCCGATCGCAAACGCATCGGCCTGCCGCGCAAGCAGCCGCTCTGTGGCGGAGAGATCCGGTAAACCGGCACCGGGCAACGTGATGTCGAGGTCATGCCGCCGGATGAATCGTTCGAGCCGACGGCGAATCGAGTCGGGCAGTTCATACCGCCAGGCGTGCCGACGGGCGAGCGAATCTTTGTGGACGTGCAAAAACCGGGAGCCGGAGTCCTCACTGGGTCCGTCCCGTTTGGCAAGCAGTGCGGCGAGGGCCTGACGCGGCTCGGTGTCGTCATCCAGTCCGACATGCCGCCAGGCCCGCAACGTTTCCGCGCAGGGATCGGCACACAGCGCGTCATACTCGATGAGCAGTGCCGTCGGGTGTGCCGTGACGAACTCGCGGAGGTGCCTCGATCGGAGCCACGTGAGCACGAGAATCCGCTCCTCGGGCGTGTCGGCAGCCGCGATCAGCCGCCGCGTCTCGGGTGCCACGGTTTCGTCCCGACTGATGACCGCCCACTCGATCCGTGCCCACTTGAGCATGCCCCAGCGGCGGACGCTGTTGACGACGCCCAGTGGATGGCGATCGAGCGCCACGACATGATCAGCGGCGATGGACGCCGCCGCCCAGCCGATGTTCTCGATCCGAGGCTGTTTGGTCACGAGGTGGTAGCCGGTTTCCCGCGGAAACGCGGCGGCCGCGACCGCTTCGACATGCAGCGCAGCCAGCTGGCCGAGCCGGCGGTCGGTGGGATCGTCGGTGGCGGCGCGAAAGAACCGCGGCACCGGAATGTCGGGCACCGGCCGGCCCCGTTTGCGATGGAGAATGAACCGACCGCCGTTGAAGACGGTCTGCATGTCGATGCCAGTGCAGGGATGGGCCTGCGAGGCAAAGGGTTCGAAGACATACCGCACGGCTGGATGGCAGCCGAGCAGTTCCCCCAGCCAGGTCGTGCCCCCCCGAGAGTGGCCGACGACGTAGGTCAACGTGCGAAACGGGCGGGACATCGCCGTGAATCCTGACGGCTTGTATGCGGGTAGAGCCTGCGGTGTATCGCGATCGGCAGCCTGCGGGTCAATGGGAAGCTGGCCGCTGCTGGCAGACGGGGCAAGCCAGGCGACTGCGCGAAGCAGTATGGCCCGCGCCGCGCCCCGGAAATGAACTCCGGCGGCTTCTGCCCCGCGGTCGACGCTCCTGACACGGTGCGCCTTGATGAACTTCCGATTCACTGCCGTCCCATCCCGTCCCGAACGGTCGCTCATGCGCTGGTCGCTCGCGATCACGGCGCTCGTGGTCGCCTGCACGAGTGCGACCATCGGGCTCGCGGCCGAGGGGGATCTGGGCACCGACCGCGACGCCTTCACTCCCTGCACCCATACGATCCCGGCCGGCTCGCTCCTCATGGAAGCCTCGTCGGTTTACATCGACAATCGCTCCGGCCTGCCAACCAACAACTATCCCGAGTGGCTCCTGCGGATCGGGGCGACGGAGCGGTTCGAGTGGCGGTTCGGCGTCAATTACGGCGTCGGCTCGCAGGGCACGATCGTGACGAGCGTCGAAGTGGGCGAGGGCACGCAGGACGGCAGCCGCCTCTACGAAACGAGCCTGCTGTACGGCTTCAAGCTGGGCATGTCTGACCAGGACGGTTGGCGGCCCGAGACCTGCTTCATCATGGAGGGCACGACGCCCGTGGAGGGGGACGTGTTCGGCACGGTGCCCGTGGCCACCGGGGCCGCGGGCTGGGAGCTTCCCGTGCGGTTCCCGTCCCGCCGATCGGAACCGTGGCGACTCGACGTGGCCGTGCGATACGCCTACTCGGAAGGGCTGGATGGCTGGTTCGGTCGTTGGACGCCATCGACCGTGCTCCGCATGCCGGTCACCGACCGCTGGGAACTTCACGCCGAGTGGTTCGGCTCCTATCCGGTCGGAGCACCCGGCCGTAGCGGCGAGCCGTTCTTCAGCCCGGGCACGCACATCATGCTCACGAAAAACTTCGAACTCGGTGTCCGTGTCGGCTGGGGTCTGACGGCCGAGACGGCACCGTTCTTCTGCGACGCCGGCTGCGGCTGGCGCTGGTGACAGTCGGTTGCGAACCACAGCCCCGAACTCCCGCCACAGGAGGTCGACCCGCGGCGGAATAGAAGGGCCCGCGGTCTTCAGGCCGTGGGCCGCATGCGGAGCATGCGGACTACGGCGCGAGCGGACTACGGGTGCGGGCGAATCACGGACGAACGATAGATCAGGCGTGAATGGCCTGGCCCGACACGGCGAGGGCGGCTTCCTTGAGCGCCTCGGGCAGCGTCGGATGGGCATGGCAGACGCGGGCGATGTCCTCGGACGTCGCGCCGAAGCTCATCGCCGCCGCGGCTTCACCGATCAGGTCGCCCGCCGCAGGGCCGATGATGTGGATGCCGAGCACCCGGTCGGTCCCCGCATCGGCCAGTACCTTCACCTTGCCGGTGGTGTCGTTGATCGTGCGAGCCCGGCCATTGGCCCGAAACGGAAACACACCCTTCTTGTAGTTCACGCCGGCGGCCACGAGCTGTTCCTCCGTCTTGCCGATGGCCGCGATCTCCGGATGCGTAAACACGACGGCCGGCACGAGGTCGTAGTCGACATGGCTCCAGCGGCCCGCCAGCGCATCGATGCAGGCCACGCCATCTTCCTCGGCCTTGTGGGCGAGCATCGGACCGGGAATGCAGTCGCCGATCGCCCAGACGCCGGCTGCGGCCGTGCGGAACTGGCCATCGACGGGAATCCAGCCGCGTTGATCGGTGGCGAGGCCGACGGTCTCGAGGCCGAGGTCGTCGGTCGCGGGCCGGCGGCCAGTGGCCGCGAGCACCCGGTCGCAACGAATCGGCTCGAGCCCCTCGCACTCAACGACACAGCCCGCACCGGCTGCCCGGGCCGACTTCACCTTCACGCCGAGCCGGATGTCGAGCCCCTGCTTGCGGAACAGGCCGATCGCTTCCGCAGCGATGTCGGCGTCGATACCCGTGAGGATGCGGTCGGCGTATTCGAGCACGGTCACCTGGGAGCCGAGCCGCCGCCAGACGCTGCCCAGCTCCAGGCCGATGTAGCCGCCGCCGATCACGACCAAGTGGCCGGGCACGGTGTCGAACGCGAGCGCCTCGGTGCTCGTCCCCACGAGCCGACCATCGACCTCGACGCCGGGCAGCACCACGGGGCGACTGCCCACCGCCAGCACGATCCGCGGGGCTTCGAGCACCGCCTTCGTGCCGTCGTCGGCCGTCACCTCCACCCGGCCGGCACCGGCCAGCCGGCCCGTGCCCCGGTGCCGCGTCACCTTGTTCTTGCCGAGCAGCGCCTCGATGCCCTTCGCCAGCGTCGAGACGACGTCGGCCTTTCGCTTCATCATCGCAGCCAGATCGAACGACACACCCATGACGTTCACGCCGTGCGTCGCCAGCTCGTGCTGCGCCATCTCCAGCTTATGACTCGACTCGAGCAACGCCTTCGACGGGATGCAGCCCACGCGGAGGCAGGTGCCCCCCAGTTGCGGCTCCTTCTCGACGACGGCCGCCTTCATTCCGAGCTGCGCCGCCCGGATCGCCGCCACGTAGCCCCCGGGGCCGCCACCGATGATCACCAGGTCGTACTGCATCGGCGGCTACACCTCCAGCATCAGGCGCGTGGGATCCTCGATCGTGTCCTTGACCCGCTTGAGGAACGTGACGGCCTCGCGACCATCGACGAGCCGGTGGTCATACGACAGTGCGAGATACATCATCGGCCGGACCACCACCTGGCCGTTCACCGCGACAGGCCGATCCTGGATCGCGTGCAGGCCGAGGATGCCGCTCTGCGGCGGGTTGATGATCGGCGTCGAGAGCATCGACCCGTAGACGCCGCCGTTGGAGATCGTGAACGTGCCCCCCTGGAGTTCCTCCAGCTTGAGCTTGTTGTCGGCGGCCCGCCGGGCGAAGTCGCCGATGGTCTGCTCGACCTGGGCGAACGACATCGTCTCGGCGTTTCGGAGCACGGGTACGACGAGTCCCTTGCCGCCACCGACGGCGATCCCGATGTCGTAGTAGTCGCGATGCACGATGTGCGGCGGCCGAAACTCCGCGTTCACCTGGGGCACGGCCCGGAGAGCCTCCACCACGGCCCGCACGAAGAACGACATGAAGCCGAGCTTCACGCCATATCGCTCCTGGAACGTGTCCTTGAACTTTCCACGCAGGGCCATGACGGCGCTCATGTCCACTTCATTGAACGTCGTGAGCAGCGCCGCCTCCTGCTGGGCCGCGACGAGCCGTTCGGCGATCCGCTGGCGAATCGGGCTGATCAGCACGAACCGCTCCTCCCGGCTGCCGCCGGCCTTCGAGGCCGCGACCAGCGGGGCCGGCGCGGGGGCCGGCTTCGTGGCGGGAGCCGGAGTCGAGGGGCGGGACGTGGCGACCACGGCGTCGGTCTTCGTGATGCGCCCGCCCGGTCCCGTACCGGGCAGACCGGCGGCCGAGACCCCTGCCTCGCCGAGCACGCGGGCTGCCGCGGGCATCCCACGGGCTGGCCCGACAGCCGCGGCCGGCGGGGCGACGCTCGGCTGGGCGGCAGGGGCCGTGGCCGCACCGGCAGCGGCGGGCTCGAGATAGCCGATCACCTCGCCGACCAGCGCCTTCTCGCCACTTGCCTTGAGGATCTTCGACACGCGGCCCGTGGTCGGGGCCGGCAGCTCGACGGTCGCCTTGTCGCTCTCGATCTCCACCACCGGGTCGTCCGTTGAAACGCTGTCCCCCTCCCGCTTTTTCCAGACGCCGATCATCACTTCGGTGATCGATTCACCGACTTCAGGGACCTTGAGTTCGAGTGCCATGGCGGGGT
>JBJTIE010000075.1:0-19749 GCA_046094845.1 Planctomycetaceae bacterium | reverse complement strand
TGTGAGGTGCGCGGGCATCGCAATCCCCCTGACACTCGCCAGCCTCGTGTGCCTCGTGCCACAGGCCCTGGCCGCCGAGCCGGCCGCACCGCCGCGGCCGCTCATGAGGCTGCCGGCGCGGATCGAAACGCTCAACGAGCCCGGTGTTCCGCAGCCAGCCGCCGCATCGCCGGCCACCGTGCCCGACCTGATCCCGGTCGCCGGCACCGGTCCGGACACCGCTCCGCAGACGCCGAAGCCGACCGCCGCACCCGCCACGCCCTCGGGCAACCCGCTCACCCGCTGGTTCTCCGAAAAGATGGCGGCGTTGCCGAAGCCGAAGTCTCTGCTGCCGACGACCGCCGCGGCCCCTGCCGACACGGCCCCCGCGACCACGCAGGTGCCCGTGCCGCTGGGTGAGCAGACGCCCGGCGAGCCTGCCGCGACTGCGAAATTCACTGCCAAAGATGCGACCGCGGCAGACGCACCCAAGGAGCCGGCCAAGGCCACCGTGACGGCGCCGGTCGCCGCCACTCCCGACGAGATGCCGACGCTGTCGATCGACCCCGCCTCCTTCAAGGGGGCACTGCCCGGCAAGACGAGCCGGGCCGAGGTCGAGTCCGGCTGGGGCGCCGGCGAGCCCTTCACCCGCGATGACGGCACCACCGGGGTGGCCTGGAAGGTGGAGCCCTTCGAGCGCGTCGAGGTGATGTTCGAAGACGACGTGGTCTCCGCGATTCGCATCAAGCTCGTCGAGCCAGTGGCGGTGCCAGACCTTGCCAAGCAGCTCGAGATCAGCGACCTGCGGACCGTGTCGATCCTCGACGAGCAGGGGGTGTCGATCGGCGAGGTCTATCCGGAGCGGGGCGTGATCTTGAGCGTGAAGCCGGGCACGCCGGCCGCGACGGCGATCCTCATCGAGCCGCTCGATCCCGAATCGTTCGTGCTGCGTGCCGAAGGCGAACTCGACGCCTGCTCGGCCAACGCGGTGGCCGACCTGCTGTATGCGATTCAACTCGACCCGCGGCACGTGCGGGCCCACCGGCTCCTGCTCGCGATGACGAGCGAACAGGGCAAGTGGACGCAGTCCCTGCAGCTGGCCGAGACGGCCGGCCGCCTCGATCCCGCCGATGTCTGGACCCAGCTCAAGCACGCGGGCGTGCTCCTGGCGCTCGACCGTCCCGCCGAGGCGAAGGCCGTGCTGGAGGCGGTGAAGACGAAGGATGCTGGCTCGCCGCTCGTGGCCGCACAGGTGCAACGGCTTCTCGGCCGCACGGCGCTGGCCGGGGACAAGCCCGACCATCAGGCGGCCGTGGAGCACTTCGCGGAGACGATTCGCAAGGCGTCGCCCCTGCTCGCGAAGCGCTCGCCCACCATGCAGGCCGCCGCCCGCGAGGTGCTGCTCGACGCCCATCTCGGCACCGCCCTGGCGATCGCCAAGGGCACCTGGCAGCAGAAGAGCCGTGTCATCCCCAAGTGGATCTCCCGCAGCGAGACGCTGGTGGAGGAGTTCAAGGGGGGCGATCGCGAGAGGATGGTGCTCGAAATGCAGCTTTGTCGTGGGGCCCTGGCCGCCGCGGCCGGGTCCACCGAGGCGGTGGAGCCGCTGCCCTGGGTGACGCGGCTGCTCGAGTTGCGGGATCGGATGGGCGACGACGTCCGCGATCCGTGGCGGCGGCGACAGATCGACTGGGAAGTTGGGCAAGGGCTCGGCGACGCGCTCGTCGCCGCCCAGAAGCGGGGCGATGCCACCGACATGCTCGACAACGCCACGCTCACGGCAGCCTACCTCGAACGCGGCGCCGAGCAGCGGGAGCTGACGGCGGCGGAACGGCGTTCCTTCGGCGAACTGCTCTTCCGGATCGGCATCATGCACAGCCTGCAGCGTGGCGATCATGCCACCGCGGTGACCTGGTTCGATCGGACGATTCCTCTCTGGGAGGAAGGTGACGCCGTCGCCACTGATCCGGATCCGGGCAAGATCGGGGAATCGTACGTGAGCATGGCGATCTCCTACTGGCAGGTCGAGCGACGCGAGGACGCGCTGGCCTTGAGCCGCCGGGGCGTCGAGCTGATGGTGGCGGCGGTGGATCGCAAGCAGCTCGACGAGCGGGCGTTGGCGGTGGCCTACGGCAACCTTTCCACGATGTACGCGGAAGAGGGGGACGAGCCGCAGGCGCGCACCTACGCCGAAATGGCGAGCCGGGCCGAGGCCACGGGCACGGTCGTGAAGTAGGCCCGTTGCGGAGTGACGGGCCTACAGGAGGCTCTCGAGCAGCAGCCGCATCTTGCGGAGCTCGGCCACCTGGTCGACGCCCTCGAGGGGCGGCATGTGGGCACACAGCGCCCGCTTGTAGCCCACCCGCTCCAGCTGCGAGACGAGCTTGCCGTACTCGACGTTGCCCTGGCCGATCCGCACCTGGAAGGCATCAGCCTTCGAATCCCGCAGGTGAACGTGGCAGACGTACTTGAGGATCGACTCCCACGAGGCGGGCTTCTTGTGGCCGTAGATGAAATGGCTCGGGTCGAGCGTGACGCCCAGCCCGGGCACGTTGCGGCAGAGTGACGCGGTCGTTTCCGCATCCTGTGTCATCCGGCCCGCTGCCGTGATCACACCGACCACCGATCCCAGTCCCGACGCGATCGCCACGAGCTTCCGCAGCCGCTCGATCTCGCCGTTGAACGGCGTGCCCAGCTCGGACGACTCCACCACCATCGTCACCACGCCGAGCGACTTGGCGAGCCGGCAGCAGGCGGCGAAGTGGTCGTACATCTCCGGGGTTTCGGGGGCCGAGAACGATACGGCCACCGGACGGAGCCGTTGCAGGTCGCTGCAAGCCGCGATCGCCGCCTCGGGATCGGCGGCGACGGCCGCGGGATCGAGGTGCCCGCCACCTGCCCGCACGTCGAGTTCAACGGCGGTGAATTCAAGCTCGGCCAGCCGCTCCATGGCACCGGCGAGCGGCATGTCGGGAAGGCACTCGGTACTGACGCAGACGAACACGCAGGCGGCTCCTGAAACACTCGTGACGACGTGATCGTAGCCGCCCCCTCGAAAAACCGCCACCACAGGCGCGGCTACCCTAGAATGAGGTCGTCGTTCATCCAGGAGACCATGCACATGACGCTCATCGATACCGACCCGCGGCAGCCCACTCGTGTGATCGTGGAGCAAGCAAGCGTGTGGGGCCGCTGGGGCACGCGGATCGCGTGGACGGTGGCCGGCATCTCGCTGCTCGCGGCGCTCGGCAGCGCCGGGGCGTTTGCCCAGTATTTTCAGCGGGACGGCAAAGTGGTGGAGAAATACCACTCGCTGTCGAAGGTGGCGCCGGCCAAGGTGGCGATCGTGAGCCTGACCGGCCCGATCATGGGGGGCGACGGGTTCATCCGGGCCCAGCTCGACCATGTGGCGGAGGACGACGGCGTGAAGGCGATCGTGCTCCGCGTCGATTCCCCGGGCGGCACCGTGAGCGGCAGCGACGAGATCCACTACCGGCTCGCGAAGCTCGCCAAGGACCGCGAACTGCCGGTCGTCGTGAGCATGGGGGGCATCGCAGCCAGCGGCGGCTACTACGTCGCGATGGCCAATGGCGGCCGCGACGACGTGATCTTCGCCGAGCCGGCGACGCTCACGGGCTCGATCGGCGTGATCATCCCCCACTTCGACGTCTCGCAGCTCCTGAAGAAATACGACGTCCGTGACGACTCGATCACGAGCGGGCCGCTCAAGGAGATGTTGAGCCTCACGAAGGACCGCGACCCGGCCCTCGCCGAGAAGGAGCGAAAGATCCTGCAGGCGCTCGTGGACGACATGTTCGCACGGTTCAAGGAGATCGTGCAGGCGGGGCGGCCGAGGCTCGACGCGGCGGCCGTCGAGAAGACGGCGACCGGGCAGGTCTTCACGGCGCGGCAGGCCAAGGATGCCGGACTCGTCGATCGGATCGGGTTCCTGGAAGACGCCGTCGCACGCGCGGTCGAACTGGCTGGGCTCACGGAGTCGACGGCCCGGGCGGTGAAATACACGAAGCCGAAGGGGCTGCTCGACGAGGTGCTCGGCGGCGACCGGGTGCCCGGTTCGCGGGCGTCACTGGAGGCGTTCGCCGAACTGACCACGCCTCGAGCCTGGTATCTCTGCAGCTGGTGGCCGGGCGTCGTCGCAGGAAGGTAAGACTTCCAGCTCGCACCGTACGCTATCCGCAAACCGCCGTGAGGGGCTGCCCGTGCCCCGGGAGCCGGCGTATGCCGCCGAGCGCAGGCAGGATGCCGGAGCGAAGGCAGCATTCGAGCGAGCGAAGAACAGGATGTTCGTAGCGAGCGTCCGGCTTTCGGGGCGTGGGCGGCCCCGAACTCTCACCACCGATAGTTGACCCGGGTAGCAAAAGACGGGCCTGCGGTGTTCAGACCGTGGGCCGCATGCGGAGCATGCGGACTACGGCGCGAACGTGCGGATTATGGTGTGCGGCCGAGGGCGGCGACGGCGGCGTGGTCGGCCGACGTGAGTCGGAGGCCGGTCGCGCGGGCGAGGGCGAGGCGACACCAGACATCGGCCGCCGCGGCGGCGTCATCGGTGCCAGCGGCATCGGCGTGATGCGCCGTCGCCAGCACGCTCACGAACTCCCGCACGTCCGCCGCCAACGCTCCGATCTCCAACTGGCGGTCGGCCAAGCCGCGGCCGTGGCGGCGGATCGCGCGGTCGATCCTCGCGGCGGCGTTCGCGAGGCCGCGCCGCGCCCGACGGGCATGCTCGCGAAGGCGGCGATCCAGCAGTCCACCATCGGTACCGGAGCTCGCGGCAGATTGGGCGGCCCGCCAGGCCAGCCAGCTGACCGCCTGTGCCATCCGCCCGGCATCATTGGCCTGCCGGGCGAGCGGATGGCGCTTCGCGAGCCCCTTGAACAGGGCCAGACCGAGCAGGTCGCTCTCCCCTTCGTAGACCGTGACGGCGAAGTGGTCGTGGAGCGAATCGCCGAGCGGATGACCGACGAGAAACGCACGGCCGCCATGCACGCCCAGCGCGTCGATCGCCGCCTCGCGGACACACGTGCTCGCCACCACCTTCGCCGTGATGGCCTCGAGCTCACCCGTCTGGCCGGCGTCGATCGCGGCCGCAGCCCAGGCGGTGATCGCGTCGCAGGCGATGATCGAGGCGGCAATGCGTCCCAGTCGCCCCTGCACGAGCTCACGGGCGGCGATCGGCTGCCCCCAGGTCGCGCGGCGCTCGGCATGCGAGCGGGCCTGGGCGAGGAGCAGTCGGAGCGTGCCGGCGGCCTGCGCCGCCAGGGTGATGCGGCCGCGGTTGAGGCCGTGCCAGACGATCTGCATGCCGTCGCGGCCGGATGGCGCCGTGAGCAGATCGGCCTCGTCCACCTCGAAGCCGGTGAATTCGAGCGCGGCGTTGGCCGCATGCTTGAGCGGATGGAGCGCGTAGTGCCGCAGCCGGAAGCTCGGCGTGTCGTGATCCGGCAGCCGCACGAGCAGGACCGCCGGCTTCCCGTCGTGGAGCGCGAGCAGCTTCACGAGCCGGCCATGCACCGCGTTGGTGATGAACATCTTCGTGCCGGTGAGCAGGAGTCGGCCGTCACGTCGCTCGAGCACCGACTGCACGGCGCCGAGATCGCAGCCCACCTCCGGCTCCGTGCCGCCGAAGATCGACAGCGGCCGTCCCGCCGCCAGGCCGGGCAGATGGCGGGCCTGCTGCTCCGCCGAGCCGAAGGCAGTGACCGCGGAGACGGCGCCGATCGACGAGTGCACCGCGAGCATGCCCGCGGCCGTGGGGCAGTCGGCGGCCAGGCGGGTGATGCCGCGGGCGAGCTGGCCCAGCGTGGCTTCGGCCCCATGGGGCTGCGGCACGAACAGCCCCCACAAGCCCGCCACGCCGAGCGCGGCCTCGGCCTCGGCGGTGAACCGGCCGGTCGGCGGCGGCGGCGCGTCGGCGAGCGGCGCCGCCGCCGCCATGACCGGGAGCGACTCGTAGAGTGTTCCGGCGGCCCGCAATTCGGCGATCTCGCAGGCCGCCCGCTCGAGGGCGGCCTCGATCGCTTCGGGCAGCGGACTGGCCGCCGTCTCGGCCGCCTGGGCGAACCCTCCGGCATCGCCGTGCCAGGTCGTGCCCGTGAGCCATGGTCGCGCCGATGCCGTGGCGTTCTCCGGCAGATTACCCGCCGTTCGTGTTCCCACCGGCACGAGAGCCACGCCGCGTGGTCGGTCGCCTGCGGCCGCTTGAATTCGGTCGTGAACGTGGCTGGCAATCGCCCGCCGCTTGAGCTTGAACGACTCCGTCGCCTCGCCGTGCGCTGCATCGAATGCGCGGCCTACGAGAATCACTCGTCGCACCTGCCAGGCCCGCGGCAGCCTCGCCTGCCGGTGGGTCAACCGCCGGGCGATCCAGGCGAGCAACCGCGGATGCTTGACCGCCTGCCGCCGGCTGAACACCCGCAGGCCGAGCCGGCGGATCGCCGCGCGGATCAGATCGGGCTCCGGCACGACGAGGGCCACGGGCCAGGGCAGCCCGTCACCGATGACGCACACCTGCGCCACGGCTTCGTCCTCGGCGAGAACCCGCTCGACCTCGGCCGGCGGCAGCTTGACGCCGGTCGAGAGCACGATCGTGTCGGAGAGCCGGCCCGTGATTCGCACGTGGCCGGCGGCATCGATCTCGGCCACGTCGCCGGTCTCGAGCCAGTCGGAATCAGCGTCCGACGCTGCCATCCCGCTCGCGCCGGGTGAATCCAGGAGACCGATCGCTCGGCTCGGCGTGCGGACGAGCAGCTGACCACGAGACTCGGGCCGCTCGTCGATCCGCACCTCGACACCCTCGAGCGGGGGCCCCGCCGTGCCCGGCCTCGCGATCCGTGGGTTCGACACGGCCACCACCGGCCCCGCCTCGGCGAGTCCATAGCCCTGCACGAGCGGGACTCCCTGCACCAGGAAGAATGCGGCCGTCCGCTCGCGCAGCGGAGCGCCGCCGGAGATGCAGACCCGCACGCGGCCGCCCAGCGCGGCGGCCAGGTCGGCAATTCGTCCCGATCGCGCCCCGCGCTCGAGCCGCTCGAAGAAAGCAGGCACGCCGAGGATCACGGCCGGCGGCAAGGCCGCGCAGGCGTCGAGCAGCCGCATGCGGTCGCGGACCACGTTGAGGCAGCCGCCGCGGACGAGCGCCGTGTAGAGATCACCCACACGGGCGTAGGCGTGACTCATCGGCAGCCACGAGAGCCGCACGTCTCGCGGGTCGTGCAGGAACATTTCGCTCGACGCGCGGGCATTCGCGGCCAGCGACCGCTGCGAGTGCAGCACGCCGTGGGGCAGGCCCGTGGTGCCCGACGAGAGCAGGATCGTGCAACAGGCGTCGGGATCGCAGGCGGCGACGCGGCGGGCGAGCGAGTCGGCCAGCTGAACGGGGTCGGCGGCGAGCCCGTGCCAGGCGGTCGCGGCGAGGACGCCCGCTCCGAGATCGAGGAGCTGGAGTTCGCGTGGCGAAGCCTGTGGTGGCCGGCCGCTGCAGACGAGGGCCTGCGGGGTGAGCCAGTCGAGCAGTCGCCGCTGCTCGCGAGTGGGCAGGTCGTCGTGCACCGCCACATGGACGACGCCGGCGAGCAGGCAAGCAAGATCGACCACGATCCAGTCGGGGGAGTGCGGCCCCACGTGGGCCACGCGGTCGCCACGGCGCAGGCCCGCCGCGTCGAGCCGCCCGGCAAGTTCGACGGCCGCGGCGGCGATGTCACCCCAGGTCCATGACCGCGTCGGCTCGAGACCATCGACGACGGCGGGCCGCTCGCGGGCGTCGGCGACCCGCGCGGCAAGGAGCGCGACGAGCGAATCGCAGGCGGCGGGGCGTTCGACGGTCGGTTGCGGCGGAGCGAGCACGGGCTGCATGGAGACATTTCAGCAGGAAACGCAGCCCACTTGAAGTGGGCCACGTACGACCGGATGCACAACCACCACGCCGTGAGGGGCTGCCCGTGTCCCGGGAGCCGGCGTATGCCGCCGAGCGCAGGCAGGATGCCGAAGTGGAGGCGGCATCCGAGCGAGCGCAGGACAGGATGTCCGAAGCGAGCGTCCGGCTCTCGGGGCATGGGCAGCCCCGAACCCACGCCGAAGGAGGTCGTCCCGCGGAGGGACAGACGGGCCTGCGGCTTCCAAACCGTGGGCCGCATGCGGAGCATGCGGACTACGGCGCGAGTGTGCGGTGGACGTGACTACGGGCCGAACGAACGCGGCTGGCCGGTGGCCTCGAGGACGGCCAGCCACAGGTCGCCGTCCGGCGCCACCTCGTTGCGATGGCTGACCGTGAGCGGCATCGGGATGTGGACGAACCGGCCATGCCAGCGGCCCACCACGCACTCCGTGCGGCCGGCCATCGCGGCATGCACCGCGTTCTGCGCGAGCCGCAGGCAGTAGACGCTGTCGTAGGCATTCGACGCCACGCTGCGAATGAGGTAGCTCGGGTCGATGTATTTGAGGTTCACCTCGGTGTCCGCGGCGGCGAACTGCTCCGCGATCCGCTGCCGCAGGAAGAGGCCGACGTCGTCGAGCCGACGGTTGCCCGACGCATCCCGGGCATCGCCTCCCGTGCCGCACAGATGCTGGCCGGCCCCCTCGGCCACCACGATCACGGCGTGGCCCCGGGTGCGAACGCGGTCGAGCAGATGGGCGAGGAAGCCGCCCGGGCCATCCAGGATGAACGGCACCTCGGGAATGAGCACGTAGTTGGCGTCAGGCTCGGCCAGCGACGCGTAGCAGGCGATGAAACCAGAGTGGCGGCCCATGAGTTTGACGAGCCCCACGCCGTTCGGCGCCGCCTTGGCCTCGACATGGGCCGCACGGATCGAGGCAGTGGCCTCGGCGAAGGCCGTCTGGAAGCCGAAACTCTGGTCGATGTAGGGGATGTCGTTGTCGATCGTTTTGGGCACGCCGACGACGGCGATCTTCAGTCCTCGCTCCTCGATGACACGGGCGATCTGCATCGCGCCGCGAAGCGTGCCGTCACCGCCGATGACGAACAGCACGGAGATGTGCATCCGCTCCAGGCAGTCCACGATCTCGCCTGGTTCCTGCGCCCCGCGCGAGGTGCCGAGAATCGTGCCGCCGAGCTCATCGATGTCGCTCACCACGTCCGGCGTGAAATCGACCACGTCGTGCCCGTATTTCGGGATGAAGCCCTGATAGCCGTTGCGGAAGCCGATGATCCGCTGGACGCCGTAGTGAAACGACAGCTCCATCACGAGGCCGCGGATCACGTCGTTGATGCCGGGGCAGAGGCCGCCGCAGGTGACGATGCCCACGCGGGTCTTGGCCGGCTCGAAAAAGATCTTCCGCCGCGGGCCGGCGGGCTCGAACCCGGGGAGGTTCTCCAGCGTCACGCCCGCCTCGCGGACGAGCGTGGTCGTGTCGTGGAAGAGCACGCGGTCTTCCTCGGCGACGTAGTGGGCCGTCGTGCGGCGATTCGCCACGTGTTCATGGAGCGGCGAGGCGATGCGGCATTCGCCCAGCGTCTTCACGGCCAGATCGGCGGCGTTCATGGGCGGGTGTCCGAGGCGGGCGGGACGGACAAGCGAGGGACCGTAATGTAGCACGGCGCGCAAGCGGCTCGACTTCCCACCGTAGTCCGCATGCTCCGCATGCGGCCCACGGTCGAAACACCGCCGACCCGCACTATTCGTTTGCGGGCCCGCGAACCTCCGCCCACATAGCCGGCCTCCTGGCCTTCAAACCTCAAACCGCACACGGAGTGTGCGGACTACGGTGGACCGGACGGAGCAACGGGCCTACGACCGCAAGTGGTGCGACGGCAACCGGTTAGGGGCCTCGGCCTGGGAGGCGGGGCTGCCGCTCGGGAGTTGGCATGGAGTCGCGGCTGGCCCCATAGGTAGACTCCGCGGGCGTTTTCGGCCCCGTTGTCCTCGAGGCGATCCCTGATGCATGCCCGTTTGCCCCGCTGTGGTTCGTTCATTCGCCTGCCCGGACGGGCCTCCATCCTGGCAGTGATCACGGTCGCGGCCGTCGCGGCACCCGTCGCCGCCCAGCTGCCCGCTGACCGGCTCGTGCAACTCGCCGACGAGGCGACCAACGCGGCCGCGGCGTTTCAGCCTCTGTCCGCCACCGCCCTCGATGCCGCCGCCGGCAATCTGCGGCAGGCCCTCCGACCGCTCGATGCCCTGCTCGCCCGCAGCAAGAGCGGCGCCGACTGGCGGGACTATCTCGACTGGCCCGCGCTCCAGGCCCAGGCCGCTTCAGGCGCCGCCGCCGATCCCGCGGCGCTGCGGAAGCTCGTCGATCTGTTGAGCGCCACCGAGACCGGCCTCGACATGCCCGACTTCGTGCGGGTGCGCAAGGCGGCGAACCGCTATGCGGAGGCTGCCGACGCAGCTCGGGGGGCCGGCGCCGATCGCTTCGCCCAGCGGCTCCAGTCGCTTTCGACCGCGCTCCGCAAGGCGGCCGAAACCGGTTCCGCCGACGACCTCTCCACCGTGGCGCCGACGCTCGAGCGGCTGGCCATGGCCGAGCAGGCACCGGGCCTCGTTCACGCGGTGCGTTCGAGCTTCGGCCGGCCCAACATGCTGTTCGCCGTGCATGAAAACCTCTTCGCCGAGGCCGTGAATCGGCCCATCGACCAGGTGATACCGATCAACGAGAACGTGCTCGGCACCCGCGTCAGGGGTACGGGCCACACCACGGGCATGGTTCATCTCGACTTCGTGCCCGCCCACGACCGGGCCGTGTTCGACCTCGTGCTGGCCGCACGGGCGCTCTCCACCACCCGCGGCTCGCAGGGGCCCGTGACAGTGTGCACCCAGGGCACGACCGACCTCATGGCACGCCGCAGGATCTTCCTCACGGAGCATTCCGTCTCGGCTTCGCCCGTCGAGGCGTCGGCCGACACGCACACCGCCGTCACCGGCATCGGCGTCAACAAGCGGTTCGGAAAAAACCTGATCCGCAGGATCGCCACGAAAAAGATCGCCGAGACGAAGCCGAGGGCGGAGGCCATCGCCGAGGGGCGGGCCCGTGACCGCCTGCGGCAACAGTTCACGGAACAGACCGAGCCGGCGCTCGCGCAGTTTCGGGAGCAGTTTCAGTCGCGGGTGCGCGGTCCGCTCGAGGCCCGTGGTCTCTATCCCGAGATGCTGCACCTGAACACGAGCGACTCCGAGCTCATGGTGACGGCCCGGAAGTCGCTCGCCAACCAACTCGCGGCCGCCAGCCTGCCGCCCACGCTCGGCTCGGGCAATCTGCTCACCGCGCGGGTGCATGAGTCGGCCGTGAACAACATGCTCGAGCAGAAGTTCAGCGGTCGCATCCTCCGTCAGGCCGACGTCGATGCCATGGCCAAGGAGATGAAGGGGCGGGCCCCCGAGTCGCTCGGCAGCGATCCGGACCAGCCGCCATGGGAGGTGACGTTCGCCAAGCAGCGGCCGATCAGCATCTCGACGGCCGACGGTCGCGTGAAGCTGATGGTGCGGGGCGACAAGTTCGTGTCGGGCGACCGCGAGTTCCCGGGCATGGACATCTGGGCCACCTACGCCATCGGCAAGGGGCCGCAGGGGATCATGCTCGTCCGCGAGGGGGACGTGCAGATCTATCCCCCGGGCTTCGTGCCCGGCGGCGGCGAGAAGCTGAGCCCGGCGGAGACCTCGCTGCGGCGGATCCTGCAGCGGCGGTTCGACAAGCTCCTCAAGTCGGAGATCGAGGTCCCCGACCTGCCGCTCGAGGGCGAGCTCGCGGCAGCGGGCCCACTGCCGCTCAAT
The DNA here is from genome assembly GCA_046094845.1 of Planctomycetaceae bacterium. Lineage (GTDB taxonomy): Bacteria > Planctomycetota > Planctomycetia > Pirellulales > UBA1268 > QWPN01. The sequence goes on along the minus strand of JBJTIE010000075.1, from coordinate 8,026 downwards.
GAGCTCGTCGCGCGCAAGGACGGCTGGATTGCCGCCGGCTGGCGGAAGAAGGATCCGGTCGTACACGAGATGATCATCGGCGAGACGGTGGTCCGCGAAGCGTCGTTCGTGCGGTAATCGCGACTGCTCGTAGCGAACCACAACGCCGTGAGGGGCTGCCCATGCCCCGGGAGCCGGCGTTTGCTGACGGGCCTACGGCCGTTCGAAGAGGATCGCGATGCCCTGGCCGAGGCCGATGCACATCGTGGCCAGGCCATAGCGGCCGCCGGAGTCGCGGAGCGCGTGGAGGAGCGTCGTGGCCAGACGGGCGCCGCTCGCACCGAGTGGATGGCCGATCGCGAGCGTTCCGCCCCGAACGTTGACCCGCGCGGGATCGAGGCCGAGCTCGTCGATGCAATGAATCGCCTGGGCGGCGAAGGCCTCGCTCATCTCCACGAGGTCGATGTCGGCGAGCGTGATACCGGCTCCTGCAACCCTGGCCAGCAGCTTCCTCGTGGCCGCGATCGGCCCCGTGCCCATCACGGCGGGCGGCACGCCCGTCACCGCCGTCGCCACGATCCGGGCCAGCGGCTCGAGCCCCTGTCGCCGGGCCTCGGCTTCCGACATGAGGAGCACGGCCGCCGCACCATCGCTCACCGGCGCGCTCGTGGCCGCGGTCACCGTGCCGAGCTTCGGCAGGAACACCGGCTCGAGCGCCGCCATCGCCTCGAGGCTCGCATCGCGGCGGATCGACTGATCGGCCACCGCCTCGATCACACCGCCCGCCTCGTCGTGGCCGAGCACCCGCACGATCTCGTCGTCGAAGAGCCCGGCATCGGCGGCCCGGGCGGCCTTCGCATGGCTCTCCAGGGCAAACTCCTCCTGCCGCCGGCGCGAGATGCCGTGGTTCGCGGCGAGGTGCTCGGCCGTGAGCCCCATCGAGAGCATGCCCCGGCTGGTGCGGGCGAGCACCCGCGGATGAATGTCGACCGCCGACTCCATCGGCAGGTGCTGCATGTGCTCCACGCCACCGGCAATCTGCACGTTCTCGGCGCCGGCCACGATCGCATGGGCCGCGCGGGCGATCGCCTCGAGTGACGAGCCGCAGAGCCGGTTGACCGTCGCCCCGGCCGTCGCCAGTGGCAGGCCCGCCATCAGGGCCGCGCACCGCGCCACGTCGCCACCGAGCTCGCCCCGCTGCTGCGTGGCGCCGAGGATCACGTCTTCGACCGTGGCCGGATCGACACCGCTCCGTTCGACCACGCCCTTGACCACGGCCGTGGCCAGTTCGTCGCCGCGAACGTGCCGAAACAGACCGCGTTCGGCGTGCGACCGGCCGATCGCCGTGCGGCAGCAGGCGACGACGACCGGCGTGGTGGCGGGATCGCGAAGCGATGTCATGCGGGAGAGTCTCGCGTGGGGGTCAGGCCGTGAACCGGCCACCGGTGCGGGCAAGCGCCAGGAGCCGCTCCGTGGGAATCATGCGTGGCCCGAGGTCGGCCAGCGGTTCCAGCCGCCGCAGCACCTCCGAAGCGTTAAGCGTGTCGGCCCAGGCGAGGAGGCCGCCGCGAAACGGCGGAAACCCGAGGGCATGGATCACGGCCAGGTCGATGTCGGCAGGATCCCGCACGATGCCTTCGTCGAGCGCCCGCACCGCCTCCAGGAGCATCGGCAGGAGGAGGCGATCGGCAATGGTGCGATCGGTCGTTTCCCGCGGGGCTACGGCATAGCGGTCGAGCACCCTGCGGCCGTCGGGATCGACACCGATGATCCGGGCCTTCTGATCGGCGGCCGAGTAGCGGTAGAAGCCCGAGCCCGTCTTGCGGCCCAGCCGCCCCGACTTCACGAGCGCGGGGATCAGCGGTGAGGCCTCGATCCGATCGCCGTAGGCGGCACTCAACACGAGCCCTGCGTAGAAGGCGGTGTCGAGGCCGATCATGTCGTAGAGCTCGATCGGCCCCATCGGCATGCCGAAGCCCCGGGCCACGCGATCGATCCGCGCGGGATCGATTCCCTCCCGCACGAGTTCCGTCGCCTCGTGGAGATAGGGCATGAGCACGCGATTGACGAGAAAGCCGGGGCTGTCGCGAACCACGATCGGGCACTTGCCCAGCCGCTTCGCCAGCGCCACCGCCGTGGCCACCGTCGCATCGCTCGTAGCCGGCCCACGGACCACTTCCACGAGCGTCATGCGGCGGACGGGGTTGAAGAAGTGGATGCCGCAGAACCGGGTCGGGTCGGTGACGGCCTCGGCCAGTCGTGCGATCGGGTTGGTCGAGGTGTTGGTGGCGATCACCGTGTCGGGGCCGACCGCCCGCTCGATGTCGGCGAGCACGGCGGTCTTGATGTCGGGCCGCTCCGTCACGCTCTCGATCACGAGATCGACGCCGGCGATTGCCGCCAGCTGCGTGGCCGTGCGGAGGCCGCCGGCCAGCGCGAGCGCCCGGGCCGTATCGGTGCGTTTCGTGGCCCGATCCCAGGCGGCCTCGTCGAGAATGCCCGGCACGCTCGCGGCGAGCGTCTGGGCGTTGACATCAACGAGCGTCACCGGCACGTCGGCCCGCAGGTGGCTCGCCGCGATGCCGGCGCCCATGATGCCCGCCCCGACGACAGCCGCCGCCCGCACCTCGGCCGGCGTCACGTCGCTGGCCACGCCGGAATCGTGGCGATTCCGCTCGCCGATCCGAAACACCCGCACGAGCTGCGCCGACACGGGCGTGGCCGCGAGCTGGGCGAAGGCCTGCGATTCGATCCCGCCGGCCGCAGCCGCATCGACATCGCCGCCGGCGAGGATCGTCCGCAGGATGGCTGGGGGTGCGGGATAGTGGCCGCCGGTGCGGCCCAGGATCACGGCCGCGGTCGTCGCCTCCAGAAACGCTCGCTCCTGCGGGTCGATCACGACGGGCTCCGCCTGCCGGCGGCGACGGGCGGCGATGCCGCCGGTGGTGGTCTCCGCGTCGATCAGCCGCCGGGCGGTCTCGAGGGCCTCCTCGACGGGCACGCAGGCGTCGACGAGGCCGAGCCGAACCGCCGCCTCAGCCGTGACGCTCTCGCCAGCCGCAGTGAGTTCAACGGCCGGCCCCGGCCCGATCAGCCGCGGCAGCCGGACCGTGCCCCCCCAGCCGGGCAGCAGGCCGAGTTTCACCTCGGGAAACCCGAGGCTCGTGTGCGGAGCCGTCGTGGCCACTCGCAGATCACACGCAAGCGCCAATTCCAGGCCGCCTCCAAGGCAGACGCCGTCGATCAACGCCACGCTCGGCCAGGGGGCAGCCGAGAGCCGGGCGAAGAGGCTCCGACCCGCATCGCAGAGCCGGGTAGTCTCCGCGGCCGGAAGATTCCGGAGGCCGTCGAGCCGGGAGACGTCGGCTCCGGCGAAAAACGAGCCCTCCCGGCCCGACCGCAGCACGAGCCCCCGCGGGACCAGCCGCCCTGACGACCGCTCGAGGTCGTCGAGGGCCGCGGCCAGTTCAGCCAGGAATCGGGGGGTGATCACATTGTGCCGGTGATCCGGCACCGAAAACGTGAACACCACGAGGCCGTCGGAGTGCCGTTCGACCGCGAGCGTGGCAGGATCGCGGACGGATGCCGGCATGGCGGAGAGCTTTCGACGGTTTCGCTTGCCCTAGACGGGAAAACGGCTAGTGTATCGGCTGTCGCGGAGAGCCCCAGAGGGGGGTCCGCGCGTCCCTGTGGCCGGTGCCAGGGGAGCCCACGCGCACGGAGGACGATCCCGCCCATGCCCCACTCCACCGCCACACAGCCCCGCAGTCTTCGACACAATGGCGACGCCGCCACGTTGCTCGGCTCGCTGCAGGGCATGCCGGCAGCGTTGGCGTTCGTCTGGGTGGCGCTCGTGGCCCTTGGCGTCGCCGGGCGGCTCTGGCAGCCGGCGTGGAACGTCACGCCAATGGCGGCGGTGGCACTGGCCGCCGGGGCGGTGTTTCCGAGCGTGGTCGTGGCCGCCAGTGTTCCACTGGCCGCGCTCGTGGTGAGCAATCTCGGCCTCGATGCCTACGACAGTCTGCCGATGGCGGCCGTCGTGCTCATCGCCACGGCCTGGCCGGTGCTCCTGGGCGGCCTGCTGCGGCGGATGGCATCGGGCAGTCGGACGGCGGCGGTGATCGCCCCGTTGGCCGGGGCCCTTGCAAGCTCGCTCGTGTTTTTCCTGACGACGAACCTCGCCTTCTGGTGGTGTACGGCCGAGTATCCGCACACGGCGGAGGGCTTGCTCGCCTGCTTCACGGCGGCCCTGCCCTTCTACCGCTGGATGCCGGCCGGTGATCTGGCATGGACTGCGGCCACGTTTGCCGGGCTCGCGGCCTTCGCGCGAGGGATTGATTCGGTGGCGTCTCGGCGGCTCCAGCCGCTCGCCGCAGCCGCGCAATCATCGCCGGCCAAGCGTGCCAGCGATGTGGCTTGACTGAAATTCAAGGGATTCAAGAATAGAGTCGTGGCTTCACGGCCACGCTCACGCCGCGGGAATGGCGGAATTGGCAGACGCGCCAGGTTGAGGGCCTGGTGGTAGTAATACCGTGCAGGTTCAAGTCCTGTTTCCCGCAGTAGATACGCGAAAAAGGGCATCCATGCCCCTTTTTGCTTGAAGCTCGGCTGGGGTTGATACGAGGAGTCGATGGAATCGCCTGACAGTGTTCCGGAGGCTGCCGATGCAGCCGCCGAGTCGACCCCGGCCCGACGGATCGCGATCGGCACCCAGCGGGCCGGAGCCAAGCCGCCGACCCTCGGCCCGAAGTATCAGTACATCTCGCCGCCGGCAGCCAAGCCGGTGACCGCGGGACCGGCTGACGCGTCCGCGCCCGAGGAGTCGGCCGCGACCTCCGTCACCCCCCCTGCAGCCACGACGGCCTCACCGTCCGGCGGCCCACCCGCCACTCCTGCCGGCGGCCGCGATCGCGGCGGCCGGGGGCGACGGCGAGAGCGTGATGCGAAGCCCTCATTCACCGACGTGCTCCCGCCGACGAAGCGGGTGGCCGTGCCCAGTCTCCGCGGCGGCCTCGACGAGGATCTCGAAGCCGACTACGAGGCGGCCCTCGGCGGTCTGGAAGTGGATGCACTCCTGGCCACTGCAACGGCGGCGCGGGTCGATGCCCCGCTCGATCCCGGGGCGCGGGTCACCGGCACCGTGCTGTCGGTCGGCGCCGATACCGCCTTCATCGACCTCGGCGGCAACCGCCAAGGCGCGCTCAAACTCGCGCCGCTGCTTGACAAGGGGCTCGATCTGCCGGAGGTGGGGGCATCGCTGGAGGTGTCGGTCGGCAGCCGCAACGACGACGACAACCTCTATGAAGTCGCCCCGGCGAATCATGCCGTGGCCATCGAAGATTGGTCGCAGATCCAGGCCGGGATGATCGTCGAAGCCCGTGTGACCGCGGCGAACAAGGGGGGCCTCGAATGCGAGGTCGCCGGTCTCCGTGGCTTCATGCCCGCGAGCCTCGTGAGCACCTGGCGGGTCGAGAATCTGGAAGAATTGGTGGGTCAGACGCTCGAATCGCTCGTGACCGACATCGTGCCGGCCGCCCGCCGGCTCGTGCTCTCGCGGCGGGCCGTGATCGAGAAGCAGGCCGCCGACGCCCGGGCGACGATGCTCGAGACGCTCGAGCCGGGCACTGAACTCGAGGGCATTGTGCGGAGCGTCCGCGATTTCGGTGCGTTCGTTGACATCGGCAGCGGTGTCGAGGGACTCGTGCACGTGAGCGAACTGTCGTGGGAGCGGGTCGCCAACCCCGCCGACGTGCTGCAACCCGGCCAGAAAGTCCGCGTGATCGTGAAGCGGATCGATCCGCAGACCGGCAAGATCGGCCTCTCGGCCCGCGACCTTATCGAGAGCCCGTGGAAGCGGGCGGCGGTGAAGTATCACGTCGGCGCCACCGTGAAGGGCGTCGTGAGCAAACTCGCCCAGTTCGGTGCCTTCGTGAAGCTGGAGCCCGGCATCGAGGGACTCGTCCATGTTTCCGAACTCGCCACGCGGCACATCCGCAGCGTGGCCGACGTCGTCCGCGAGGGTCAGGAGATCGAGTGCCGCGTGCTGGCGATCGACCCGGACGAGCAGCGGCTCTCGCTCTCGGTGAAGGCGCTGACCCCGAAGCCGGCATCGCAGTCTGGTGCGGCCGTCCACGCGGAACCGGCAGCCGAAGAGCCGGCGCCGCCCCCCGTGGTGAAGAAGCGAACGTCGCCGCTCAAGGGTGGCCTCGGCAGCGACTCACAAGGCGCGAAGTTCGGACTGAAGTGGTAGGCAGCCCGCGGCGCACACTGCCTGCGCCGTAGTCCACATGCTCCGCATGTGGCCCACGGTGGAAAAACCGCAGGCCCGAGCTATTCCGCTGGAGATCCGCCAATCTCCCCGCGAATAGCCGATCTATCGGCCCTCACACCCGCCACCGCACACGGAGTGTGCGGACTACGGGTGGAGTGTGCGGACTACGGACGGCCTTCATGGACTACGGTGCCGCGATGCCTTTTTTGCCCATCCAAGGGACGAGGGCGTCGGGGATTTTCACGCTGCCGTCGGCCTGCTGGTGGTTCTCCAGGACCGCGATGATCGCCCGGCTGATCGCGATCGCCGTGCCGTTGAGGGTGTGCACGAACTGGGTGCCCTTCTCACCCGGCTTGCGGTAGCGAATCGCGAGCCGACGGGACTGATAGTCGGTGCAGTTCGACGTGCTCGTCACCTCGCCCCACTCGCCGCGTTCGCCACGGCCCGGCATCCAGGCCTCGAGGTCGAACTTTCGGTAGGCGGGGCCGCCAAGGTCGCCCGATGCGGTGTCGATCACGCGGTAGGGAATCCCGAGGCCGTCGAACAGACGGCATTCGAGGTCGAGCAGCAGGGCGTGCATCGCCTCGCTCTCTTCGGGCGTGGTGAAGGCGAACATCTCCACTTTCGTGAACTGATGCACGCGATAGAGGCCGCGCGTGGCCCGGCCATGGGCGCCGGCCTCGGTGCGGAAGCAGTGGCTGATGCCGCAGAGCTTGAGCGGCAGTTCGTCGGCCTCGAAGATCCGCTCGTGGAAGGCGCCGCCGAGCGTGATCTCCGCCGTGGCCACGAGCGAGAGATCGCTGTCGGTGATCGAGTAGATCTGCGTCTCGGGGCCGCGGGGCATGAAGCCGGTGCCTTCGAGGATCACGTCCCGAGCGAGATCGGGCGTGGTCATCACCGTGAAGCCCTCGCGGAGCAGGAGCTCGATCGCATACCGCTGGAGCGCGAGTTCGAGGAGCACGGCGTCGTTGACGAGGAAGTAGAAGCCGTGGCCGGCCACCTTCGCCCCCGCCTCGAAGTCGAAGAGCTTCAACTGCTCGCCGATCTCGACGTGATCGCGAGGCTTGAAATCGAACGTCGGAAGCGGCGTGGCTCCACGGCGGACCTCGGTGGCGTCGGCCTCGCCGCCGACAGGCGCGGCCGGATGGGTGAGGTTGGGAATGGCCCGCAGGATCTCGTCGGCCTCGCGGACGATCTCACCAGCCTTGGCCTCGAGCGCGGAAATCTCCTCGCGGAGCCGACGACCCTCGGCCTTCTTCGCCTCCCGCTCGGCCGCGTCGGCGGCCTTGCCGATCGACTTGCTCACCTGGCCCGCCTGTTGATTCAGCCGGTCGATGTCGGCCTGAAACTGCCGCCGCAGCAGGTCGAGTTCGGCGAACCGGGCCACATCGGCGGATGAGCCGCGGCTTGCACAGTTGGCGGCGACGAGGGCGACGTTGTCGGCGACAAAACGGCGGTCGAGCACGGGGGACACTCCGGGGAAATCGAGGCTGGGGCGGCGGGAAGGCGGCTGACGGCCGCAAAGACGGCGTTTCAGCCGCCTATACTGGGCAGTCGCGTAGGGCAATCATTGCCCCGAAACCGGGAGTCTGCCAGACCGATGCCTGCTTCCGCCAGTGCCGCTGCCGAGCCCGATACCGCCGACCCCGTGCCGGTCGCCGCCACCCCCGCGCGGGCGGCGGAGCCCAAGCGGCAGCCGCGATACCACGTGGTGCGCGGGAACGACGACGACCACACCAACGACTACGTCGTGTCGATTCTGCGGGAGCTGTTCGG
>JBJTIE010000074.1:0-15062 GCA_046094845.1 Planctomycetaceae bacterium | reverse complement strand
AATCTGTCTTGCTTCTACCAGCTACACATCCACATACGACGTATGGTATGGCGTGAAAGTCGGCGGACAAAAAGTCACCGAGACTGAAACACGGACGCATTACACAAGCAACGGAATCGCGGCCGTGTTCTGGATGCCATTCGCTGTCGCAGGCTTGTGCTACTGTGTGCTTTTCATCTGGTACGCATTCAAAATATGGATGGCGTGACCGCGAAGTAACCCGTGTCTTGCTCCCGTCGAACCTGGAATCTCCGCGGGCAGGGGTTAGCCTACCCTTTCCCCCGGAGGATTCCAGACCATGACCCAGAAGCGCAAGCGGCTGTCCGGCCCCGAGAAGATCGCCATCGTCAAGCGGTACCTCGTCGAACGGATTCCGATCTCAGACCTGTGTGACGAGTACGGGCTCCAGCCCAGCCAGATCTATCGCTGGCAGGCTGCAATCTTCGAGCACGGTGCCGACGTGTTCGACCTGAAGAAGGGCCGCCACGCCAAGGCAGCCGAGTCGGCCAAGGACGCACGGATTGCCAAGCTGGAGGCGGTCGTCGCGCAGAAGGACGCCAAGATCGCCCAGAAGAACGAGGTCATCTCCGAGCTGATGGAGGAGAACGTCCTCGCAAAAAAAGCCAGTGGGGAGCCCTGAAAGGCCGCTGGGTTCCCCCCGATACGCGAGACCAAGTGATCGACTACGTCGGCAAGTGGACGGTCCGCGCCGAACTGCCGGCCAAGCAGTTGCTCGGCTGGATCGGGCTCCCGACCAGCAAGTACCACCTCTGGCGACAGCACTACGGCAGACCGCATGCCCACAACGCCCACATCCCTCGGGACGGCTGGCTCGAAGCCTGGGAGAAGCAGGCCATCATCGACTACCACAGGAAGTTCCCCCTCGAAGGCTACCGGAGACTCGCCTACATGATGCTCGACCAAGACGTCGTTGCCGTCAGTCCGACCAGCGTCTACCGGGTGCTCAAGAGTGCCGGCCTGCTCGACCGCAACCGCTGGGCTCCTTCGAAGAAGGGCAAGGGCTTCGTCCAGCCTCTCAAAGCCCATGAACACTGGCACATCGACGTCTCGTACCTCAACATCGCCGGCACCTTCTACTTCCTCTGCTCCGTGCTCGACGGCTACAGCCGGGCGATCGTTCACTGGGAGATCCGCGAGACCATGAAGGAGCCCGAGGTCGAAACCATCGTCCAGCGGGCCCTGGAGAAGCATCCCGGCCACAAGCCCCGGATCATCTCCGACAACGGACCCCAGTTCATCGCCAAGGACTTCAAACAGTTCATTCGCCTGGCGGGCATCACCCACGTTCGCACCAGCCCCTACTACCCGCAGAGCAATGGCAAGCTCGAGCGCTGGCACGGCACGCTCAAGGGCGAGGAGTTCCGCAACAAGGCTCCACGCGACGTCGAGGAGGCGCGACGCGTCGTCGGTAACTTCGTCACCCACTACAACGAGGTGCGGCTCCATAGCGCGCTCGGCTACGTCACGCCACGCGACAGGCTTGCGGGACGAGACACCGAGATCTTCGACAGCCGTGACAGCAAGCTCGAGGCCGCTCGCGCAAAGCGACTCGGTGCGAAGTCACGCGCTGCACAGCAGGCGATCACACACACGGTGCTCATGTGACGTTGACACGCGCGGTACAATGCGACTTGACCTGGACGGAGGATAGGGCTCCGGTGAGGACCGACCCGAGCGCCGCTCCAGGGGCCGAGACCGAAGGAAGAGCGGATGCCCGCCAAGGCACCGCCCGACATTCACTTCGGGATCGGCACCGATGCGATAAACCTTCGCGGCCGGAGGCCGCGACTCAAGCGGCATGGAGCCGCACGGTGTTCCCTTACGCCTTGCCCTCGCGATTCCAGTTCACGCTGAACCAAGACAGTTGCGTATCTCGTCTGGAACGAGACGTAGCATCGCTCGGCCACGCCCGTGATCGTTGGCGGGAACTGGCGGGCGATCTCTTGGCCGGTTATGGGTGCAGACTGCCGCCCAATCGCCGCGGGCCGCCCGCCGATACACGCCATAAATCAGCACAGAAACGAAAAAACCCCCGCGAAGGCCGCTGTTGTCGGCCATTCGCAGGGGTCTTCGAAGCAGAGGCTCCGGTCGGAGTCGAACCGACGATGGCGGATTTGCAATCCGCTGCCTTAGCCACTTGGCTACGGAGCCTTGATATCGGCAAGACCGACAACGCTACGGAAACATGGGCGGAGTGGTCAAGGTCTGTGTGTTGCGGGGTTTCTGACGGTCGTGCCACCCATGCCGTCCCTACCGGCTAGGTCTAGCATCGGCCATTCGATGGCTCGGGCTTCAATCCCGTTGTTTCACGGCTGATTCAGGGCTGGTTTGGCCGCTTTCCCGAGCGGCCGATAGAGTATCGGGCTTCCCCAGACTTCCATTCCCACCAGGCACAAGGAGTGTTCCGCGGATGACGACGCAGGCATCGTGTGACATCGGACTCGTCGGCCTCGCCGTGATGGGTGAGAACCTCGCCCTCAACATCGCCAGCCGCGGCTATTCGATCGCCGTCTTCAACCGCACGACCAGTGTCACCGACGCCTTCACCAGCGGCCGAGGCAAGCAGCCCACCGTGGTGGGCTGCCACACGCTCCACGACCTCGTCGCGTCGCTCAAACCGCCGCGGAAGGTGATGATGATGGTGAAGGCCGGCCCAGCCGTCGACGAGCTCATCAAGACACTGATTCCCCTTCTCTCCAAGGGCGATGTCATCATCGACGGCGGCAACACGCATTACGCCGACACCGAGCGACGCACGAAGGAGGTCGAGGCCGCGGGACTGCTCTACATCGGCACGGGTGTGTCGGGAGGCGAAGAGGGGGCGCTCAAGGGCCCGAGTCTCATGCCTGGTGGATCCAAAGCCGCCTGGCCGCTCGTGCAACCGATCTTTCAATCGATCGCCGCGAAGGTTGGCCCCCAGGGCGACATCCCCTGCTGCGACTGGGTTGGGCCCCGAGGTGCCGGTCACTACGTGAAGATGGTGCACAACGGCATCGAGTACGGCGACATGCAGCTGATCTGCGAGGCCTACTGGCTGCTCAAGCAGGGGGCCGGCCTCTCGAACGACCAACTCGCAGGTGTATTCGCGGAGTGGAACAAGGGTGACCTCGACAGTTACCTGATCGAGATCACCCGCGACATCTTCACCGTGAAGGACCCCGACACGGGCGACTTCATGGTCGACCGCATCCTCGACAAGGCCGGCGCGAAAGGCACCGGCAAATGGATGAGCCAGCTCGCCCTCGACCTCGGGGTGCCGAGCACCCTCGTCACCGAGGCCGTGTATGCCCGTTGCCTGTCGGCCCTCAAGGAGGCCCGTGTACGGGCGAGCAAGGTCCTGAAGGGCCCCGATCTCACGACGCACGACCAGCCGGCTGAATTCATCGAGCAGGTACGGCAGGCGCTCTACGCATCGAAGATCGCGAGCTACGCCCAGGGCTACGTGCAACTGGCCGCCGCTGCCAAGGAGCATGACTGGCCCCTCGACTACGGCGCGATCGCGATGATGTGGCGGGGCGGCTGCATCATCCGCGCTCAGTTCTTGGAGCGGATTTACGAGGCCTACAAGGCGCAGCCCACGCTCGAAAATCTCATGCTGGCCCCCTACTTCGCCGATGCGTTGGCCAAGGCCCAGCAGTCGTGGCGGCACGTCATCGCCACGGCGGCCACGATCGGCGTGCCCGTGCCCGCGTTCATGACGGCGCTCGCGTATTACGACGGCTACCGGCACGCCACCCTGCCGGCGAACCTGCTCCAAGCCCAACGAGACTACTTCGGCGCTCACACCTACGAACGCACCGACAAGCCGGGCACGTTCCACACCGAGTGGCTCGATCTCCGGCGGCCGGTTGGCTGAAAGCGAGGCATCAGATGGCCGATTCTTATCTCGAAAACCTGTTCAGCCTGCGGGGACGCACGGCAGTCGTCGTCGGTGGCACTGGCGTGCTCGGCGGAGCGTTGGCCGAGGGTCTGGCGAAGGCCGGGGCCTTCGTCGTCGTGGCCGGCCGCGGCGCCGACCGCGGCGCGGCGCGAGTCGAAGCGATCAAGGCCGTCGGCGGTGACGGTACCTTCGTGAGCGTCGATGCGGTGGCTCGCGAGAGCGTGCAGGCCCTGCTCGACGCCACGGTGCATGCCCGCGGCCGTGCCGACATCCTCGTCAACTGTGCCGGCGTGAACTCGTCGATCCCCTACTTCGACATCCCCGACGACGACTTCGCCAAAGTGCTCGACACCAACCTCACGAGCACGCACCTCGGCTGCCAAATCTTCGGCGGCCACATGGCGTCACTCGGTGGGGGGGCGATCCTCAACATCGGCAGCGTGTCGGCCGACAAGCCACTCTCCAAGGTGTTTGCCTACTCCGCCTCGAAGGCCGCCGTGGTGAACTACACCAAAAACGTGGCCCGCGAGCTCGCACCGAAGGGCGTGCGGGTCAACGTCCTGTGCCCCGGATTCTTTCCGGCCGAGCAGAACCGCAAGATTCTCTCCCCGGAACGTACCGCCACGATCATGGCGAAGACGCCCATGAACCGCTTCGGCAGTCCCGACGAACTCCTCGGCGCAACGATCCTGCTCTGCGCTCCCGTAGCGGGCAGCTTCATCACGGGGGCGGAAGTCTATGTCGATGGCGGTTTCACCGGTATGAGCATCTGACATGACTCATACCGTCGTGATTTTTGGAGCGTCGGGCGATCTCACGAGCCGCAAGCTCGTGCCGGCCCTCTACAACCTGATGCGGTCGGGCTCGCTACCGCCCGATACGCGGATCGTGGGCTTCTCCCGCACGCTGATGTCCGACGAGCAGTGGCGGGCGAGCCTTCGCGAGACGACGGCGACGCATTGCGACTGCGGCCCGCTCGACGACGCCTCATGGATCCGGTTTGCCGCAGGCATCCATTACCAGCCCGGCGACATCGGCCGGCACGACGACTTCGCATCTCTCGAGGCCCGGCTCGGGCAGCTCGAGGGGGGCGGCGAGGCGAGCCGGGTCTATTACCTCGCCACGGCGCCCCAGTTCTACGCGCCGATCGTGTCGGCCCTCGGTGCCCACGGCATGGCGACCGAAACGCACGGCCCGCGCCGGATCGTGGTCGAGAAGCCATTCGGCACCGACCTCGCCACGGCCCGCACCCTCAACGATCACCTGCACACCGTGTTTCGCGAGCGGCAGGTGTTCCGCATCGACCACTACCTCGGCAAGGAGTCGGTGCAAAACATCCTGGCGTTGCGGTTTGCCAACACGATCTTCGAGCCGATCTGGAACCGTCGGTACATCGACCACGTGCAGATCACCGTGGCCGAGGAGGTGGCGGTCGGCCGGCGTGGTGGCTACTACGATACGGCGGGCGTGCTCCGCGACATGTTCCAAAACCATCTGCTGCAGCTGCTGATGGTGACCGCGATGGAGGCGCCGGTGCGGTTCGAGGCGACGGCCGTCCGCAACGAGAAGGTGAAGGTGCTCGATGCGATCCATCCGCTCGCCCTGACCGAGGTGGCGGCCGCGGGCGTCCGGGGCCAGTACCGTGGGTATCGTGACGAGCCGGGCGTGCCGGCCGGCAGCCAGACGGCCACGTTCGGCGCGATCCGCCTCGAGATCGACAACTGGCGGTGGCAGGGCGTGCCCTTCTACCTGCGCAGCGGCAAGGCGATGAGCTGCCGGACCACGCAGATCGTGATCGGTTTTCGGCAGCCGCCGCTCGAACTCTTCGCCGAGGGACGACGAACCTTTCACCGCGAGGCCAACCGGCTCGTCATCCAAATCCAGCCCGCCGAGGGCATCCAACTCCACTTTCACACGAAGGTCCCCGGAGCGGGCATGAAGCTTCGGCTCACCGACCTGGAGTTCAGCTACTCCCGCGAGTTCGCCGGCCGGCTTCCGGAAGCCTACGAGCCCCTCCTCCTCGACGTGATGGAAGGGGACGCGAGCCTGTTCGCTCGGGCCGACGAGGTCGAGAAGTCGTGGGAGATCATCGACCCGTTCGTGCAGGCGTGGGGGGGCACCACGATGCCCCCGATCGATGCCTACGAGCCGGGCGACTGGGGCCCGATGACGAGCGTCGAATGGATGGCCGCCCAGGGCCGGACGTGGTTCGATCAGTGCCCGGTGCTGACGTGATCCCCGCGGGCGTCGCGCCCCGGACACTGTCGATCGGCGGTGTCCACCTCGACGCGCCGGTCGTCCAGGCCGCGCTCGCCGGCTACAGCGATCGCGCCATGCGGCTGATCGCCCGGCGACACGGGGCGGCGTATTCGCTGGGCGAGGTGCTGCTCGATCAGTTCGTCGCCACCGTCGGCACCAACCGCCGGAATCTCGCACGGCTCGCCGTTGCCGATGACGAGCACCCCGTCGGAGGCCAGTTGATGGGATCCAATCCCGACGACTTTCCCCCGGCGGCCAGGCGGCTCGTGGCCGAGGGCTATGACATCGTCGACATCAACTTCGGCTGCCCCGTCAAGAAGGTGCTCGGCCGCTGCCGGGGAGGGTTCCTGCTCTCGCAGCCGCAGACGGCCCTCGAAATCGTGGAAAAGGTGCGGGCCGCCCTGCCGCCACGGGTGCCCGTGACCCTCAAGATGCGGCGCGGGCTCGACGACTCGCTCCAGAGCGCCGAAAACTTTTGGGCGATCTTCGACGGGGCATTCGCCCGCGGGGCGGCGGCGATCACCGTACACGGACGGACCGTGCAGCAGAAATATGTCGGCCCGAGCAACTGGGATTTCCTCGCCGCAGTGAAGCGGCATGCCGGGAGCCGCACCGTGATCGGATCCGGCGACCTGTTCTCGGCGGAGGCCTGCGTCGCCATGCTCGACCGCACGGGCGTCGATGGCGTGAGCGTGGCCCGCGGCGCCATCGGCAACCCGTGGATCTTCGCCCAGACACGGGCCCTGCTCGCCGGCGGCCCCGCGGCCGCATGGCCGACGATCCACGAGCAACGAGAGGCGCTCCGCGACCACTGGCGGCTCGCCGTCGAGCTGCACGGCGAACAGTTGGCGGGCCGCACGATGCGGAAGTTCGCGATCAAGTATGCCCGCGTGCATCCGGACTTTGTGGCCGTCCGCGATGCCTTCATCGGCGTGAAGGTGAACGCCGACTGGCAGGCCGTGCTCGACCGATTCTATTCCGCGGACGGCCCCGGCCGTGACCCGGCAACCGACGTCGATGAGACGGCCTGACCACTGGCCGCGAGCACCCGCCGCGCCTCGTCCGGCATCACGCCGAGTTCCACCCACCGACCGAGTGCCCATGCCGCGGCCTCACGCACGACGGCCTCCGCGTCGTGCAACGCCGCTGCGAGCGCGGCAAACGCCGGCGGATGCGGCCGATTGCCGAGCGCGATCGCGGCCGATCGCGCCAGTCCGTGCCGCTTGGCCCGCAGGATCGGGGAGCCCTTGAATCGACTGCGGAAGCCCTCGTCATCAAGTTCCAGCAGATCGGCGAGCGGAAGCCCTGCGCCTGCCTGCCGTGGCTGGAAGACAGGCTCGTCGGAGCCCGGTGCCCGCCGATTCCAGGGACACACCTCTTGGCAGATGTCGCAGCCGAAGATCCAGTCGCCCATGCCGGCCCGCAGGTCGTCGGGCACCCCGCCACGAGTCTCGATCGTCAGGCTGCTGATGCAGCGATTCGCGTCGAGCACCCGTGGCGAGGGAAAGGCCTGGGTCGGGCAGGCGTCGAGGCAGGCCGTGCAGGTGCCGCAATGATCGGCGACCGGCATCGAATCAGCGGGGAGTTCGAGATCCGTCAGGATGGCGGAGAGAAAGAAGTAGCTGCCCGCCCGAGGGTCGATGAGCATCGTGTTCTTGCCGACCCATCCGAGGCCGGCGAGCCAGGCGAAGTCTCGCTCCGCCAGCGGTGCGGAATCGACGACGCCGCGCGTGCGGCAGCCTGGCACACGCTGCTCCAGCCAGCGGCCCAGTTCGTTGGCCCGTGCGCGAAGCAGCGCGTGATAATCGTCGCCCCGGGCATAACGGGCCACGCGGCCTCGCCCAGGCTCCGCGGGCGGAGGGTCGTCAGGTCCCACGGCGTGATCGGTCGCCAGCATGACCACGCTTCTCGCGGCTTGCAGGAGGGTGGTCGGGTCGCTGCGCAGCGATTCATGACGAGTGAGCCACTCGTGCATCGGACCGGCGAGGCCGCTCGTCAGCCAGCGTTGAAAGGCGTCGTGATGTGGCGGCCTGTCCACTCGCGCGACCCCCAACCGCGCAAACCCAAGGCTCACGGCGGCCGACCGGAGCTCGGAGAGCAGCGTCCCCGGCGGCGTGGAACTGCTCGTGTGCTGCTGGTGTGGATCGGCCACGCTCCGCTCCTGATCGAAGGACGACGTAAACTGCGGAACCCGGGCGGCCTGGGTGAGCCACCTGCTGCGCGGGCCCCATGGGACCAGGGCCGGAATTGCTCTGGACCCAGACGCCGGGGTCGCTATCGTCCGCCCTATTGTCCTCGACGGCGGAACGTTTCCCAGTCGTCTTCCAGCGGAGTGATTGCCGTGCCCCCAGACCACGACCTCGCATCGGCCGCCGAACACCGCTCCTACCTCTGCCTGGCGACCGCCGCCCTCGCGGCCCTGGCCTTGCTCGGCCTCGCCGGCTGCCAGACGCCCAATACCGCCACCGTTGCTCCGCCGGCCACCGGCATGATCGGCCAGCCGGCCCAGTACGGCAGTTGGGCCACGATGCCGCAGGGGGCAGCCTATCCGGCTTCATCGAGTGCCCCGCCGATGCCGGGGCCGGCCACGCAGTGGCAGGCGACCGCCCCCGCAGCGCCGGCGGCACCGCCCGCCAATTCGTGGTCATGGTCACAGCCGGCCGCGCCGCAACAGACCTACGGTGCACCGCTTCAAGCGACCACCCAAAACATGAACGCCCAGGCCCAACAGTTCGCCAACCAGGTGCAGGCCGCCCCGCAGCAGTACGCCAACCAGATGCAGCAGACGATGGCCAATCAACAGCAGCAACTGACCAACCAGGCCCAGGCCACGGCGAATCAGTATCAGCAGGGTCTCAACAACCAGTGGCAGCAAATGAACAACCAGCTGCAGAATCAGACGCAGCAGGCATTCAACGGCGCACAACAGCAGACCCAGCAATACACGAACCAGGCCCAGCAGGCCCTCACCAACGCCCAGCAGCAGGTCACGGCGCAGATGCCCCAGCAACCGGCGACGAGCACGACATGGAACCCGTTCGCAACGAGCGCCTCGTCGATGCCCCCGGCCCGCTCCACACCGCTGACGACGGTGCCGCGGTACTGATCCAAGGGCCCGGCGGAATCGCCCGCCGCAGTCCCGTTGATCCGCAACGGGCTGATATCATGCGGGAAGATCATCGTCTTCCCCATGAACCACGGTCCCTGCATGCTTGACTGGCTGAAAGGAATCGCGCCGGGCAGGCGGCCCGCCATCACGGCAGCCACCCGTCGCCACGTCCGCCGCATCGAGGATCTCGCCCCCACCATGGAGGCGCTCGACGACGTGGCCCTCAAGCGACTCGGGCGGTCGCTGTCGTATCGGGCCAAGGCGGGCGAGCCGGTCGATTCCTTGCTCGTCGACTGCTTCGCAGCGACCCGTGAGGCTGGCCGACGCCGGCTCGGCATGCGGCATTACGACGTGCAGCTCCTGGCCGGTGCCGCGCTCGTGCACGGTGCGATCCTCGAAATGCAGACGGGTGAGGGCAAGACACTGGTGGCCACGCTGCCGCTGGCTCTCTATGCACTCGCCGGCAAGGGCGCCCACTTGGCGACGGTGAACGACTATCTCGCCCGCCGCGATGCCGAATGGATGCGGCCGATCTTCGAAAGCCTTGGGCTCTCGGTCGGCGTGGTCGAGTCGGAGATGGACTTCGACGCGCGGCGATCGGCCTATGCGTGCGACGTCACCTACGGCACGGCGAAGGAGTTTGGGTTCGACTTCCTCAAGGATCGGCTCATGAACCGTGAGATCGTGGAGGGCCGCGGCGATCTCGGAGCCACCCTCACGGGCGCAGCCGCGGGCTCGGCCGCGAAACTGCTGCAGCGGCCCTACTGGTTCGCGCTCGTCGACGAGGCAGACAACGTGCTCATCGACGAGGCCCGCACCCCTCTGATCATCGCCTCTCCCCCGGGCGAAGCCCAGGCAGTCCAGCAGGCACTGTTCCGCTTCGCCGCAGGCACCGCTGAACTGCTCGAGATCGATCAGGATTTCGAGCAGGACGTGCAGAAGCAGACCTGCGAACTCCTGGGCCGCGGCCGTAGCCGCGTGCGGGCCCTCGATCGCCCGCCCGCACTCGAGGCCACGAGCCTGCTCGAACTCTACGACGCGGTGGAGCGCGGCCTCCGGGCCCGGCAGTTCTTCACCCGCGACCGCCAATACGTCGTCCGCGACGGCAAGATCGTGATCATCGACGAATTTACCGGCCGCGCCGCGGAGGGCCGCTCCTGGCGGGACGGTCTGCATCAGGCCGTCGAAGCCAAGGAGGGGCTGGAGGTGACGGTGCCGTCGGGCCACGCCGCCAGGATCACGATCCAGGATCTCTTCGCCCGCTGGCCGCACCTCGCAGGCATGACGGGCACCATCGCCACGAGCGCCGGTGAAATTGCACGCACCTACGGCGTGGCCGTGGGCGCCGTCCCCACCAACAAGCCCGCCATCCGCAAGCGGCTGTCCACGGTCGTCTGCGGCGACTACCAGGAGAAGCTCGGCCGCATCGTCACGGAGGTGCAAGAGATGCACGCGGTCGGCCGACCGGTGCTCATCGGGACGCGATCGATCGACAAGTCGGAGGATCTCTCGCGGCTGCTCGAGGCGGCCGGGCTCCGCCACACCGTGCTCAACGCCCGTCACATCGAAAAGGAGGCGGACATCGTCGCCCAGGCGGGCCAGATCGGCCAGATCACGGTCTCGACCAACATGGCCGGCCGCGGCACGGACATCAAGCTGGGCCCGGGCGTCGAGGAACTCGGCGGCCTGCACGTGATCTGCACGGAACTGCACGACTCGGCCCGCATCGACCGCCAACTCGTCGGCCGCTGCGGACGCCAGGGAGATCCGGGCACCTGGCGGCTGTACGTGGCGAGCGACGACGAAATCCTGATCGCCGGCTACGGCCCCAAACGTGCCGCGCGGATCGCATCTCGGCTGCGGCGCCGGCTCGCTGCCAATCCCGAACGGCTGTTCCGCGTGTTCAAGCATGCCCAACAGCGGGTCGAGGCCAGGCACCGCCGCCAACGCCGGATTCTGGAGTACGTCGAACGTCAGCGTGCCGAGGCCCATGTGCAGATGAGCCAAGACCCGTATCTCGACGCCGCGAGCTGAAGGCCGCCCGCCGGGCCGCCCGTGGCCTCGGTGGGCTTGCCGCATGCGGCGGCGCGGGATCCACCGTTGACGCCTCCGGGCCGCCTGTGTGACGCTATCCGGCATGCGAAGCTGCCTGTCTCTCGCCGCGTGCGGCCTGCTTGGTCTGGTGCCACTCCCCCTGATTGGTGCGGACGAAACGCCGCCCCCTCCGCTCGGGCCGGCCGCCGATGGCACGACGTCGGTGGTCGTGCCGAGCGAACCGGCGGCCCGCGCCGGGGACGCTCCTCCGCTCGTTGCCCCGCCAGCGACGCCCACCGAGGCTCCTCCCGCCGTTCCACCGGCCAGCGCTGCGGCCGGATTGCTGGCCTCGATGCTCGAGCCGCTCGCGTCACGGCCGGCCAGTCCGGGAGGTGCGGCGATCTATGCCCGTCCGCTGCCGCTGCTCGAGGCGCTCGAACGCTCGGGCGACAGGGCCCGTCGGCTGTGGATCGTGCAGGCGTATTGGAAAGTCTCGGCCGCCTTTGCCGGCGTGCGGGCGGCCGCCGAAGCCATCGAGCGGCTCGAACTGATCGCCCCCGGTAGTGACCCTCACGATCAGGCCACGCTCGACGTCGCGATCGCCGCCGCCCGGGCTGATCTCGCGGAGGCCAAGGCCCAGCTTGGCGTCGCCCAGCAGGAACTCGTCGATCTTGCCCGCCTGCCTCTCGGCGAGCCGCCGCCCTGGCCGGTCGATCGGCCGCTCGCAACCCCGTATGAAACGCATTTTGATGCGATCTTCGCCACCCGCGTGGCCACCGGCCGCGTGCGGGCCATCGCCCGCACGCTCCCTGCTCGCCACGAGGCGATCGAGTCGCGTGCCGCCGCCGTCACGTCAGCGGCCCAGGCGATGGCGATGGCCGAGGCCGACCACGCGAAGGCCAGGCGTCCGATCGAGGCCGTCATCGCCGCCCATGACGCGCTCGTCGATCAGCAACGGGAGTTTCTCCAGGCGACGCGGGCCTACAATCTCGACATCGCCGAGTATGCGATGGCCGTGGCCGACCTCTCGATGCCGGACGATCGGTTCGTATCGATGCTGATCGGCACGCCGATCCAGTGGCGGCCCCCGGCAGCCGGCCAAACGCCGGCCGAATGATGCCGTTCGGCGGGCGGTGATACGATATCCGGATGACCGTTTCCTCCGCCGTCACTCCTCCGAGCGCCGTCCCCCCTGCCCCGCTGCACATCGGCCCCGTCGTGGTCGATCCTCCGGTGCTGCAGGCCCCGATGGCCGGTTATACGAACTACGCCTACCGCCAGGTGGTGCGGGAATTCGGTGGCGCGGGGCTCCTCGCCACGGAGATGATCGCCGCCCGCAGCGCGCAGTGGCTGGAGACACACCGCGGCGAGCATCCCGACCGGCTCTGGGGCGTTCACGACGAACCGCGGCCGCTGGCGGTGCAGATGTGGGACAACGACCCCGACAACCTCGCCCAGGTGGGGCGTCGGCTCGCCACCGAGTTTCGCGTGAGCGTGGTTGATCTCAACTTTGGCTGTCCCGTCCGCCAGGTGACGGAGAAGGCCCACAGCGGCTCCTGGCTGCTCCGTGATCCCGACCGCGTGGGCACGATCGTGCGTCGCGTCGTCGAAGCCTGCGACGGCGTGCCCGTGACGGCCAAGATACGCCTCGGCTGCGCCGAGACGTGCCGGACGGCGATCGAGGTGGCTCAGCGGATCGAGGAGGCCGGGGCCTCCTGCCTCACGGTGCACGGCCGCGTGGCGGCCCAGTTCTTCACGGGCTCGGCCGACTGGGAGGCGATCGCCGCCGTGAAGCGGAGCGTGTCGCGGATGCCCGTCGTGGGCAACGGCGACATCGACTCGGCCGAGACGGCCGTGATGCGACTGCGAACGAGCGGCGTCGACGGCGTGATGATCGCCCGCGAGGCGCTGTCCCGGCCCTGGATCTTCGCCCAGGCAGCCGCCCTGCTGCGGGGCGAGACGCCGCCTCCGGATCCCACGCTCGACGAGCAGCGGGAGATCGTGCTGCATCACTACGACCTCGTCTGCCGCCGCTTCGGCGTGGAACAGGGCACGCTCCTGATGCGGAAGTTCGCCTGCTCCTACGCGCAGGGGATGCCGGGCGCACGCGACTTCCGAGGCCGGGTATCGCGGGTCACGACGCGGGAGGAATTCCTGGACGTGATGCGAACCACCTTCCCGCGGCTGCCGATGAATCAGGCAAGGCCGGGCCAGCGGGCCTGCACATCCCTGCCGGCGTAGATCGCGCCGTCGCCCAGCGACTCCGCGATCCGCAGCAGCTGGTTGTACTTCGCGATCCGGTCGCTTCGTGACGCCGAGCCCGTCTTGATCTGACCGGTCGAGAGGCCCACGGCCAGATCCGCGATGGTGGCGTCTTCCGTTTCGCCGCTGCGATGACTGGCGATCGAGGTGTAGCCCGAGCGATGGGCAAGCGACACGGCGGCGATCGTCTCGGTGAGCGTGCCGATCTGGTTGACCTTCACGAGGATGCTGTTGGCCACGCCCTCGGCGATGCCGCGACCGAGCCGCTCGGAGTTGGTCACGAACAGGTCGTCGCCGACGAGCTGCACCTTGCCGCCGAGCTTCTCGCTGATGAGCTTCCAGCCCTTCCAGTCGTCCTCGGAGCAGCCGTCCTCGATCGACACGATCGGGTACTTGCCAGCGAGGTCCGCGAAGAAGTTCACCATCCCGGCCGAATCGAGCGTCTTGCCCTCGATCGTGTAGGTGCCGGCCTTGGCGTCGTAGAGTTCCGTCGCGGCCACGTCGAGCGCGATCGCCATCTGCTCGCCCGGCTTGTAGCCCGCGTTCCCGATCGCCGCGAGAATCACCTCCAACGCCTCGGCGCAGGTGCCGATGTGCGGCGCGAAGCCCCCCTCGTCGCCGACGGCGGTGGCGAGCTTCTTGTCCTTGAGCACCTTCTTGAGGGCGTGGAACGTCTCCACGCCGGCCCGCAGGGCGTCGTCGAACGTGTCGAAGCCCAGCGGCATGACCATGAATTCCTGCACGTCGAGCGGATTGTCGGCATGGGCTCCGCCATTGATGATGTTCATCATCGGAGCGGGCAGGAGCCGCGCGGTGGCGCCGCCAAGATACCGGTAGAGCGGCAGGCCACAGTGCTCGGCGGCCGCATGGGCCACCGCCATCGACACGCCCAGGATCGCGTTGGCACCCAGTTCCTTCTTGTTCGGCGTGCCGTCGAGTTCGAGCATCAGCTCGTCGACCGTCGTCTGATCGAGGGCGTCGATGCCCTCGAGTTCCTCGGCGATCCGCGTGTTGACGTTCTCGACCGCCTCCAGCACGCCCTTGCCGAGGTAGACGCCCTTGTCGCCGTCCCGCTTCTCCCAGGCCTCGTGGGCGCCCGTGCTCGCCCCCGACGGCACCGCTGCCCGGCCGAAGGCACCATCGGCCAGCGTGACGTCGACCTCGATCGTGGGATTACCGCGGCTGTCGAGAATCTGGCGGGCGTGGACGTCGACGATCGTGGACATGCAGGGCCTCGGGGTGCGTGGGAAGGGGAACGGGAATGCGGTTCGCTTGCGGCAGCATCATGCCGCGGCGCGGCGAAAGACGCCAGATCGGCCTCCTTTCGCCCGTCCGCCACGGCCGGCGCACTCCGCCGTCTGCTATCTTGAAGACGGTTCCTTCCCTGACGCCCCTCCGTCTTCCGCTGCAGCCCATGTTCACCGGCCTCGTTGAATCGCTCGGACGAGTCGTGGCGGCGACGCCGGAATCGCCCGGCCTCCACCTGCAGCCGTAGGC
>JBJTIE010000073.1:0-2077 GCA_046094845.1 Planctomycetaceae bacterium | reverse complement strand
GATTACCAATCTGCACCTACAGGTCGGCGACCGTGTGCAGATTACCAATCTGCACCTACAGGTCGGCGACCGTGTGCAGATTACCAATCTGCACCTACAGGTCGGCGACCGTGTGCAGATTACCAATCTGCACCTACGGGTGTCGCGGCTTTCACGCTTGTAGCCGCAGAGTGGTACTCTGCGAAATGAAGCCTGCGTCACAGCCCGCCCGTGTCGTAGAGCGTGCGGCCATGGGACTGGAGGCGGGAGATCCGCTCCGTTGCGTAGAGGCCGGCGAGCACGAACTCGATGCAACTCGCCCGCACGGCCGGGTCCTGCGACGCGTTGACCTCGAAGGCCTTTTTCCACACGGCGGGCACGTCCTCGACGACTCGCTCGTAGGCCGCGCTCGGCAGCATATCGCCCACCTCGATCTTCATGCCCTTGGCGAACACCTTCGCGATCTCGTCGAGCCCGTGGGCCTCGACATACTCCTCGAACACCGTGGCGATCGCCTCGGCGATGACGGCGTCGAGCACCTGCCGTTCCGTCATCTGATGGCTCCCCATGAGGTCGAGTTCCAGCTTGCCCAGGCTCGACGCGTAGAGGTGGCCGAGGTCGCTGATCCGCGGCACGGCCGGCCGCTCGTCCAGCCGCACGCCCCGCTGCCGGGCGCTCGCCACCATCGTCTCGTAATTGGCGATCGAGAACCGGGCGCTCACGCCCGACTGCTGGTCGATGTATTTGCTTTTCCGGGCGGCGATCGTGATCTGCTCCACCACCTGTTTCATGAACCAGGGCACGACGACCGGCCAGTCGCCTCCGAGGTCGATGCCCGCCTCCTGCTCCACCATGCGGATGCCGAGGTCGCGGTCGCGGGGATAGTGGGTGTGGATGACCGCGCCGATCCGGTCCTTGAGCTGCGGAATCACCTTGCCGGAGCGGTTGTAGGTGGAGGGATTCGCGGAGAAGAGCAGCATCACGTCGATGTCGAACTTCACCGGATAGCCCCGGATCTGCACGTCGCGCTCCTCGAGGATGTTGAACATCCCCACCTGCACCAGTTCGTCGAGCTCGGGCAGTTCGTTCATCGCGAAGATGCCGCGGTGCATCCGGGGGATCAGCCCGAGATGGAGGGCCTCCTCGCTCGCCATGCTCGTGCCGCCCGCCAGCTTGGCGGGATCGATCTCGCCGATGATGTCGGCGAACTTCGTGCCCGGCGCCAGCCGCTCCGCATACCGTTCGTCACGGGGCCACCAGGCGATCGGCACCTGCTCGGCAGGACGGTCGGCCACGAGCCGGCGTCCGGCCCGGGTGATCGGCGCAGAGGGATCGTCGTGGAGCGGGGTCGCAGGATCGTCGAGATAGGGGAGGTACTCGTCGAGAAACCGCACGAGCAGCCGCATGAGCCGGCTCTTCGCCTGCCCCTTCTCGCCGAGGAAGAGCATGTCGTGGCCTGCGAGCAAGGCGATGTTGATCTCCGGGATCACGGTGTCGTCGTAGCCGACGATGCCGGGAAACAGCTCGCCGCCGTCGCGCAGCAGGCGGAGGAAATTGTCCCGCACCTCGTCCTTCACACTGCGGCTCTTCCAGCCACTCGCCCGCAGTTCGGCCAGCGTCTTCGGCAGTCGGGGATGATTCATATCGCGTAATTCTCCAAGCGTGGCGATATTGTAGACGGTCGCAAGAAGCGGGCCGACCGGCGGAGGAATAGAAGGGTCTGCGGCCTGCAGACCGTGGGCCGCACACGGAGTGTGCGGACTACGGCGCAAGCCGATGCGGACTTGAATCCGGACTCATACGCCGTGAGGGGGTGCCCATGCCCCGGGAGCCGGCGTATGGCGGCAAGCGCAGGCAGGATGCCGAAAGCGCAGCCGCCATCGAGCGAGCGCAGCCAGGGAGGCGAGGGGGTCGGTGCAAGCTCGAGGAGCATTTGGACCGAGTCTTCGAGGTCCCGCGACGATCTGAAAGACCGCGCAGCGGCGACTTGTACCGCCCCTGAGCCGGCGAGACACCGTTTACGTGTACGACCTCAGCGAGCGTCCGGCGATGGGGCCCCGGCGAGGATGGCGGCGGCGTCGCCGACGCCCAGCCGCGT
>JBJTIE010000072.1:0-4881 GCA_046094845.1 Planctomycetaceae bacterium | reverse complement strand
CCCGTCCCCCCAGCGCCCCGCCCGCGCCCCTGCTCGACCCCCCGCCCCACAACCCAGCGACTCTGGCCCGGAAAGAACCGCGTGAGAAAGACGTCGAGCCGGACGCCGGACGCGTCGGCATCAACCGCCAGCGTCAGTTCCTGTCCCGCCGGCATGGTGGTGCACCCAGCCAAGGGCAACTGGAAGGGCACGCTCGCCGGTGCCCTGAAGTGGCACCTGGAGCGGTCGTCGGCCGCCGGCGATGCATCGGCCGCGGGCGGCACGGGGCTCTCGACCGCGGGCGGGCCCACGCGGCCGGGGATCGTGCATCGGCTCGACCGCGACACCAGTGGCGTGATCGTCGTCGCCCGCTCCGAGGAGGCCCATCATGCGCTGGCGAGGCAGTTCGAGCGGCGGACGGTCGAAAAGACGTACCTGGCGCTGACACAGGGCGCCCCGCAGTTCGACCGCGACGAGATCGATCTGCCGATCGGCATCCATCCCTATCAGCGTGAGCGGATGGCCGTGCGGCGCGACCACTCCACGAGTCGTGAGGCTGTCACGCGGTACGAGGTTCTCGAGCGGTTTCCCGGCGCGGCCCTCGTGCAGGTGACGCCGAAGACGGGCCGCACCCACCAGATCCGCGTGCATCTCGCGGCGATCGGCTGCCCCGTGCTCTCTGACGGCCTCTACAGCGGTCGGACGCAGATCGAACCGCCGTTCCTCGGGCTCCCGCCGGGGCCCGCGCTCCTCGAGCGGCAGGCGTTGCACGCGGCCCGGCTCTGCCTGGATCATCCGGAAACGAAACGGCGGCTCGAGTTCACCGCTCCGCTGCCGGCCGACATGCAGCGGCTGCTCGACGCGTTTCGGGCGAGGGAGGCGCCGTGCCGGCCAGGTCAGTCGCGGGGGCGGTAGATCTGAATGCTCGGCTCCTCGCGCATGCTGTAGCGATCGATCACGTCGGAGAGCTTCATGATCAGCCAGGGGCTGATCACGGTCGCCCCGTTCTTGGTGAAGACGAAATCATCGGCGAGATACACGCACGAGTGAATCGCCTGGCCCGCCGCGGTGGTGAAGAAGAGGATGTCGCCGAATCGATATGGCCCCGCGCCGGGCTTGCATCGCTCCCGGACGTACATGCCGGCGCCGTCCGTGTCGAAGAGCCGCTCCTCGGGGCGGTGGTTGAAAAAGTTCAGGCTCGTCCAGTGGCAGTCGGGGTAACGGCCGCCCACGGCCTGTGACACCTGTGGATAGGTGTAGCACAGCTTGCGGGCAGAGGGGGGCAGGACGTGCACGATATCGAGGGTGTGGATCGCGGGATTCGCCGCGACCGATTCCAGCAGCGGCAGGAAGTCCTTGGCGTTGGCATCGCCGCTGCTCCAATACTCGCGAATCCGGGCCACGTTGGCCGACGAGTCGAGTCGGAGTCGCAACAGTGCCGTCCGCGTGCGGCTCAACCCCTTGATCAGGGCCCGCGACTCGCCGTGGCTCTGGCTGAACGATACGAGCAGCGGCAGGTCGCTGAAGCAGAGCGACCGGCCCCTCCCATAGCTCGTTCGTTTGACGACGTCGATCAGTTCCGGTCGGAGGCCCGTGTCGCCGATCCAGCGGGCCACGTCGCCTTCGGGAATGAAGTATGGGAAGCGGTGGAACTCGTTGACT
The DNA here is from genome assembly GCA_046094845.1 of Planctomycetaceae bacterium. GTDB lineage: Bacteria > Planctomycetota > Planctomycetia > Pirellulales > UBA1268 > QWPN01. The sequence goes on along the minus strand of JBJTIE010000072.1, from coordinate 3,240 downwards.
TCCCACCGGGCCAGCACCTCGTAGATGCGGGTTCTCGCCTTCGGCGACAGCTCGAGCACGGCTTCCGACGACGGCGTGAACTGCACATGATCGCCGACCGTCGACCACTTCGCGGCGTCAGCCGCCTCGGCCCGCAGCCGAGCCGGAACGTCCGGCTCGTCGAGCAGGGCACGGGCGTCGGCCCGCCGCATGCCGACGAAGGTCCAGCGTGTCACGGCCGTCGGCACCGGGAACAACTCGAGAACGGAGTCTGGAGCCGAGATGTAGACATAGCTCGACTCCAAAAGGCCCCAGGGGCCTGCAGACTCGGTCACGTTCCCGGCCCTCTTCTGGGCGTCGGAAACGATGTCCCGGGTCAGGTCGACAGGCAGGGGCGCATTCACGGCGACCGTGAACGGAGACTGGGCAACGGCGGTGAGGCCGCCGAGCACCAGCGTCACCGCTGTCAGGGTGGCGATGGGCCGGCTCACGATGGTGTTGGGCATGGTGTGGAGGGTGTGCCCCGCGAGAACCGACAGTTCCCGAGGGGTACATGATGGGAGGCCACCTGACCGGGGGATCCTACCGCGCGTGTCCCTGATCCGAAAGCCCAACCCATGGCCGGCATCCTGTCCGTCGTCGTGGCTGCGGCCGTGGTGCAGCCTGTCAGTCAACGCCGACGGAGAGTGGGGCGTCGCCCGGAAGCCGGAGCGGGAATTCGAGCGTGAACGTGCTGCCCGCCCCCGCGACGCTCGTGGCCCGGATGTCGCCGCCATGCTCGTGGAGAATCTTGCGGCTCACCGTCAGCCCGAGGCCGGTGCCCCGGGCGCCCTTCGTCGAGACGAAGAGGTTGAAGATCTCCGCCAGCGTTTCGGGTGACATGCCGGGCCCGTCGTCGACGACGGCGATCCGCACGAGTCGGGACTCCACGTCCACCGCCGCGGCGACCGTGACGACGCCGTCGGATCGCTCCTCCACCGCGTCGAGGGCGTTGGTCACCACGTTGAGGATCGCCCGCGACATCGCCTCGGGATCGAGCATCACGCGGGGAAGACCCTCCGGCACCTCGCGGCGGATCGTCACGCCCGCCTCGTCGGCCCGCTGCTGCACCGTTTCCAGCACGTCGTCCACGAGGCCGCCGAGGTCGGTCTCGACGAATTCGGGCTCGCGATCCTTGCTGAAGGAGAGCATGTCCATCACGAGCGACGCGATCTTGTTTTGATTGCGCCGCACGATCTCCCAGCCCTTCTGGAGCACCGCGCGATCGTCGCTCTCCAGGCCCATCTCCACGAGGTAGCTGCCGCCGCGGAGGCCTTGAAGGATGTTCTTGATGTGGTGGGAGAGCGTGGCGATCGTCTGGCCCACGGCGGCCAGCCGCTCCGTCTGCACCATCGCGGAGTAGTAGGTGGTGTCTTCCACGGCGAGCGCCGCCTGGTGGCCGATGGCGATCATGAGTTTGAGGTGCTCGTCGGTGAACCGACGGTGGCCGCCGCCGACGACCTCGGCCAGCGGCGTGATCGTGTCGACGTAGATCACGCCGACGACGTCGTAGCGGCCCTGCATCGGCACGCAGATCGCCTCCCGCACTCCCGTTCGCACCACGCTGCCGCCCGAACTGAAGCGGTCGTCATCCTGGGCATCGCTCGTGAGCACGCCCTCCCGCCGCTCCATCACGTAGTCGAGGATCGTGCGGCTGATCGCCATCGATCCGGGGTCGGCGGCCGTCCGATCGCGGCGGGCCTTGATCCGCAGTTCGCGGGTCTCGGGATCGACGAGCATGATGCAGCCTCGGTCGGCCTCGACCCACTCTGACACGAGTTGGAGAATCCGGCCCAGCAGTTCGTCGATGTCGAGGGTGTGGCTCACGGCGAGCGCCGTGCGATACATCACCTGCACGTTGCTGCGGGCCTTCGCCAGCCAGCGACCCTGCCCCTCGTCGGGGGTCGCCATCACGATCGAGTCGTCCTCCCGCATCGACCGCACGATCCGCGAGCCGTCGATCTCGCTCGTCGCCGGCACGATGTCGACCAGTCGGATCGCCTCCTCGGCGTCGGCATCGCGGGCGTAGGCGAGCACGGTACGGCCGACCCGGATCCGGTCGCCGCTGGCGAGTTCGGCCCGCTCCACCTTGCGGTCGTTGACGAAGGTGCCGTTGGAGCTCTTGAGATCACCCACCACGAACGTGTCGCCCACGCGGCGGATTTCAGCGTGGCGGCGCGACACCTCGCTGTCTTCCAGGCGGATCGCGTTGCCCGCCTCGCGGCCGATGGTCAGCGCCCCCTCGTGGCCGGCAAGGTCGTAGCGGGCGCCGCGGTCTCTGCCTTGGATGACGAACAGCGCGGGCACGTCGAGGGCTCCGGTCGGGGATGCAATTCCGTTGGGCCGATTCTGGCAGACGCGGTGTCCGCCGCAAAGCCGCGGCTAGAATTGCATGGGAAGGCCGTGCGGCGGCCTGAGACCATGCGGAGCGAAGGCATGTTGCGGACTGCAGGGTGGCGGTGGCGGTGTGGAGTTGCCGGCGTGATCGCGACGGTGTGTGGCGGCGCGGTGGCGACAGAGCCCGTGCCGCCACCGGCGGCGGTGCGTCCGGTCGATGCGGCAGCCCGCGAGCGGCTCCGGGAGGCGGTCACCTGGCTGGCGTCGGCCGACCGTGAGGGGCGTGGCCCGGGCACCGCGGGCATCGACGCCGCCGCCGACTGGGTGGCCCGGCAGTTCGCCACCCTCGGCCTCGACACCACGGTGATCGGTGACGAGCCGTTCCAGCCGTTCGCGATGACGCTCGAGGCTACGCTCGGTCCGGCGGCCGACAACAGCGTCGAGATCGTGGGACCGCCCGATGTGTCGGGGAGCCCGCTGCGGATTCCGCTCGTACTCGGGGAGGATTTCACGCCCTTGGCGGCCGGTGGCTCCGGGGCCTTCGACCTCCCGCTGCTCTTCGGCGGCTTCGGGATCACTGCGCCGAAGGAGGGCTACGACGACTACGCGTCGCTCCCCGATCGCGGGAAGGGGGGGGCGATTATCGTGCTCCGCCAGGAGCCGCAGAAGGACGATCCGCACAGTGTGTTCGACGGCAATCAGGCATCCCAGCATGCATCACTCGCCCGCAAGGTGGCCAATGCGTCGGAGCACGAGGCCGGCGGTGTCGTCTTCTGCAACGACGTGGCGGAGGGGGACGGGCTGATGTCGTTCACGCGGGCCGGCGAGGGCTCGGAGAAACGAACGCTGCCGATTCTCCACCTGAAGCGGCACGTGATCGACGGC
>JBJTIE010000071.1:0-5785 GCA_046094845.1 Planctomycetaceae bacterium | reverse complement strand
GGAGATCACGTCGTCGGCGATCGCCAAGCTGAAGCTATTTGCGGCGATGGGAGTTCCGGAGGTCTGGCGGCACGATGGCACTCGCCTCTCGATGCTCGCGTTGGCCGGCGGCGGTTACGAGCCGATCGAGTCGAGCGTGGGGCTACCCGGGCTGACGACGGTGCTGATCGATGCCTTCGTGGCCCGTCGGTTTGACCGCGGTGAGACCGCCCTTATCAAAGAGTTTCGCGCGGCAATTTCTGGCGGCTGATTCAGTCGCTGGCCCGCGAACTCATGTCAGACCGGCAGATCGAGCCACTTGCCCATGCGGCGGAACTTCTCGTAGCGGGCTGCCACGAGTTCGTCCCGCGGCTGGCCGACGAGCTCGCGGAGGCTGCGGGAGAGAAAGGTCTTGAGCCGGGTGGCCATCTGCCGCGGATGACGATGGGCGCCGCCGGCCGGCTCCTCGATCACCGCATCGACCACACCGAACTCCTTGAGGTCGCGGGAGCGGAACCGCAACGCCCGCGCGGCGTCGGCCTTGAACTCGACGCTCTTCCAGAGGATGCCGGCACAGCCCTCGGGGCTGATCACGCTGTAGTAGGCATGCTCGAGCATCGCCACGCGGTCGCCCACGCCGATGCCGAGTGCGCCGCCGGAGCCCCCTTCCCCGATCACCACGCACACGATCGGCACCGGGAGCGAGGCCATCAGGAACATGCTCTCGGCGATCACCTGGGCCTGGCCTCGCTCCTCCGCGCCGACGCCCGGATAGGCGCCGGGCGTGTCGATCAGGCAGATCACTGGCAGGCCATACTTCGCCGCCATCCGCATCTTGCCCATCGCCTTGCGATAGCCCTCGGGATGGGCGCAGCCGAAATGACAGGCCTGCCGTTCGGCGAGAGTCTTGCCCTTCTGGTGGCCCACCACGAGCACCTTGTATTGATCGAGCTTCGCGAACCCCGTGAGCAGCGCCGGATCGTCGCCGAAGCACTTGTCGCCGTGCAGTTCCACGAACTCATCGAATACGAGCCCGAGGTAGTCGCTCGTCTTCGGGCGGTCGGGATGCCGCGAGACCTCCACCGTCTGCCACGGGTCGAGATTGCTGAACACCTGCTTCTGCACCTCGACGAGCTCCCGCTTGAGCCGCCGCAGCTCCTCCTGCTGTTGGCCGCCGAGCGGCGCCGCCTCCAGGGCCGCGATCTGGTCCTCCAGCTGGTAGATCGGTTTTTCGAGCGGCAGTCGATGCAGGCCGGCAGCCATCGGAGATCGCCTTGCGGGTTCGGGGACGGAGCCAGAGATTTTCCCCGGCCCGGCCCGTCCGCGTCAATGCGAAGACGGAGGGGCACGTGGGGAGCGCCCGTGAGCGTCGCACTCCGCCCGTGGTCCGCACACTCCGTGTGCGGTAAGAGGCTTGGAGGCCGAGGGGCCGGCTATTTGGTCGGAGGTTGGCACCACCTACAGGCAGATAGTGCGGGCCTGTGGTGGTTTGACCGTGGGCCACATGCGGAGCATGTGGACTACGGGGAGCCACCTTAGCCCCGTCAGCCGAGCCTTTCGAGGAGGCGAATGCTGCGGAGCTGCTTGAGCACCTCCTTCATCGAGCCCGGACGGGCCGACGGCTTCTTGGCGAGCAGCTGCCGGAGGAACTCCGAGACGCTCGTCGTGGCGTTGCGGTTGAACGCGTTGATCGAGGGCACCGGGGCCGAGACGTGCATGTTGAGGATCTCGTTGGCCGTCGGAGCCGCATACGGCGGCCGGCCCGCGAGCAGCTCGAAGAGCACGCAGCCGAACGAGTAGATGTCGGAGCGGGCGTCGAGTGCCTCGCCGCGGATCTGCTCCGGCGGCATGTAGCTCGGCGAGCCCTGGGCCTTCGTACCGCCGCCGAGGAGCTTCCCCAACAGGCCCGCAGACCTCGTCGCGATCGCCAGGTCGATCAGCTTCACCTGGCCGTCGGCGGCCGCGAGTACGTTGTCGGGCTTCACGTCGCGGTGCACCCAGCCGCGGGCATGCACATGATCGAGCGCCAGCGCCATCTCCGTGACGATCCGCTGCAGCCGCGGAGCGAGCGACTCCACGCCCCCCGCGATCTGCTTCTTGAGGTTGGCGTGGGGAAACAGCTCCAGCACGAGATGCGGCAGCCCCCCCTCCTCCGACACCCGGTCGGCCCGGATCACCGTCGGATGGTCGAGCGACGTGAGCACCTTGAACTCATGCGTGAGCAGCTTGCGTTGCACCGGGTCGGCCGCCATGTCGGGCACGACCACCTTCACGGCTACGGGCCGGGCCGTCGCGCCGTCGCGGGCCTCCCAGATCTGGCAGTGGCGACCGACGCCCAGCTGCTGCACGAGCTTCAAGGGTCCGATCTGTTCGGGGAGTCTGGCCATGCGGTTGAATCCAGCGTTGTCTGCACGAGCACGAGCCCCTCGGGGGGCGCCGTCGGACCCGCCGCCGGCCGGCATCGCGCCGCCAGCGCCTCGGCGAGCCACTCGGGCGGCCTCCGGCCGGCGCCCACCATCACCAGCGAGCCGGCGATGATCCGCACCATATTGTGGAGGAACCCGTTCCCTTCGACCTCGATCCACACCTCGGCGGCGCCGGGTGCGTCTGCAGGCGCGGGCCTGAAGACCGAGAGAGCATGGATTGTGCGCACTTTCGAAACGCGTGTGGAGGGGGTCGTCTCGAAGCTGGTGAAATCGTGCTCGCCCACGAGCGCCGCCGCGGCCGCGTGCATGGCCGAGGCGTCGAGCCGGCCCCGCCACCGCCAGACGAACGGCCGGGCGAGCACGGGCTTCCAGACGGCGTCGTGAATCCGATAGCGGTACCGCTTGCGGCGGGCCGCCGCGACGGGATCGAAGTCGGCGGCCACCTCCCGCGACGCCACGACGGTGATGTCGGCGGGGAGCGTGGCATTGAGGGCCCTGCCCCAGACGTCCGCCGAGAAGTCCCGCTCGCACGTGAAGGCCGCCACCTGATCGAGGGCGTGCACGCCCGCGTCGGTGCGGCTCGAACCGCGGACGAGCACCTCTTCGCCCGACACCTCGCGGATGGCCGCGGTCACACTCCCCTGCACCGTCTGCCGCTCCGGCTGGATCTGCCAGCCCGAGTAGCGGGTGCCCTCGTAGGCGAGCCGCAGGCCGATCCGCCTGGTCATGGCTGCAGGCGCGGCTGGAGGAAACCGCCGACGAAGCGGCTCATGCGCGAGCCCCGCCGCGGGTGGCGAGCAGTTCGGCGATCTGCACCGCGGTGGTGGCCGCCCCCTTCCGCAGGTTGTCGGACACGCACCACAGGGCGATGCCGGTGGGGCATGAGATGTCTTCGCGGATCCGGCCCACGAACACCTCGTCGCGACCGCTGCAGTGCCGCGGCATCGGATACTGCTTCGCCCCGAGATCGTCCACGACGACGATGCCCGGGAAGCTGGCCAGCAGCCGCCGGGCCTCGTCGGCCGTGAGCTTCTTCTCCGTCTCGATCAGGATCGACTCGCTGTGGCCGTTGGCGACGGGCACCCGCACGCACGTGGGGCTCACCTGGATCGACTCGTCGCCGAGAATCTTCCGCGTCTCGAGCACCATCTTCATCTCTTCGCTCGTGAACGCATTGGGCTTCGGCGAGCCGATCTGCGGGATCAGGTTGGCGGCGATGGGATGCGGAAACACCTGTCGCGGTTCGGCGGTGCCCGCGAGCCAGCCCTGGCTGGCCTGCTTGAGCTCGTCGGTGGCGGCGAGGCCTGCGCCGCTCACGGCCTGATACGTGCTCACGATCACCCGCTTCACCCGCGCGGCGTCGTGCAGCGGCTTCATCACCATCACCATCTGCGTGGTCGAACAGTTGGGGCTGGCGATGATCCCCTTGTGGGTGGCGATCGCATCCGGGTTCACCTCTGGGATCACGAGCGGCACGTCGGGGTGCATGCGGTAGAAGGCGCTCTCATCGACGACCACCGTGCCCCGCTCCACCGCCCACGGCACGAACTCGGCCGCCACCTCGTCGGGCGTGCTGCCGATGGCGATGTCGACGCCGGCGAACGACTCGGGCTGCATCTCTTCCACATCGAAGCTCGTGCCGCCGACCGTCATCGGCTTGCCGGCCGACCGCGCCGAGGCGAGCAGCTTGATCCGCCGCGCCGGAAACGTCCGGGCCACGAGCATGTCGACGATGATTCGGCCCACGGCGCCGGTGGCGCCGACCACTGCAAGCGTGTCGATCATGAAGAACCTGCGGATGACCTGTCGGGAAGACGTGCGGCGGGACGAGATGGGGACGTGAGGCAGGAACGGGCGAGGGACCGCCAGGTGGCGGCGGGCACGAAGGCGAGGTTGGCCGTGATCATGGCCAGGCCGAACTCCAGCATGCCCATCGCGAGGCCGATGCCCAGGTGCACGACCACGGCCATCGCCAGCGCGAGCCGGCGGGTGAGCCGCGGCCAGACGACGGCCGGGTAGGCGACCTCCCAGAACAGCGTACCCAGCGTGAGGGCGTTCGTCACAAGCGGGTGCCGGGCCAGCCCGGTAAGGTCGAGCGTGCGGTACTGCGAATTGGCGACGGCACCCCAGATCGCCGTCCCCTCCCACCAGCTGGCGCCGAACATTTTCCCGCAGCCGGAGAAGAAATAGACCACGCAGAGCTGCACCTGAAGCAGCCGCAGGGCGATGGCCGCCCCGACCGAGGGCGTCGCCGTGGTGAGTCCGAACCGGTGGTCGAGCGAGAGGCAGGCCCCGGCCGGCCCCACCACGAGCGGGATCAGCAGCAGGCCGAGTGTGTCGTCGAGGCCGAACACGTTGAGCGGGGTGCGGTTGGCCGCGCTGACGAGGCCCGCCAGCGCCACCACCGCTGCCAGCCGGGTGGCGAGCCCGAGCGTGAGCAGCACGGCGGAGGCGAGCGTGATGCCGATGAGCACGCGGACGGCGGTGGGAGACGAGGCGGCGAAGTACCAGCTCCATTGCCAGGGCTGGTCGTTCATCCGCCAGACCTGGTGGGCGGGCAGCCAGCCGCCGGGGCCGAAGAAGGCGTCAGGATCGCGGAGCCACACGCAGCATGACCAGACGAGCAGCAGGCCGGTGGCGATCCGCACGACCGCCAGCGGGAGCGGGTCGGCCGGCGTGAACCAGAACGCGTTCCACGACCGAAGCCAGTCGCCGGCCCAGGATTCGGACGTCGGATCTGACGAGGCCGTGGCACGCTGGTGCTGCGTCATGGTCCCCTGCCCTTCACGCGGGCGTAGGTGCCGAGGGGCGTGACGAAATCAGGCTCCGTCTTCTGCTGAATGACGTCCTCGGGGCCCGGCAAAAAATGCTCGACCATCTCGAGCCGCACCTGCGTGCCGCCGTGCGTGGCGAGAAGATTCCCCGCCACGCCCTTCACGAGCGGCTGCCAGTCTTGGCGGGCCGCGAACCGCACGCCTTCGGGCGCGTCTGGCGGCGGCACGAGGGGGGCGATCTTCTCGGCCACCATGAATCGTCGGTGGTAGAGGAGTCGCGGCCAGTCGCCGTCGCGGTCGGGGATCGAACCCGAGCGAGTGGAGCCGTCGGCGAACTGCATCGTCCAGCGGATCGAATGACCGGGGCCAGGATCGGGGGCGAAGAACCGGTAGCCGTGGCCGAGATACAACACGCCGACGAGCGGCCGGAGCGGCTGCATGAGTCGGCCGGCGAGGCCGCTGGCCGGGGGTGGTCCTGCCAGCGGCGGCACGATCACGGCGGCGAGGTCGACCGCGTTGAGAACCGACACGACCGCCTTGAGCGGCCGCGGCCAGCGTGCATCGGCCTGGGTGGGTGGAGTCATCAAGACAAGCGTAGGTCACATT
>JBJTIE010000070.1:0-11685 GCA_046094845.1 Planctomycetaceae bacterium | reverse complement strand
CGGCCGCATGGACCACTGGGCCTGGAAGCCCGTGCGTCGGTCGAGCCGGCAAACTCGTCGGGCCAGGCCGGGCCGGCGTCGATCCAGGCCTTGAGCGTGGCGATCTGCTCGGCCGAGAGCGGCGGCACGTCGCTGTCGCCGGGGGGCATCCGCAGCGCGGGATCGGGATTGGCGACGTGCCGGATCAGCGGGCTCTCGGCCGACTTGTGCGGCACGATCGCAGCCTCGCCGTTGTCGCCCCCCTTGAGCGCGACGTCACGGACGTCGAGCCGGTAGCTGCTCGTCTGGTCGTCGGGGCCATGGCAGGAGTAGCAGTGCTTCGCGAAGATCGGCTGCACGTCGCGGGCGTAGTCGGGCCCGGCCGCCGAGGCCAGGACGCCGCACAGCCACAGGCCGACGCCCGCGGCCTCACGCAGCGTGGTCGGAGCAGTCAGATGATTCATGGCTTCCTCGTCAGGCAGGCCCGGGATCAGCGGCGCTTCGGCACCACCTGCTTCGGGGCCACCTTGCGCAGCGTCTGCTCGGCCAGTTTCATGTGAAGGATCATCGCCTCCCGCGCCGCCTGCGGATTCCGTGCCTTCACGGCCTCGAGCACGGCGGCATGCTCCTTGATGCCCGACCGCACGCCCCTGGCTTCGATCGTCAGTCCGCGGAACTCGCGCAGCAAATTCTCCAGCGACTGGATCAGGATCGGAAACAGCGGGTTGCCCGTGGCCTCGGCGAGCACGCGATGAAAATGCACGTCGGCATCGACCTGCCGATCGATCGTCGTGCCGTCGCGCATCTCGTCCACCGCGGCTGCCAGTCGGGTGAGATGCGCGGGCGTGGCATGCTCCGCGGCGATCGCCGCGATGGCCACCTCCAGCACCCATCGCACCTGCATCAGGTCCTGCATGCGGCCGGCCCGTCCAAGCGACTGGGCGAGGAGCGAGACGGCGGCCGTCGAATCGGTCGCCGCCACGAGCGGTCGCTTGCCCTGAAACACCTCGACGAGCCCCTGCGACCGCAGCACCCGCATCGCCTCGCGGATCACGGTCATCGAGACGCCGAAGCCGTCGGCGAGCTTCTCGGCCGCGGGCAACTCGCTGCCCACGGGGTAGTCGCCCCGCGCGATGGCTTGCCGCACCTCGCCGACGACGTGATCGACGAGGGGCGGGCGACCGGGCAGAGATCGCCACCGCGTTTCGGGAGCGGTCGAAGAGGCCCGGCGGGCGGTCATGGGCGTGATTCCAGAGGCTGAAGGACATCAAACATATAAGATATGTGTATTGTCGGTCGCGGGGGACGTCAATATGCGCATCGCAGCGAGGAGGTGCGGACCGCCGTCTGCCTGCGATCCGTGGCCGGATCGAGGATGGACAGGAGCTACGTCGCCGGCGGCAGGCAGCGCAACAGGGCGTCGTGGACGAGGCCGTTCGTGGCCACGCCGTCGCCGGACTCGATGCACGCGCGGCCACGCCAGTCGCTGAACCGGCCGCCCGCTTCGGTCACCACCGTCTCGACGGCGGCGGCGTCCCAGGCGTTCAGGAGCGGGTCGATCATCACGTCGGCCCGGCCCGTCGCCACGAGCAGATAGCCGTAGCCATCGCCCCAGGTGCGGACGACCCCGCAGGCCGACTCGACCCGCCCGCGGGCGGCATCACCCGCCTCCCGGCCGCCGCTCCACCGGGCGAACGACGTGAAGTCGCTCGAACAGACGAGCGACTCCGCGAGCGTCGCCCGCGCTGACACACGGGCGACGACGGCGGGAGTCTGACCTCGCACGTGCCAAGCGCCGCCACCGCGGGCCGCATACACGACCTCGTCGAGCGCTGGGATCGCGATCACGCCCAGCACCCCCTGCCCCGCCCGCCGGCAGCCCACAAGCGTGGCGTAAAGCGGCACGCCCCGAATGAACGACTTCGTGCCGTCGATCGGATCCACGATCCACTCATAGTCCGACGTGCCCGGCGTCGCCCCCGTTTCCTCGCCGAGAAAGGCGTCGGCGGGAAACGCCCCGAGCAACTGACTCCGAAGGATCGCCTCGGCGGCGCGGTCGGCCTGCGTCACGGGCGAGGCATCGGCCTTCGTGTCGATCACGAGCCTCGGGTCGTTGAACCAGCGGAGTGTGTCGGCAGCGGCGAGTCGCGTGGCCTCCAGCGCGACGGCCAGGCGCTGGCCGATCGCGGCGTCGGAAGGACCTCCGGGCCAGGGCGTGGTCATGCGGATGGGCCCTCTGGCGCGGCCGGCGTCGGCCGCAGCGAGGCGAGGAGGATCAGCCCCGCTCCGATCACGAGCCACGTGTCGGCGAGATTGAAGATCGGCCAATCGATGACACCCGGCAGCACGCAATGGATCCAGTCACGAACCGCCCGCACGGGCTCGCCAATCCGCTCGGCCGGGGCGTGCCAGGTCAGGCCCGGGAGTCCGAGGCGGTCGTAGAGGTTGCCGACAATGCCCCCCACGATCAGGCCCAGCGCTGTCACCAGGATCGCGTCATCGCGGGTCGTCTGTCTGGCCATCATGGCCAGGATGCCGGCGATCGCGAGCACCGACACGCCGGCAAAGGCGAGGCCGAGCCCCTGCCCCATGCCGAAGAGCGCGCCCTCGTTGAGATTGGTCTCCAGCATCAGCACGCCCGGAATGAGGTCGTGCCGCGGGCCCACGCCCGGCATGCCGAGGCGGGCGAACGCGATCGACTTCGTGGCGAGATCGACGCCGGCAGCCACCGCCGCCAAGGCGAGAAACGCGATCCACGATCGGATCGCTGATCGTCCGACGGAAAGTAAGGCGTCCGACATCCGTGTCGCTCGGGAGACTAACGCGGCTGCCGCGGCCGGCCGCCGATGCCCTGCTCCTGCTTCTCGGCGCAGCGGATGCACAGCGAGGCGAACGGGATCGCCTCCAGCCGCTTCTTGGCGATCACGCCGTTGCAGTCCTCGCAGGTGCCGTACGTCTTCGCGCGAATGCGGTCGAGGGCGTGCTCGATCTGTTCCAGCGTGCCCTCCTCGCTCGCCATCAGCGTCAACGTGAACTCCTGCTCGAAGGCATCGGAGCCGATGTCGGCCATGTGGATCGGCATGCTGGAAAGATCACCACTGGCCTCCGAGCGGGTCTTCCGCAGGGCGGCGTCGGCCATCGTCGACACGTCGCCGCGCAGCCGGGCCCGGAGCGACTCCAGGGCCGTCTTGAACACTTTTACGTCTGCCGCCTTCATCGGTGTCAGCCCTCCCGAAGCGTGTTCCGCACGGGCCGTCGCGAGTTCCGCCAGCGACCGGCCGAAACTTGGAGGGTACCCAGAGCTCGTTGGGCTGTCAAACTGGCAGCCGATCCAGCCGTGGGGTGGCTGCTGCCGGGGAAGCCGCTTGCTGGCCCGAATGCGGCAACCTACCTTTTATCGATAGCTTTTGACGATAGAGAGCAGCGTGTCAGCCGACGGCCCGTCCGGGAGGCCGCCGCTGCCAGGAGTGCGTTCGTTGTCCGTTCTTGCCCACACCGACCTGGCCTTCCAGCAGTGCATTTCGCCTGCCTGTGGGGCCACGTACTCCGTGGACGAGGTGCTGACGAGTTGCCCGTCGTGCGGCAATCTGCTCGACGTCGAATACGACTGGGATCGGCTGCGGCCCCCCACCTCGTTCGAGGTCTTCGAGCGGAAGTGGATGCGACGCAGCGACCCGCTCGCCTTCAGCGGCGTGTGGCGGTTTCACGAGCTGCTCCCCTACGCCCCGCGGGAATCGGTTGTCACGATCGGCGAGGGGCAGACGATGTGCCCGCCATCGGACGGCGTGGCCCGCTACGTGGGCGTGGACAACGGCCGGCTGTTCCTCCAGTACGAGGGCCTCAATCCCTCGGGCTCGTTCAAGGACAACGGCATGTCGGCGGCGTTCACCCACGCCCGCATGATCGGGGCCCGCCGCGCCGCGTGTGCCTCGACGGGCAACACGAGCGCATCGCTGGCCGTCTACTGCGCCGTCACGCGGCTGATGCGGGGCATCATCTTCATCGGCTCCGGCAAGATCTCCTACGGAAAGCTCTCCCAGGCCCTCGACTACGGGGCCCTCACGATCCAGATCGCCGGCGACTTCGACGACGCGATGGCCCGCGTGAAGGAGGTCTCCGGCAAGCTCGGCATCTATCTCGTGAACAGCGTCAATCCCTTCCGGCTCGAAGGGCAGAAGACGATCATGTTCCGGGTGCTCGAGTCGCGCGGCTGGGAGGTGCCCGACTGGAGCGTGGTGCCCGGCGGCAACCTCGGCAACTCGAGCGCCTTCGGCAAGGCGTTCGCCGAACTGCGGAAGCTCGGGCTGATCGACCGCATCCCGCGGCTGGCCGTGATCAACGCCGCCGGCGCCAACACGCTCCACGAGCTCTACACCCGCCGCGGCCTGCGGTGGGATGGCGGCCGGGCCGATCTCTCCCCTGCCTGTCACTACTACGACGAGCTCGACCGCGACAAGAAGCGGGCCGACACGATCGCCAGTGCGATCGAGATCAACCGGCCGGTGAACCTCAACAAGTGCCTGCGGGCCCTCGAGGTCTGTGACGGCGTCGTTCGCGAGGTGAGCGAGCAGGAGATTCTCGACGCCAAGGCCCAGGTGGGCGCCGGTGGCCTCGGCTGCGAGCCGGCCAGCGCCGCCAGCGTGGCGGGCGCCAAGCAGCTCGTGGCGGAGGGCGTGATCGGCAGGGACGAACGGGTGGTCTGCATCCTCACGGGGCATCAGCTCAAGGACCCCACAGCCACCGTCGCCTACCACACCACCGACCAGAAGCTCTTCAACGAGGTGCTCGGCAGCCGTGGCGTGAGCCGGGCGAGCTTCGCCAATCGCTCCGTGAGCGTGGGCAATCGGCTCGACGAGATCGTCCAGGCGATCGATCTCTATGGCTGAACCGCTGCGGCTCGTCGTGCATGGGGCCGCGGGACGGATGGGTCAGCGGGTGGTCGCCAGCGCCGCGACCGACACGCCGCCGTGGCGACTCGTCGCCGCGATCGAGCGGGCCGGCCATCCGCGGAGCGGTGTGGACGCGGGCGTGCTGGCCGGCCTGCCCGCCGCGGGCGTCGTGGTGAGCGATGCCTGGAGTTGCCCGGCCGACGTGGCGATCGATTTTTCGCTGCCCGAGGCGGTGGCGGGCATCGTGGCGAGGTGCGTGGCGGCGAAGCTGCCGCTCGTCGTGGCCACGACCGGCCTCGAGGAGCGAGAGCGGGGTGCGATCGCGGCCGCAGCGCGGACGATCCCGATCCTGCAGTCGCCGAGCATGAGCCTCGCGGTGAACGTCGCCATGGACCTCGTGGGGCGGGCCGGCGGCCTGTTGCATCGCGTGGGCGGCCGCACCGACGTCGAGATCATCGAGTGCCATCATCGTCACAAGGAAGACTCCCCCAGCGGGACGGCGCTCAAGTTCGGGGCGATCGTGCAGGAGGCGATGGGGCAGACGCGGTCCGTCCACGGTCGCGAGGGCCGTCCCGGCGGCCGCCCCGCCGACGAGATCGGCTACCACGCCGTTCGCGCCGGTGACAATCCGGGCGAGCACACGATCCTGTTCGGCATGGAGGGGGAGTCGTTCTCCGTGAACGTCCGGGCCACCAATCGCGACTGCTACGCGCGGGGCGCGCTCGCCGCCGCCCGGTTTCTCGTGGGCAAGCCGGCGGGCCTGTATTCGATGCGCGACGTGATCGGCATCGCCTGACGCGGTGATCGCATGCCCCCGGGCCGCGCAGGCCGCGTATACTCCCCGCCATGCCCGCCGTCGTCGTCTGTGGTCTCGGTCGGTTCGGCCTCCAGGTGGTGGAGGCGTTGCGCGGCTGCGGCTGCGCAGTCGCCGTCATCTCCGACGACCGCACGAGCCCGGAGCGGATCGACCGCGCCACCGCGGCCGGTGCGCGGATGGTCATGGGGGACTTTCGCACGCCGTCGGCCCGCCGTGACGCCGGCGTCGCCTGCGCCCAGGCCGTGGTGCTCACCGGCGCCAGCGACGTCGACAACCTGGAGACGGCGCTCGAGATTCGCGGCGAATCGCCGCACGTCCGCGTCGTGATGCGGCATTCGCAGGCGCGTCTGTCACGGCGGTTCGAGGCCGACTTCGGCATCGCCGCGGCCCTCGCACCGGCCGATCTGGCCGCCGACTCGTTCGTCGAGGCGGCGCTCGCAGCCCCCTCCGCCGCCGGGCCGCTCCCATCCGCCGCTCGCGGAGCGCCCCTGCCCAGGCGGCCGATCCGCACCGAGTTTTTCGCCATCCCGCTCCTGCTCGTGGGCATTTATGCCACGGCGATCGTCGTCTTTCGGCACGCGCTCGGCCTGTCGTGGATCGACGCCACCTACTTCGCGACGACGGTCGTCACGACGGTCGGCTTCGGCGACATCAACCTGCTCGAGGCTCCCGCCTGGGTGAAGCTGTTCGGTGTGGGGCTGATGTTCGCCGGCGTGCTCCTGATCGCCGTCACGGCATCGCTCCTGGCCGTGTTCGTGGTGACGGGCACCGCCGACCGGCTGCGGAACGAGTTTCGTGCCCGACGGTTGCGGGATCACGTGGTGGTCTGCGGCCTGGGGGCCGTCGGCACGGCCGTGGCCCGTGACCTTTACGACCGCGGCAGCCACGTCGTGGTGATCGATCCCACGGCCGACGACGAGCTTCACCGGGAGACGAACCCACGGTGTCCGGTGATCGTGGGGGATGCGACGCGGCCGGTGATCCTGCACCGCGCCGGCATCGAGCGGGCCCGGGCGCTCATCGCCTGCACGAGCAACGACGCCCTGAATCTCGAGATCGGTCTCACGGCCCAGTCGGTGGCCGAGGCACGCCGGCCGGGCGGATCGCTCCGGCTCGTGCTCCGCTGTTTCGACGCCGACCTGGCCCGCCGAATCCATGCGGTTTCGGACAACTACACGCTCCTCTCGGAGGCGGCCATCGCCGCCGACATCTTCGTGGCGCGGGCGCTGGCCGACGGCGGCTGACATTCGATCCGGCTATGCCGCCGCCACCAGCATCCAAACGGCCAGCGCGGCCCGTAGCGACCAGAGCAGCGTCCGCAGCCAATTCGACCGGACGAGCGCGTCCACCGTGTCGGCGGCATGCCCTTCCCGCGCGAGCCGGGCGTGGAGCGGCACCTGCACGATCGCGGTCGAGAGCCAGAGTGCGACCACGAGCACGAGCCCGGCAATCGTGAGCCAGCGAGGCAGGCCCGGTGGTGGCGACCAGGCAAGAGCCGCGGCCGTGAGGCCCTCGACGAGCATGAACGGAATCACGACCCGGGCAGTACGGGCCTGATTGTCATCGGCGAAGACCTTGGACCCCTCACCTTCGGTCCGGGCGAAAAGCGGATAGTGGACGATCTGCACGAACCAGATCAGGCCACACATGGCAGCCGATGCAACGGCCTGCGCTGCGAGCACAAATTCCGTGAGCGTCACGATGCCGCGGCCCGTCGCTGCCTGACCTCACCGGCGGTCGCGCGAATGCCACCGAAGCCGTGGGCCCGCGCGGCATGATAAAGGATCAGGCCGAATGGCACCCACCAGATGATGTCGTTCGTGGGAAGCGTGGCTCCGAAGCCGACGGGCACGTCTCCCTGCAACACGCCCATCACGTAGCCCAGCGGTCCGAATATCTTTCCGAGGAACCCCACGAGCACGATCGGCCAGTGGCGAAACGGATCGCTCGCCGCGGCCAGGTAGCCGATCCCGTAGACGCCCACGATCATCCCAACGCACTGCCAGATGAACGGGTAGTTGGGCTGGTCGAGCCCCGTGAGGTCGAAGAGCCAGCGGGGGTGCAGAACGGTGAGCCCGCCCCAGGCCAGGTTGTAGATGCCGGCCGCGATGAGCCACCGGGCCATCCAGGTCGGAGCGGTGGATGCAGAGGAGCCGAGCATGGGTGTTCCTGGAAGCGTGGGAACCGGCACCCGCCGGCTGATGGAGAAACCGCAGCCGGCGGCCCGGCGCAACACCCCCGTGCCGATCTTGAGGCCCTGCCAGGCGGTTGCTACCGTCCCGCCCCGGAGAAACCGCCATGCTTCGTCGTTTTGCCCGTGCGGCCGCCTCTCCCCTGCCCTGGCTGGTGCTCGCGGCATGCCTCGTGACTCGCCCCTGCGCCGCCGAGCCGCCCGACGGCACGCTCGCCGGCATGATCTCCGGTCATCCGGCGCTCGAGCGGGCCCCGCGGGTGGCCGCCACGAAGGACGGCCGGCCGGGCGACGCCGTCAACGTGGCCTTCATTGGCACCGACACGGAACTGCATCGAGCGCTGGCCGTCGCTGGCTGGTATGCCGCCGACCCCATCACCCTCCGCACGTCGGTGCGAATCGCCGCCGACGTCGTGCTCCGCAAACCCTATGCGCACGCGCCGGTCAGCGACCTCTATCTCTGGGGCCGCCGGGAGGACTATGCGTTCGAGCAGCCCGTGGGCGACAGCCCGAAGCAGCGGCATCATGTGCGGTTCTGGAAGTCGGCCGAGATGGACGACAAGGGCGAGCCCCTGTGGCTCGGTGCAGCCACGTTCGACGAGCGTGTGGAGATCAGCCGTGAGGCCGGCGGCATCACGCACCGGATCGGTGCCGACATCGACAGCGAGCGAAACAAGCTGCTCGTCGATACCCGCACCTCGGGCACGCTCGACGGCTTCTACTGGGTGGATCGGTTTCACCGGCACCGCGAGGGCCGCAACGGCGGCGGCGACCCCTACTTCACCGACGGCAGGCTCGCCGTCGGCGTCATCATCGTGAAGTAGAGTGTCGCTCCGGCCATGAGCAGGCCGAAGAGAACGATCAACACCAGCGCGATCCCCATCATGCAGCCGGCACTCGCGTCGTCACGGGAGAGATCGGCAAGCTGCTGCTGGCTGAGCGCCGTGGCGTCGGTCGTTGCGGATGTGTCGGCCGACTGCGACTGGTGACGGTTCACCGCGGTATCCATCGCCAGGAGCAGGCTCCGCGCCTGCCGGAAGAAGGCCAGCGGAAAAATCACGGCCATCACGAGGCAGGCGCCGAGCGCCGCCTGCTGCGGCAGCCCCAGCCCCAGCACGAGCGCGGCGTAGAGCAGGCCCGTGAGGATCACGGTCACGCCGTAGTTGATGTAGATGGAGCCGAGGTAGAAGCCCGGCTCGCGGCGAAACGTGAGTCCGCAGGCCGAGCAGCCGTCGTGCATCCGAAACCAGCCGCGGAACAGTCGGCCCTGGCCGCACCGCGGGCAGCGGACCGCGAGGCCGCGGAGGAAAGCCTGCAGTCGAGATGGATTCCGGTTCATAAGCGAGACGCGTCACTTCGTCACGGGCCTACTGGTCATTACGGTATCATGCCGTCTCTCTGGCAGGCCGCCGATCCCACCGCACGGACCGCATGACCCCTCCCGACTCCCAGGCTGGCGTTCCGGCGGCATCCGGCTCCCGTCTGCTGCTCATCAGTCTCATCACGCTCGGCCTCCTGGCCTGTGCGGTGCCGTTCATCATCCGGGCGGCCATCGCCGTGATGGGGGCCGATTCGACGACGCCGATCGAGTGGGTGCCGGCGACCTTCCCGCCCCGGCAGGCCTACCAGCAGTTCACGAGCCGGTTTGAAAGCGGCGACGTCGTGGTGGCGTCGTGGCCTGGTTGCACGCTCGGTGCGCCCGCCATCGACCGGTTCATCGCCGCGGCCAGCGGCACGGCCGCGCCCCGCGACCCACAGGGGAGGCCCTGGTTCGAGCCGATCGTGGCGGGCTCGACCGTGCTCGAGCGGCTGACGGCGGCTCCCTTGTCGCTCGACCGCGAGACGGCGATCGATCGCCTGCGGGGCATGCTGGTGGGGCCCGACGGCGAGACGACCTGCATCGTGATTCCGTTCACGCAGGAAGGCCTCTTCGATCGCCGGCGGGCCGTCGCCTGGATCCGTGACACGCTGCTGCAGACGGCGACTTCACGTGCGTCTGATCTTCACCTTGCCGGTCCCGTCATCGAGAACGTCGTGGTGGATGAGGCGAGCGGCGACAGCCTCCGGCTCTACGGCGCACCGGCTGCGGCCGTGATCCTCGCGCTCACCTGGTGGTCGCTGCGGTCGGTGCGGTATGCCCTGCTCGTGTTCGTGCTGTCGCTGCTCTGCGTGGGCGTCTGCTTCTGGTCGCTGCACGCCTGGGGCGACCGGATGAATCCGGTGCTGATCGTGATGCCACTGCTCGTGCTCACGCTCGGCGTCTCGGGGGGCATTCATCTGGTGAACTATCTCGTCGAGGCTGCCGAGACGGGGCCGCGGCGGGGCGTGGCTGCCCGAGCCATCGCCCTCGGCTGGGTGCCCTGCAGCCTGTCGGCCGGCACGACGGCGCTCGGCCTGCTCTCGCTGATCGTGAGCGAGCTCGAGCCGATCCGCGTGTTTGGATTTCATGCCGCCTTCGGCGTCGTCGCCACGCTCGCGGTGCTCTTTCTCATCGTGCCCGGCATCTTCGAGCGCTGGCCGATCCGCGGGCGTGCCGATCATGCTGCTGCCGAGTCGGTAGGGCCGTCGTGGCTGGCCGACAGGGTCGTGCGGCGGGCCATGCCGATCACGGCCACGGCGCTCGTCGCCCTCGCGGTGGCCGGCGTCGGTGTGCCGCAGATTCGGGCGTCGGTCGGCATCGACACGCTCTTCACGTCGGAGTCGGCGGTATTCCGTGACTACCGCTGGCTGGAGGAGCGCATCGGACCCTTGGCGCCGATCGAAGTGGTGGTGCGGTTTCGGGAGTCGTCATCGCTGCGGCCCGCGGAGCGGCTCGACATCGTGCGGGAGGTCGGCGCCGCCCTCGAAACGTTGCCGGGCGTGAGCGGCCTCACGTCGGCGGCGCTCTTCCTGCCCGATCTCCCCGAGGCCTCGGGCCTGCGCGGGGCCGTGCAGAAGGCGGCGGTGGCCCGCAGGCTCGAATCGAACCTCACGCAGCTGGCCGACATGAGCCTGATCCGCGAGGCGGATGGCGAGCAGCTCTGGCGGGTGACGGCCCGGGCATCGGCTCTCGCTGGCCTCGACTACGGCGAGTTCTTGAAGCGGGTGCAGTCGGTGGTCGATCCGATCGTGGCGACTCATGGTGGCAGTGGTGCGGGCGTCGCCGCCGACTGCACGGGCGTGCTCCCGCTGATCAACGCCATCCAGAAGACGCTGCTTGGCGATCTCTTTTCGAGCTTCGTGTCGGCGTGCGTGGTGATCACCGGCGTGATGATGGTCGTGGAGCGGAGCGCGAGCGCGGGGCTCGTGGCGATGATTCCGAACGTGTTCCCGATGATCCTGCTCTTCGGTCTCCTAGGCTGGGTGCGTCTGCCGCTCGACATCGGCAGCACGATGACGGCCTCGATCGCGCTCGGCATGGCGGTGGACGGCACGTTTCATTTTCTGACGTTCTTCCGCCGCGGTCTTGCCCGCGGCGGGGCCGACGTAGCGGCGGCGACCACGTCACGGGCAGCCCCTGCTCCGGCTGCCGTCCGCACCGCCGCCGTGCATGATGCCTACCGTCATGCCGCCACCGCGCTCGCCCAGAGCGCGATCGTCTGTGGCCTCGGCATCCTCGTGTTCGCCGCCAGTTCGTTCGCCCCGACGCGGCGGTTCGCCTGGATGCTTTCGCTTCTCGTGTGGGCCGCGCTCATCGGTGATCTCGTGGTGCTGCCCGCCCTCCTCGCCGGCCCCGCCGGCAAATGGTTCCGCGCCCGCTCGCCCGCGGCCTGATTCCCGTGTAGGTGCAGACTGGCAGTCTGCACACGGCCGCCTGACAGCCAATCACG
>JBJTIE010000069.1:0-2238 GCA_046094845.1 Planctomycetaceae bacterium | reverse complement strand
CCGTGCGGAGGAGCGACTCCATCACGGCGGTCGTGCCGAGCGTCGCCGCCAGATCGCGGCCGATCGCCCGCACGAACGTGCCCGACGAGCATTCGATGTCGAGTCCGAGCCGGGACGAGATCGAGCGGGCGCTCGCCTGGTTCCGCGGTGGCATCCTCCAGCGGCCCTGCGACTACTCGGCCGTCCATGTCGACGGCAAACGGGCCTATCGACTCGCGCGGAAAGGACGGCCCATCGAGCTTGCGGCGAAGCCCGTGCGGAGGAGCGACTCCATCACGGCGGTCGTGCCGAGCGTCGCCGCCAGATCGCGGCCGATCGCCCGCACGAACGTGCCCGACGAGCATTCGATGTCGAGTCCGAGCCGGGGCCAGTCATACTCCGTGATCTCCAGCCGGTCGATCCGCACGGGCTTCGCCGCAAGCTCGATGGGCCGTCCTTTCCGCGCGAGCCGATAGGCCCGCTTGCCGTCGACATGGACGGCCGAGTAGTCGCAGGGCCGCTGGCGGATGTCACCGCGGAACCCGGCGAGCGCCCGCTCGATCTCGTCCCGGCTCGGCCGCACTGGATCGATCTCTGCCTCGATCACGGTCTCGAAGTCGTCCGACGGGCTCGATCGGCCGAGCAGAAACGTGGACCGATAGTGCTTCGGCGTGGCATGCACGTAGTCCACCAGCTTCGTGGCATGCCCCACGCAGACCACGACGACGCCGCAGGCGAGCGGGTCGAGCGTGCCGGCATGGCCCACCGCCTTCGTGCCCAGGGCCCTGGCCATCACGTCGACCACCCGCCGCGACGACACGCCCGACGGCTTGTCGACCGGAATCACGCCGGTGAATGGGAAACGCATCAGCCGGCGTCCAATCCCTGAATTGGAAACGCGTAGAGTTCCGCAATCTCGACGGGGGTGCGGCCAGCCACCCGGATCCGCTGTCGCAACGCGGCGGGATCGGTGACGGCGCCGGAGACGAGCCGGGCGAACTTGAGCTCGACCACGGCCGCCGTGCGGGCGGCATCCGACCGGGCGTGGCCCAGCGGAAAGCGCACGAGCTCACCCCCGAGCGTGCCCCGTCGCGCGTGATCGACGGCCACGCTCGTGGGAATGCCCTCGGGGTAGAGCCGGTCGTACTCGGCTCCGCCGTGCTCGATCTCGATCCGCTCGATCAGCCGCTTGACGGCGCCGCTCGCGATCATGTCGGCTGCATAGTCGTCGGGCAGGAGCATGAGCGACTCCCAGCCGAGCGGGTCGCCACGACCTGCGGCCTCGCGGGCCTTGAGGAGCGTGCGGGCAAGGATGAACGGGAGCGAGTGATCGGCCGACTGCCGTGTCGTCGGAGTCCGCTTGGCCGGATCGGCGATGATCGAATACGCAGGCTCGTAGATTCGCACGCGAATTCGATCGATGCCGTCGAGGTCCGTCGCCAAGGCCGGGTGGGCGGCGAAGAGATCGACGAGCGACTGAAGGGCGCCGGCCGACTGGTGCTCGTAGAGGCCGAGCTTGAAGTGCATCGCGTTGATCGCGAAGGCGTCGCCCGCCACGCCCAGTTCGAGGTCGAACGGGCTCTCGCCATCGGGACACCGCGTGTTGAGGCGGTAGATCGCCAGCGGGTTGCGAAACACGTCCCGCGGGCCCAGAAATCCAGCGCGGGCCCGACGGGCACACATCACGGCCGCCTCCGCCGCGAGCGCCGCCGAGGCGCCCTTCGAGTCGGAGAGCTGGTGACCGGCACGAATGGCCCGGAACGGCACGTAGTGGGCCACGGCCATCCCGATCGCCGACTCGATCTGGTCCTCGGTGCCTCCCAGGGCGGCGGCGTAGGCTGCGGCGCAGGCCACCGTGCCGTGATGCACGTGGTCGATCGCGTACGTGCGCAGCGCGAACACCTCCGCGAGCCGGCCGCGGATCTCGTCGATGAGCAGCATCAGCCGGAGCGTGGCATCGCCGTCGAGCCCTGCCTCACGGGCCGCCGCGACGGCGACCGGATAAAAGTCGTTGTGGCCGAACTCCCCGGCCGTTCGCCCCTTCGCGACGTCGGAGCCGAAGTTGGTGCCGTTGGAATCCCATTCCCGAACGGCGGAGGCATTGGCCGCCACGGCCTTCTCCACGGCACAGGGTCGGGGTGATCCGAAGCAGATGCCCCCGCGTCCCCCCCGGGCCGGCCCCGAGTCGAGCGCCTCCCGCCGCAGCACCGTCGGGGCGTTGGCCCGGTGGGCGAGGGCCGACACGCCGCAGCCCACGCT
>JBJTIE010000068.1:0-8427 GCA_046094845.1 Planctomycetaceae bacterium | reverse complement strand
CGCCGACCTGCGGGATCCCGAAACGCTCCCCGGCGTGCCCGACGCCGCCGACCGGGTTCTCGCCGCCGCGCGGGCCGGCCTTGCAACGGATCCTGCGAGATCATCACCACCGGTCGATGGAACCGCTCGGCGAGCCGTCCCGCCACGATGCCGATCACTCCCGCATGCCAGCCGCGGTCGGCCAGCACGAGCGCCGCATCGCGGTCGGTGTCGAACCGCTCCTTCGCCTGCTTCGCCGCGGCCAGCTGGATGCTCCGCTCCTCGGTCTCCCGCTGCGCGTTGAGTTCGTGCACGTAGTTGGCAAGGCTCGCGGCCCGCGTAGCATCGGACGTCGTGAGCAGCTCGATCCCGCAGGCGGCCTGGCCGAGCCGGCCGGCCGCATTGAGCCGGGGGGCGAGCCGAAACGCCACGTCTTCGGCATCGAGCTGCGACTTCTCGTGGAGCTTGGCCAGTTCCATCAGCCGCGCGAGCCCCGGGCCGCCCCGCTGCCGCAGGCACTCGAGGCCGTGCCTCACGAAGATCCGGTTCTCGTCAAGCAGCGGCACGACATCCGCCACGGTGCCGAGGGCGGCGAGGCCGATTCCCTTGAGCAGCATCTCGCGGAGCCGCGGCGTCACCTGCTTGGCGCCGCTGGCCCGCGTGGCGATCGCCCAGGCGAGCTTGAACGCCACGCCCGCGCCGCACAGCTCGCCGAACGGGTAGCCCGCCCCCGGCAGCCGCGGATGCACGAGCACGGCAGCCTCGGGCAGCGTGTCGGCGAGCGTGTGATGATCGGTGACGATCAACTCGAGGCCGAGCTCGCGGGCCCGCACCGCCTCGGCCACGCTCGCGATTCCGCAATCGACCGTGATGACGAGGCTCGCCCCCTGCGCGGCGAGCGTCTCGAGCGCACCGGCGTTGAGCCCGTAGCCTTCTTCCAGCCGGTCGGGCACGTACCACGAGGCCTGCGCGTCGAGCGCGTCGAGGCAGCCCATCAGGATCGCGGTGGCACACATGCCGTCGGCGTCGTAGTCGCCGTAGACGACGATCTTCCGGCCGGCCCGCGCGGCGGCGAGAACCCGGTCGGCGGCGTCGGGCACGCCGGGGAGCGTTTCGGGATCCCGCAGGTCGGCGAGCGTGCCGGAAAGAAACGACTTCACGGCGGCTGCATCGGTGACGCCGCGGGCGGTGAGCAACGCGGCCACGATGCTCGACACACCGGCGGAGCGTTCGAGTGCCGCGACGGCCGTGCGATCGTGGGGGCGGATATGCCAGCGTTTGGGCATGAGGGCGTGCTTCCGTGGCGGCCGCGGCGAGGTCCGCAGTATATCGGCGGCAAAACCCGTCCCGAACACGCTATATTGCCGGCCCGAACCCCGGAGGTTTTTCGCATGGCGATCGCCGACATTCCCCTGCCCGTGCTCCCGGCCAAGCCCAAGCGGGACGACGTGCCCGAGGACAAGGTGCTGTGTGAGTTCTGCACGGCGAAGTGCTGCCGCTATTTCGCCCTGCCGCTCGAGACGCCGACCACGCGGGAGGAGTTCGAATACATCCGCTGGTTCCTCCTGCACGATCATGCCACCGTGTTCACCGAGGAGGGCGACTGGTACGTCTGCGTGCACACCGTCTGCAAGCATCTCCGGGACGATCACCGCTGCGGCATCTATGACACGCGGCCCCAGATCTGCCGCGAGTACACGACGAAAGAGTGTGAGTACGAGGACGACTGGGTGTACGACCAATACTTCGAGACCTGCGAGCAGGTCGAGGAATATATGGACGCGGTGCTCGGCCCTGGCGGCGAGTACGTGGGTGACGGCCGTAAGAAGAAGAACCGCGGCAAGTCGATTCGTAGCCCGAAGCCCCCACTGCTGCAAATCCTCTAAAAAGGTGCCAGCCACCAAATCTGGACAAACTGGAGAAAAGCAAGCCAATCGTCTTACCCAGATTTGGTGGCTGGCACCTTTTTATGATTGAACCACGCACGCTCAAGGGGTTTCGTGACCACCTGCCTGCGCAGGCGCTCGCCCGCGAGCGGGTGCTCGATATCGCGAGACGCGTCTACCGCTCCTACGGGTTCACGCCGATCGACACGCCGGCGCTGGAATACCTCGAGATCCTCACGGGCAAGGGGAGCGAGGAGACCGACAAGCAGATGTACCGCTTCACCGACCACGGCGGCCGGGAGGTGGGAATGCGGTTCGATCTTACGGTGCCCTTCGCCCGGTTTGCGGCGCAGCACGTGCACGATCTGGGCCTGCCGTTCAAGCGGTACCACATGGCGACGGTGTGGCGGGGTGAGAACACGCAGCGGGGCCGCTACCGCGAGTTCATGCAGTGCGACTTCGACACGATCGGCACCACGAGCCCCGTGGCCGATCTCGAGATGGTGCTCGTCGTGCACGACCTGCTCGCCGCGATCGGCGTGGAGCGGTTCACGATCCGGGTGAACGACCGCCGCGTGCTCGGCGGAATTCTTGGGCGGCTCGGTCTGGCCGACCGTTCAACGGGCGTGCTCCGCAGCCTCGACAAGCTCGGCAAGGCGACGCCCGAGGCCGTGGCAGCGGAACTCACGGGACAGGGCGTGGTTGCCGACGCCGTGGCCGCGCTCCTGGAGATGGCGAGCCTGTCGGGTGCCGCCGATGCCGTGCTCACGCGGCTCGACGTGCTCGTGGGCGACTCGGAGCAGGGGCAGGCCGGTGTGGCGGCGTTGCGAAGCCTAGTCGCGGCCGCCGGAGCGGCTGGCGTGGCGAGCGAACGGCTCGTCATCGATCCGTCGATCGCGCGGGGGCTCGACTACTACACGGGCATCGTGCTCGAGAGTTTTCTCGACGACCTTCCCACGCTTGGCAGCATCTGCTCGGGCGGCCGCTACGACAACCTGGCTGGCCTCTACACGAAGCAGCCACTGCCAGGTGTCGGGGCGTCGCTGGGGATCGATCGGCTGCTCGCCGGCCTCGAGGAGCTGGGCCGCACGTCCGCCGTGGAGACGCCGGCCGATGTGTTTCTCGTCTACTTCGACGCGGCCCACCTCGCGGACTATCTGCGGATCGCGGCGGCGCTGCGGGCAGCGGGTGTGGCCGTGGAGTTTTTCCCCGAGCCCAAGAAGCTCGGGCAGCAGCTCAAGCTCGCGGCGAAGCGGGGCTTCCCGGCGGCCCTCGTGATCGGCAGCGACGAATTCGCCAAGGGCACCGCGCAGCTCAAGCAGCTCGCTACGCAGACGAGCATTCCAATCGACTGGCACGATGACCTGCACGTGCTCGTCGACGCGGTGAAATCGCTGCTGGCTCATTAGAGCACGGCTCAGCGAGGGGTTGCCCGTGCCCCAGGAGCCGGCGTTGGCGGCCAGCGAAGGCAGGATGCCGGGAGCGCAGCCGCCATCGAGCGAGCGAAGGCATGGATGCCGTAGCGAGCGTCCGGCGATGGGGCACGGGCAACCCCGAAGCCCCCACGCTACGGGCAGACCCGCTGGCGGTAGATCGCCAGGCCGTGGCACGAGTGGTAGAGCGCGCCGCACTCCACGTCGACGTCGGCCGTCTGTTCGAGCAGCGTCGTGAGCCGCTCGGCGGCTCGCCTCACCCACGGCTCCGCCAGCCGCTCGTCGTCGAGCGCCACTGCCAGCACCTCGAACACGTGCCCCGTGGCGCCGAGCCGGGCGAACACGTCGGGCGACGTGCCCGGCCGCTCGAAGGAGTGCACCGAGAAGCTGCCATCGGCCTGCTGGAACTGCCGGGCCCGTTCGATGCAGTCTTCGAGCACGGCCTCCGCCGCCGCCCAGCCCGAGTCGTCCGCCACCGGTCCAGCGTCCGACCGCCGCCGGGAGTCGATGGCACAGGCCAGACCGTAGAGCCGATGCGCCCCGCCGCAGGCCGCAGAGAAGATGTCGGCGCCGGCCTCCATGCCCACGACCCGTTCCACGCTCCATGCGGTGCCGTCGCCCGCCTTCCAAGTGGCCTCGGGGGGCAGCCATGTGGATAAGGCCATGAGGGTCCAGGTCGCCTCCTGTCCCGGGCGGATGTCACGCTGGGCTCGGGCGAGCAGATCCGCGAGCGTGTAGTCGCGGCTTCCCGCGCGGATCGACGTGGTGAGTGGCAGGCCTTGGCCGCGGCCGTTCGCCACGCCGCATTGCGAGAGATAGCCGAGCCACTGGTCAGGATGCCCCTGGCCCATCGTGCTGCCCGGTTCGACGACGGCGAGCGGGCCGGGCGTGCCGGGCCGCACGATCCAGCCCGTGAGCCGGCCGCCACCGAGGAGATAGCCGAGTGCCGACGACTCCCCACCGTCGTGCACGAGCGGAAAGTCGGGGCCGAAGGCGAGGATGCCATGCACCACCTGCCAGGCGCCGTGCACGCCGGCATCGAGCCGCCGCGCGTCACGGGCGTGGGCCAGGACGGCGTCGATCCGTCGGCAGAGGCCGGTGGTGTCGGCCGGCCCGATCGCCGCTGGCGGATCGGCCGTGACAGCCAGCCCGCAGCCAGCCGCGACGACGAGGGCGCAGGCTGCGATCCAGCCGGCGATTCGGCGGGCTGTCCGGGGAACAAGCTGTGGGCGAGATGCGTAGATCATGGGAACGGCCGCGGCCGATGACACCGCTACAATACTTTCGGTGACAGTCCGAAGCGACCGTCTCCATCCCGAGGAGTGCCGAGTCCCCATGCCGTTCTTTTATTTCGACCTGAACTACATGCTCGCGATCCTGCCCGCCGTGCTCTTGGCGATGTGGGCCCAGTGGCGGGTGCAGGCCTCGTTCTCGGCGGCGTCCCAGGAGCCGGCGCCCGTGTCTGGCGCCGCGGCGGCCCGCCACATCCTCGACTCGGCCGGGGCGACCGACGTGCGGATCGAGACGATGCCCGGACATCTCACCGACCACTACGATCCACGTGAGAAGGTGCTGCGGCTCTCGCAGGACGTCTATTCCGCCCGGTCGCTTGCGGCCGTCGGCATCGCAGCGCACGAGGCGGGCCACGCCCTGCAGGACGCCCAGGGCTATTCGCTGATGGCGATCCGCAACGCGGCCGTCGGCGTGGCCAATATCGGCAGCGGCGCGGGGATGCTCGTGTTCATGATCGGCCTGGGGTTCGCCCTCAAACCGATCGCCTGGCTCGGCATCCTGCTGTTCGGAGCCACGGTCTTTTTTCAACTCGTGAACCTGCCGGTGGAACTCGATGCGAGCAACCGCGCGAAGGCGCAACTCGTCGATCTCGGCATCGTGCCAGCGGCCGACATGCCGCACGTGAACTCCGTGCTCAATGCCGCTGCCTGGACCTACGTTGCCGCCACCCTGCAGAGCATCCTCACGCTGCTCTACTACGCGAGCTTCCTCACGAACGGCTCCAGCGACGATCGTGCGTGACGTCGTCAGTGGTTGAGTGAGTAGAGTAGGACGTTGAGGGCGATCTTCTCGGCGTCCTCCCGGTCGTAGCCGGTGCACTCCATCGAGTTCTGCTTCTCGAGCGCGCAGGAGAGGTCGAACGGCGAGAAGATCACGGCCCAGCGGTCGCCGATGCGGATTCCCTCGAGCTGCGGTGGCAATCGCCGCTTCCGCACGCCGAGCCGCCCGTCGCCGCCCCCCGGCTCCCGCAGCGTCACCTCGCGGATGTCGTAGCCGCCGTACCCGGCCGCGGTGAAGAGTGGATCATCGGCGGGAATCGCCTCCAGCTTTTGGTCAGGAAGGATGCGGGCGATCTCGGCCCGGAAGGCCTGGGTGAATCCGGCCGCGGCGCAGACGCTGTCGGCCAGGAGCATTCCCCCGCGATCGAAAAACGTGGCCAGCGCCGTACGCTGCTTGTCTGTCCAGGTGAAGCCCTGACGCCCGTGCATGAACACGAGGTGGTGATCGAAGAGCAGGGGATCGGCCGGGTCGATCTGCTGCGGCGTGTCGTCCACCCGCACCCCCAGCTCGCGGGCGGCGGTCCGCAGGATGTTGGCGAGCGCAGCCGGCGCTGCATCGCAGAGGCCGGCATGCTTGAGCTTCGCGATCGCCAGTTGCCCACGCACCCGGTCTTTGGCCGGGCGGTCGTCGGCCGGTGCGATCGCGAACAGCTGGTCCTTGCTCTTCAACTCGCGATTCGTCGCATAGGCGAGCACGTTGGTGCCGATCGCGAGCGCCGCCTCAACTTCGCGACGCACCGCGGGCTGCAGGCGGGCGCGGGCCGGGCCGCCGAGTTCCCAGAGGCACGACAGGCTCGGCATCGCGTCGCGGCCCTCGCTGGGCGGGGCATAAACGAGGCAGGTGCGGCAGCCGTAGTCGATGCCGAGGAGCGGCCGGTGCAACTCCGGGGGCACGATCTCTTCGGCATGCCAGGCCGGATGCTCGGGGGGCAGGAGATGCAGCCGGTACTCGGGCTCGGGAAAGATCTCCTCGGCGAGTTGCCGGAGCCGCTGGTCGAAGCCGCCGCTGTCGGGGCAGCAGGCCTCGGCGAAGATGAAGCCCCCTTCGTCGATGTAGCGGCGCAACCGCGGGCCCGCGTCGGGACCGAGATCGAATGCCTTCCGACCCGAGAGCCAGAGCACCGGGGCCTGCAACAGGTCTTCACGTTCAGCCGCAGGTGTGTCGAGCACGTGCCACGAAAGGCCGGCCGGGTAGTCGTCGTGCCAGCGCGACTCCACGTACTCGACGAGGTGGGCGATGTCGTGGCCGTGCTGGTTCCAGTCGCTGCCCGGAGACTGGCGGCTCTTGGCCACGATCACCGGTCGGCGGCCCTTGGCGAGGAAGAGCAGGGCGAAGCTCGTGGCCACGACAGGGTCTTCGAGGCGCGGGGCGTTGAACCGGCCGGTGAGCCGGTCCTGCACCCGCACGAACATCTCGGCCCCCTCCAGATACCAGTCGTGCTCGCCGATGAACCGGCGGGCCGTGAACCGGCCCACGCGTTCGAGGCCGTAGAGATAGTAGTAGAGCCAGGTCTGGCCGCCGGTGCCGGGGTTCTCCTCGACCGAGAAACGGTTGCCCAGCCACTTGATGCCCCGCTCGAGCACGTCAGGCGAACCACCGCCGCCGCAGCAGGAGACGGCCCCGTCGCCCGCCCGCGCGTCGGGTGCCCCCACGTGCTCGGCGGTGATCCACACGCTGGCGATGCCGGCGCTCGTCATGCTGCCGGAGCCGCCGAGGTTTCCGATCGTGTAGCCCCATGAGCCATCCGGGTTGGCACAGCCCACCCAATAGCCCTGGGCGCGGAGCCAGACGTCGTCCTTGACCCGCACGCCGGCCCGTGCGGCCTCGTGGAGCGCGAGCAGGGCGAACTGGGAGTTGGAGTTGTCGCCCGCTCCGCCCGCCCGCTTCTGGTCGTAGCTCCACGAACCCTGCGTCGGCCCCTGTTTGACCTGCGCCTCCTCGAGCCAGGCGACGTTGCGTTCCAGGATCGCGCGGTCACGGTCCGGGGCGAGCATCGCCAGCGCAAGCGTCTGGAGCGACACGGAATAGGTTTCGTTCGGCTTCTGGGTCCGCATCCAGTCGAGCGCCCGCACCATCGCGGGGTCCTCGGCCGTGACCCCCGCATTCGCGAGGGCCAGCATGACGAGCCCCGTGGGTCCGACGTTGTCGTTACCCGCCCGCATGGCGCTCACCCAGGCGCCGTCGGGCCGCTGCTGCTTGAGCAGCCACGCCCGGGCCTTCTCGATCGCCTGCTGGATGGCGTCTGGGGGCAGGGGCGCCGCGAGAGCCGCGGGCAGCGAGCCGCCGAGCACGGCGCAGAGCACCAGCGACGCAGCCACGGCCCGAACGGGCATCGATGAGACGGAGCGACACCTCATGGGGGCATCGTACCACGCGCCGGCAAATCGCCCGGCGGGTGGCACACGGGTTTGCCGCCCTGCGGGGCAACCCCGATACTGATGGACGTCGTCCCGCGTTTCCGGCAGCAAGGATGGTCGCGTGTCCACAGCCTCTCGCCCCAAGTCGATCGACGAGATCCTTCAGGAGTTCGCCCAGCACCGGCGGCTGATGCAGGAGGAACTGCAGAAGGTGATCGTCGGCCAGGCCGACGTGATCGAGCAGCTCTTCGCGGCGATCTTCACCCGCGGCCACTGCCTGCTCGAGGGCGTGCCGGGATTGGCGAAGACACTCATGGTCTCGACGCTCGCCCGGATCCTCGACGTCGGCTTCAAGCGGGTGCAGTTCACGCCCGACCTGATGCCTTCCGACATCACCGGCACCAACGTGCTGGAGGAGGACGAGGCCGGCCGCCGCCGCTTCCGGTTCGTCGAGGGCCCGATCTTCACCAACATCCTGCTCGCCGACGAGATCAACCGCACGCCCCCCAAGACCCAGGCGGCGCTGCTTCAGGCGATGCAGGAGCGGGAGGTGTCGGTGGGGCAGGAGACCCACGTGCTGCCCGACCCCTTCTTCACCATCGCCACGCAGAATCCGATCGAGCAGGAAGGCACCTACCCGCTGCCGGAGGCCCAGCTCGACCGGTTCATGTTCAACATCAAGGTCGGCTACCCGACGGC
>JBJTIE010000067.1:0-4582 GCA_046094845.1 Planctomycetaceae bacterium | reverse complement strand
TGGCAACCGGGCTACGGGTGGCAACCGGGCTACGGGTGGCAACCGGGCTGCGGGTGGGATGCCGCGGAAGCGCGGTCAGGCCCACGGCTCGCCCACGCAGCGCTGCGAGCCGAGGCCGTAGATCGCGAGCGTGACGACGTCGCCCGCCTTGAGGAACACCGGCGGCTTCATCCCCATGCCCACGCCCGGCGGCGTGCCCGTGACCACCACGTCGCCCGCCTCCAGCGTGAGGAACTGCGAGAGGTAGTGGACGATGTGCCAGACATCGAAGATCATCGTCGCCGTCGAGCCGTGCTGGCGCCGCACGCCGTTGACTTCGAGCGTGAGACCGAGCGCCTGCGGGTCGGTCAGCTCGTCGGCCGTCACCAGCCACGGACCCAGCGGCAGGAAGTTGTCGCCGCTCTTGCCCTTCACCCACTGGCCGCCCCGCTCCAGCTGGAAGGCCCGCTCGGAGACGTCGTTGGCCACGCAGAAGCCGGCCACGTGGTCGCGGGCCGCCTCCTTCGACGGCAGGTAGCGGGCGTCGCGGCCGATCACGAACCCGAGTTCCACCTCCCAGTCGAGCTTCTCGCTGCCGCGGGGCACGAGGATCGGGTCGTGCGGCCCGCAGACGCAGCCGGTGCCTTTCGTGAACAGGATCGGCTCCGCCGGGATCGCGGCGCCGGTCTCCTTCGCGTGATCCGACTAGTTGAGGCCGATCGCCCACACGTTCCGCGGCCGGGCCACCGGCGCGCCGATGCGGACGCCCGCCGGCGCGTCGGGGAGCGCGGCCGCGTTGGCCGCCACGGCGCGCAGGGCTGCCAGCCCGCCGCCGGAGAAGAAGGCGTGGTCGTAGTCGCGGACGTGCGCCGAGACGTCCTTCACACGGCCGTCGGCGGTGACGATGCCGGGCTTCTCCTGGCCGCGCTGGCCGAAGCGGACGAGTTTCATGGGGATCCCTTTCGTGGGGCGGAGGCGGGCTTGAGGCGGGCGGAGATCGTGCGGGCGGCCTTCTGCACGAGGGCGACGAGCCGGCGGCGGCCGGCGGCGTCGAGCCGCGCCGTCGGCAGGCTCACGCTGATCGCGCCCACCACCTCGTCGCCCGCCATGACCGGCACGCCGATACAGGCCACGCCCACGTCGGTCTCGTTCTCCTCGATCGCGTAGCCATGCCGCGCGGCCGCATCGATCGCGGCGGCGAGCCGCCGGCGGTCGGTGACCGTGGCGGTGGTGCGTCGGCCGAGTTTCGCCTGGGCGAGCAGGCGGTCGCGGCGGTCGGCCGGCAACCGGCTGGCGATGGCCCGGCCGAGGGCGGTGGTGTGGAAGGGATCGCTCGTTCGCGTGGCGACGCGGCGGAGCGGCAGCGTGCTTTCGATCACCTCCAGGTAGAGCACGCGGTCGTGCCGCAGCGTGCCGAGGTTCACGGTCTCCTGCGTCTTCGCATGGAGGTCGCGGAGCGGCCGGGCCGCCGCGTCGATGAGCCGGCGCATCCCGGCGTCGGACACGAGCCGCTTCACCTGCAGGCTCTGCCGGTAGACCCCCGCCGCGGGCCGCTCCAGATAGCCGAGCGCCGTGAGCGTCTTCAGGATCCGGTGGGCCGTGGGCTTCGGCATCCCCACCTCGGCGGCGAGGTCGGCGAGCGACCGGCCGCCGGGATGGCCGGCCGTGGCTTCGAGCAGGCCGAGGGCTTTGGTGAGCGAGGTTGATTCCATGATGCGGAAAGTATCGTATCGCCGGGCAGAACTGCAACCGACTACGACTCGAACGGGTGGAGCGGCCGGCGGCGGTGGCGGTAGGGAAGCCGCGAAACGTCGGCGGTGGTCACGCCGGGGGTGTTCACGCGGATGAAGTCGCGGCAGACCTCGCCGTAGGCCGCCACCGGCGCGTGCACGCCCTTGGCCACGAGCAGGCGGAACGCGGCGGGGTCGAGGCCGGCGTGGCGGACTTGCTCGAGGCTGAACGGGGCCATGCGGCGGGTCGTCACCATGATCGTGAGGCCGTGGTCGTGCTCGAGCACCGCCGTCGGTCCCTGGTCGAACGACGTCGCGCCGCCGTGCCGCGGCTGCGGCTCGCTGAAGCGGCCGTCGCTCACGGCCACCACCCGCCACTCCGCGTCGATCGGCTGCGACTCGGCGTCGGTGGCCCACTCCGGCGCGTGTCCCCCCACGGCCAGCCGGAGCCGCGCGCCCGGGCCCGCCCGCGTGGCGGTTGCCGCCGCGTCCGGATCGCACACGCAGGCGAAGCCCCCTGCCCCGCCTCGCCGCAGGATCGCCCGCGGGAGCGCCATGCCGTCGGCGGGCGAACCGCCGCCGACGTTGTCGCCCATGTCGAGCAGGCAGACGGGGCCGGTGAGCGTCGCGGCCCGGTCGAGCGCCGCCTCGATGCCCGTGAGCGCGGGGCGAAACGTGTCGCGGGCCTCCCAGAGTCCGGCGCCGAGGGCGTCGGCATGGCGGCGGGCGGCGGCCGGATCGTCGTTGGTCACCACGATCACGGCCGAGCCCATCTCGGGCACGTCGGCGTAGGGGAAGCCGAGCACGATGCTCGTGGAGAGGACCGCGCCGCCGGCGCGGAGCCGGGCTGCGGCCTCGTAATGCGGCAGGCAGGGGGCCGAAGCCGGATCCTGGCATTCGATGTTGATGGCCAGCGCCGGAAACGCGGCCGCCTGCGTGGGCCGGATCTCGCCGGCGAGCGTGCGGGCCATGAGCCGCGCCGCCTCCAGGCCGCGGTCCCGCTGATCGACGTGGGGATTCGTGCGGTAGGCCACGAGCGCGTCGGTGGCCGCGACCATGGCGGCGGAGAGGTTGGCGTGGGGATCGATCGTGCCGATGATCGGGATCGGGCCCGCCCGCCGGCGCACGGCCGCGAGCCAGTGGCCGTCCACGTCGGCCACCCTTTCGCTCACCGTGGCCCCGTGCGGCGCCACGAGCAGGCCGTCGAGGGGCCCGGCCGCGGCGAGCGCGGTGCCGAGCAGATCCATGAGCGCCTCGAGGCAGTCGGCCGTCATCGTGCCGTAGGGCAGCGCCCGCGCGGCGAAGATCGGCACGGCCTCGAGGCCCGCCCCGTCGAGGCCGGCGAAGAAGCCGCCCACCTCGTGGTGGGCCCCGGCGAGGGCGGTGCGAACCGCCTCGCCTGTCGCCAGGAGGTCGGCCCGAAAGTGATCGAGCGTGGTCCGGCCGCCGAGGAACGTGTTCGATTCCTGGAGGAGGGCCAGGATGCCGACGCGGGGGCGGGAACCAGTCATGCGAGTGCGGCCGGCGGGGTGTGCGCCGGCGAGGGGGTGTGCGACACTATGGATTCCCGAATTCCGGCGGCTGAAACCGGAGTCTACCGCGATCCGCCGATGCCCGCTCCGTCGCCGCTGCTTCTCCTCGTCACGATGTTCGCCGCCGATCCGGCCGGCGGCATCCGGGCGTTTCATCTCGACCCGGTGGCCGGCACCCTCGTGCCGGCGGCGGTCACGGCGGGCTGCCCGAACGCCTTCTTCCTCGCGCTCTCGGCCGACCGCCGCACGGTCTATTCGCTCACCGCCGGCAGGTTCGGCGCCGCCGACACCGAGGAGGTGATCGCCTGGCGGCTTGCGGGCCGCGACGGCACGCTCGAGCAACTGGGCCGCCGGCCGGCCGGCGGCGCGGCCGCCTGCTTCGTGGCCGCCGATCCCGCGGGCCGCGCGCTCCTGCTCGCCCACTACACCGGCGGCACCGTCGCCACGCTGCCCCTCGCCGCCGATGGCAGCCTCGCCGGCGATCCCGTGCTCGTGCGGCACGCGGGCTCGGGACCGAACGCCGCGCGGCAGGACGCCCCCCATCCGCACGCGATCGTCGTCGCCCCGGCGGCACCGGGTTCGCCGTCGTTCGTCTACGCGGCCGACCTCGGCTGCGACGCGATCTTCATCTATCGGCTCGATCCGTCGTCGGGCGGCCTCGTCGCGGCCGATCCGCCGCTCGTGGCGTCACGACCGGCCGCGGGGCCGCGGCACCTGGCGTTTCATCCCGATGGGAGGCGGCTCTACGCGATCAACGAGCTCGACAACACGATCGCGGTGTACGACGTCGAGGGGGGCACCGGCCGGCTGACGCCGCGGCGGGTCGTATCGACGCTGCCGGCGGGGTTTCGGGGCGAGACCAAGACCGCCGACCTGGCGCTCACGCCCGATGGCCGGTTGCTCTACGGCACCAACCGCGGTCACGACAGCATCGCGGTCTTTCGCGTCGCCGCCGATGGCACGCTCGCGACCGAGGAGATCGTGCCCAGCCGGGGCGGCGGCCCGCAGAACCTCGCGATCACGCCGGACGGCGGCCTGCTGCTGTGTGGCAACATGGCCGGCGACAGCATCGCCGTGTTTCGCATTCACCGCGACACCGGCCGGCTGGAGCCGGTGGGCGAGCCGGTGGCCGTCGCGTCGCCCTCGTGCCTCGTGCTCGTGCCATGACGACCGGCGCCGGCGACCGCACATGATTTCCATTCAACACAATTGAGGGCAGCAACCATGTCCATGGCATCCACTTCTTCTTGTGCGGTCGCCGGCGCCGGTCGTCATGGCACGAGCACGAGGCACGAGGGCGACGCGACGGCCACCGGCTCGCCCACCGGCTCCAGCCGGCCG
>JBJTIE010000066.1:0-2082 GCA_046094845.1 Planctomycetaceae bacterium | reverse complement strand
CAGCCGCGTGCACCGCGAGGCTCACGGAGTGGCGCGCTTGCCAGCGCCGTCGCGGATCGCGGACCGCGGCTCGAGGAACTCGTGCTGGCACCGCCGCGGCGGCTGGCCCTCACCGGGCGACAGCAGCCTCCAGACGCCGTCGGGATCGAGCCGGCGGGCTCGGACGTTGTCGGCCAGGTAGACCGGGATGATCTCCCGAAGGATCCGCTCCGAGAGATCCGGGGCGAGCACCGGAAACATCACCTCCACCCGCCGGAAGAAGTTCCGCGGCATCCAGTCGGCACTCGAGAGAAACACCCGGGCATCCTCGTCGGGGCCGAACACGTACACCCGGCTGTGCTCCAGGAAGCGGTCGATCACGCTCCGCACGCGGATCGTCTCGCTCAGCCCCGGCACCCCGGGCCTCAGCCCGCAGATGCCGCGGGCCACGATGTCGATCGGCACGCCCGCCTGGCTCGCTCGGTACAGGGCCTCGATCACGCGGTGGTCCACCAGGGCGTTGAGCTTCGCGAAGATCCGCGACGGCTGCCCCGCCTCCGCCCGCCGCGTCTGCTCCTGGATCAGCTCGATCGTGCGCCGGTGGAGGTCGTTGGGGGCCACGACGAGCTTCCGCCAGCCGTGCCCCTGCGAGTAGCCGGTGAGCAGGTTGAAGAGGGCCGACGCGTCCTCGGCCATCGCCTCGTCGGCGGTGAACAGCCCGATGTCGGTGTAGGAGAGCGCCGTCGTGGGGTTGTAGTTGCCCGTGCCCAGGTGGACGTACCGCCGCAGGCCCTGCCCCTCCTGGCGGACGACCATCGACACCTTGCAGTGCGTCTTCAGGTCGAGGAATCCGAACACCACGTGCACGCCCGCCCGCTCCATCTGCCGCGCCCAGCTCACGTTGTTCGCCTCGTCGAACCGCGCCTTGAGCTCGACGAGCGCCGTGACGTGCTTCCCCGACTCCGCCGCCGCCATCAGCGCCCGGGAAATCGGCGAGTCGCCGCTCGTGCGGTAGAGCGTCTGCTTGATGGCCAGCACGCGGGGGTCGGCGGCCGCGGTGGTGACGAACTCGACGACCGGATCGAACGACTCGTACGGATGGTGGAGGAGGATGTCGCGCTGCGCGATCGCGGCGAAGATGTCGGGGCTCCGTCGCTCGAGGCCGCGGGGGATGCGTGGGGTGAACGGCTTGTCGCGGAGGCGATCGAAGCCCGGCAGTTTGTAGAGCTCCCACAGCGACGTCAGGTCGAGCGGCCCGTCGATGCGATACACCTCGCTGTAGTCGTCGCGCTGGTCGCGGGCGGAGCCCTGCAGCCCCTCCTCGTCGATGATCATCTCGGCGAGGGCGTCGTCGGCCTTCGACGCGATCTCGATCCGCACCGCCTGGCCGCGCTGCCGGGCCTTGATACGGTCTTCGATCAGCTTCAGCATGTCGTCGGACTCCTGCTCGAGGAGATCGACGTCGCTGTCGCGGGTGATGCGGAAGGCGGTCCACGACTCGACGTCGAAGCCGCCGAACAGCTCGGGAAGCCGCGCCGAGACGACATCCTCCTCCACCACCCGTACGACTCGTTCGATCCCGTCGTGGAGTTCGTGACACGGGCGGCGAACGACCCCCGCGTGCTCGCGATCAAGCAGACGCTCTACCGCACGAGCGGCGACTCGCCGATTCCCCGGGCCCTCATCGCCGCGGCCGAGTCGGGCAAGCACGTGACGGCGCTCGTGGAGCTCAAGGCCCGCTTCGACGAGGCCAACAACGTGAGCTGGGCCCGGCAGATGGAGCGGGCGGGCGTGCACGTCGTGTTCGGGTTCCTCGACCTCAAGACCCACTGCAAGGTGTCGCTCGTGGTGCGGCAGGAGGGGCAGTCGCTGCGGCGCTACGTGCATCTCGGCACGGGCAACTACAACCCCACGACGGCGCTGCAATACACCGACCTCGGCCTGTTCACGGCCGACGAGGCGGTGGCCGAGGACGCGTCGGCGCTGTTCAACCTGCTCACGGGCTACTCGCAGGGGCGCGACTGGAAGCGGCTCATCGTGGCCCCGGAGCACCTCCACCGGCGCACGATCGAACTCATCGAGGAGCACGAAGGACATCCGGCC
>JBJTIE010000065.1:0-2029 GCA_046094845.1 Planctomycetaceae bacterium | reverse complement strand
GCTACTCCAGCACGCGAAGCGTGGCGCCTTGGGGATCGAATCTCGCGATCGTGATCTCGTGGTGCCGAGCGAGGTCGAGCCCTTCCATCCGGTCGATCAGCTCGCCCGCCGCGTCGAGCGATTCACAGCAGGCCATCACGGCCGGGCCCCAGCTGCTCTGCGCGGCCCCCGGCGCGCCGAGCTCGCCGAGCAGTTCGAGCAGGTTCTCCGTGGCCGACGCATACGGCAGCTGCCCCGACGCGGCCTCGAACGGCTTGCCGGCCATCCGTCCATACGCCCTCACCGCCGCCGAAAACTCCGTAAATTTCCCCTCGACCGCCGCCGGCAGGAGTTCAAGCAATGCGATCCTCGCCAGCTCCGCCGACACCTCCTGCGGCACCGGCGGCAGCGCGCCGAACGCCGCCTTCTCCGCCTCGCCCGACAGCCCCACGGCATCGCGACCGGTGATCACCACGCACCGCCAGGCCGACGGGAGCCGCACGCGGGCCACCATCGGCGAGAACTCGCGGGTGGCATCATCTTCCACGGGAACCGTCGCGGGCACCGTGCGACCGGCCTCCACGATCAGCCCGCCGCGGCTGAACCCATACACGCCCACACATGACCGCCGCCCGCGGCCCACGGTGCGGGCGAGTTCGAGCGACTCGCGGATGTCGAACGCCAACTCGTGGTCCGCCGCATCCGGCTCCGGCTGGAGCGGGTGCTGCGGCGGGGCGGGCAGGTCGTCGTGCGGCTGAGCCATGACGAGATGCGGCATCGCGGCCGCCACGGCCAGGCCCATCTGGGTGCCGCTGCCAAGCCCCACGTGGCTGCGCGGCGCCGCAACCACGTCGATCACGCAGGCCGCATCGTGCAGTCCCCAGGCCTGGGCACAGGCCCGGGCGAACATCACCGCCCGCTCGGCATGCGATCCCCGGGCCTCGAACCGGGCGGCCCGCCGCACCCGCAGCACCGTGCCAGGCCGATCGACCATGACGCCCACGCCGCCGAATGACCGCACCTGCGGTGATCCGAAGGCCATCATCCCGAGGTGCAGCCGCGCGGGGGCTCGCACCTCAACGGCGAATGTCGGGACGCTCGTGTCGGGATCGACTGGCGGCATGGACGCCATCATAAACGACGCGGGCCATCCGTCGCGGCCACCCGCTCGCGCAGCAGCCCGAAGGCCTCGTGCTCACGGCTGCCGCCGGTTTTTTCCACGAGGACGGAAAGTTCGTCGAGCCGGCGTCTCACCTCGTCGGCACCGACAAGATGCAGCCGCGTGACGAGAATCGCCCCTTCGATCACGGCATGTGCCGCCCGATTGAACCCGATGAACGGCCGCCCCTCGTGTTCGGCCACCACCCGGGCGTCGAGCCGCAGCCGTTCCGCCACCGGATCGACGACTTCGGCGCGAAACTCATAGCTCCGACAGGCCGCCTCGAGCACCCAGCCGCGAACAGCCGTGGCCGGCCGCGCCGCCGGCGGCTCGTGCCCCCCCACCACGGTGCGGGCGAGCAGGAGCACGTCGTCCACGAGATGAAACACCCCCTCCGGCCGCGCGGTCAGGTGCACGGCCGTCTGGCTCGTCCCGAACGGCCGGAGCACGAACCGCGTGATCCGGCCGGCATACACCTCCGCCTCGTCAACGGCCGGCCCCATCGCCGCGACGTGCATCCGCCCGGCCTCATCCATCGTCGTCACGATGCCTTCGAGAATCATGCATTGAATGTACCCGGGACTGACCGCGTCCGCCCACCAAAACGCCCGGAGGGGTTGCCCCTGCCGGCTCGCCGGCGTTGCTGACAAGCGCAGGCAGGATGCCGAAGCGCAGCCGCCATCGAGCGAGCGAAGGCATGGATGCCGAAGCGAGCGTCCGGCGAGCCGGCAGGGGCAACCCCTCCGGGCGTTTTGGTCGGCGGACGCGGTCAGTCCCGGGTACATTCAACGCATGATTCTCGAAGGCATCGTGACGACGATGGATGAGGCCGACCTGCACGGAGTAGTCGAAGCCCGCCCGCGGCGCCAGCCGTTCGAGCACCTGCCGCAG
>JBJTIE010000064.1:0-2476 GCA_046094845.1 Planctomycetaceae bacterium | reverse complement strand
GTTCCTGGTGGCGGCCCTGGCGACGTTCCACCCGGCCGACCCGCCGGCCGCGCGGATGCTGCCGGCCCACCTGCGGGCCGTGAACGCCTGCGGCCTGATCGGCTCGGCCGCGGCCACGGCCTGCTTTGAATGGTTCGGGCTCGGCGCCTGGGGCGTCGCGGCCATGATCCTCGCGTTCACCGTCGCCCTGCTCCGTCGGCGGCCGATGCCCGACCTCCCGCTGCGGACGGCCGGCTCGATCCTGGCCATCACCGGCGTCTGCACGCTGCTCGCGGTCTTCGTGCCCGACTGGGTCGATCGGCCGCTGTGGGGCGCCGGCGGCCGTGTCGGCGCCCTGGGCCGCCACTTCGCCGAAACCCATCTCGCCGCGACCGGCGCCGCGATCGTCGTCACGAGTCTGACCGTCGCCGGCCTGTTTCTCGCCTCCGACGTGGCGGTGCTCCGGCTCGTGAACGGCCTCGTGGCGCTCGGCGGCGGCACGATCGCGGCCGTCGCCGCTGCAGGCGGCCGCATCTCGGCCTGGCGGACTGCGCGGGCCGCCAAGCCCCCTGTTGCCGACGCGGCCGCAGCGCTGGCCGACACGTTCCCTGGTCTTCGCGGCCGCCTGCGTGCCGCCGCTGACGCCGACGACGACACGGACGAAGACGGCGAGCCCGCGATCCGCGTCAAGCGCCGCGAGCCGCCGGTGCTGATCGAGCCGGAGGCCGAGTCCGACGACGAGGTCGTCGATGAGGCCGATGCCGACGATGATGCGGACGCCGAAGACGAGACGCCGCAGCCGGCAGCCCCGGCCCGCTCGCTGGTGCCGATCAAGACGCGGTCGAGCCGCAAGCCGGTCGAGACGCTCACGATGGCGCCCGATCCGGTGGCGAACTACGAGCTGCCCGACCTCGATCTGCTGCTGCCCACGGAATACCTGGAGCTCGACCAGCAGGAGCAGGAGGTCCGCGACCGGGCCCGCGTGCTGGAGAAGACGTTCGCCGAGTTTGGCTTCAAGGTGAAGGTGGTCGAGGTCGAGACCGGGCCCGTCATTTCGCAATACGAGATCGAGCTGGAAGCCGGCCTGCGGCTGGCCAAGATCACGAACCTCGCCGACGACCTGGCGATCGCCCTCCGCGTGCCGAGCGTCCGCATCGTGGCCCCGATCCCGGGCAAGAACTCCGTGGGCATCGAGGTGCCGAACACGACGCGGCAGATGGTTCGCCTCCGCGAGGTGATCGAGGAGACACAGGCCAAGGCCCGCACGATGAAGATCCCGATCTTCCTGGGCAAGGACGTGGCGGGCAATCCGATGGTGGTGGACATGGCGAGCATGCCCCATCTTTTGATCGCGGGCCGCACGGGCACGGGCAAGTCGGTCTGCCTGAACTCGATCATCGTCTCGATGCTCATGACCCGCCGACCCGACGAGGTGCGGATGCTCATGATCGACCCGAAGATGGTCGAGCTCACGCCCTACAAGTCGCTGCCCCACCTGATGCATCCGGTCGTCACCGACATGAAGAAGGCCGAGGCGATCCTGGCCTGGGCCGTGGACAAGATGGAGGAGCGGTATGCCATGCTCGCGAAGGTGGGCGTGCGGCATCTCACGCAGTACAACGCCCTCGGCCGCGAGGAGATCCTCAAGCGGATGGCCCCCGAGACGGAGGAGGAGGCTGCCGCGATCCCGTCCACGATGCCGTTCATCGTGATGATCGCCGACGAGATCGCCGACATGATGATGACGGCGGGCAAGGAGATCGAGCAGTACATCATCCGGCTGGCCCAGAAGAGCCGGGCGGTGGGCATCCACCTGATCCTCGCCACGCAGAAGCCGACGGTGGACGTGATCACCGGCCTCATCAAGAGCAACCTGCCGGCGCGGATCGCCTTCCAGGTGGCCAGCCGCACCGACAGCCGCGTGGTGCTCGACGAGATGGGAGCCGAGCGGCTCCTCGGCAACGGCGACATGCTCTTCCTCTCGCCGGGCACGAGCCAGATCCTGCGCGGTCAGGGCACGTTCCTCTCCGACGACGAGATCGGCCGGGTGATGGCGGCGATCGGCACCAGCGAGCCGCAGTACGCCGCCGAGCTCGTGAACCTCCAGCCGGCGCCGTCGGGCGATGCGGCCAAGGGGGGCGGAGCCAGCCCGAAGGACAAGGACGAGCTCTACGAGGCCGCCGTCGAGGTGGTGATCCGCGAGGGCCGTGGCAGCGTCTCGCTCCTGCAGCGGGCGCTTGGCGTGGGCTACGGCCGCGGGGCCCGGCTCATCGACTTCATGGCCGAAGATGGCGTCGTGGGCCAGTACGCCGGCAGCCAGGCCCGCGAGGTGCTCCTCACGATGGAGCAGTGGGCGGCCCGTAACGGCACCGCCCCCCTGCCCCCCGACCCGGCGCCGCGGAAGCTGAAGATCCAGCCGCACGCCCACGAGGCCGTCGCGCCGGCACGGTGGCCGCTGCCGCCGTCCACGCGGACGACGTGGACGATCAGGACGCGG
>JBJTIE010000063.1:0-6357 GCA_046094845.1 Planctomycetaceae bacterium | reverse complement strand
CACCCCGAGAACTGGCCCGCCCTCAGCCCCGAATGGCTCGCTGAAGTTCAGCGGCGGTCGGCGGAGTTTGACGCGGGTCGCATGAAGGCCTCCCCGTGGGAGGATGTGCAGGCCCGTGTCCGGCGAAAGGCCGGACTCGATGGCTGAGCTCCGTACCCAATTCGCTGTGATTTCCACATGCGTGAATCCGATTCCTCAAACGCCGCTCGCGACGCACTTCTCGCCAAGGTGCTGGCCCTGCCGCCGGCCGACCGCGAGTTCATTGCCGAGCGAATCGACGAGACGCTCGACCAGGAGACGAATGTCTGCCAGGGCGCCTTCG
The DNA here is from genome assembly GCA_046094845.1 of Planctomycetaceae bacterium. Taxonomy (GTDB): domain Bacteria; phylum Planctomycetota; class Planctomycetia; order Pirellulales; family UBA1268; genus QWPN01. The sequence goes on along the minus strand of JBJTIE010000063.1, from coordinate 6,035 downwards.
CGACATCAGAACTTGCCCAGGCTTGGGCGGACGAGGTGGAGCGGCGAATCGACATGATCGACAAGGGCTTCGTCAAGCCGCTGCCTGCCGATATCGCTTTGCGCGAGGCACGTGAGAAACTCGACCGCCGCAGGGCCGGACGGGCCAGCAACAGGTGACGGGGCCGGCAGCGCTTCGCGAACGGCTGCGGGAAACCGAATGACTATCCGGCGGGTACAATCGCATCCGGAGCCATCCAATGATCAAAACCGCTGACGCAGCCTTCCTTGCCGACATGACCCGCGCGATCGTCGCCGCCGTACGGCCGACGCAGATTGTCGTGTTCGGCTCACACGCGAGAGGCGACGCCACCGCCGATTCCGACGTCGATCTGCTTGTCGTGGAGGCCGAGCCATTCGGCCCCGCGCGAAGCCGTCGAGCAGAGTTGAGAAGGATTCGTCGCGCACTCTCACAGTTTCGCGTGCCAAAAGACGTGCTTGTCTACAGCCGGGACGAAGTCGAACGCTGGAAAGGTTCATCAAACCACGTCATCCGCACCGCACTGCGGGAAGGCCGGGTGCTTTACAGCGATGAATGACGAGGCTGCACGGCTGATCCGAATCGCCCGACGAGATTTGCGTGCCGTCCATGCCATGCTTGATCGCAAGGAATCCTTTCCCGATGAGATTTTTGGTTTTCACGCACAGCAAGCTGTAGAGAAGGCCTGCAAGGCCTGGCTCGCGGGTTTGGGCGTCGAGCACCCCAAGACGCACGATCTCGATCTGCTCTTCGACTTGATTGCGGATCAGGAACCGAAGTTCCCCGGCGAGTTCGATGTACTCCGCGACCTCGTCGACTTCTCAGTCCAGTATCGGTACGAAGCCTTCGACGACCTGCCACTCGAGCGAGACGACACGTTTCTTCTGGTTGAGCGTTTTATCGCTCTCGTCGCCACACGTCTTGGCGAATAGAGAGCCAAACCAGACCTGCTCTTTCGAACGCATGAAGCCGGCGGCCGCTCAGATCCGCCGGCGGTTGATCAGCCGCAGGCCCGCGATCAGGACAATCGCGCCGACCGTGGCCGTCACGAGGCTGCCGATCGCACCATCGGCCGAGAGCCCGAGCAGGCCAAACAAAAACCCGCCCAGGATCGAGCCGATCACGCCCATGATCAGATCGGTGACGAGGCCCGAGCCGCCCCCCTTCATGATCTGGCTCGCAAGCCAACCGGCCGCCACACCGATCAAGAGAAACCATACAAGATTCATGACACGAGCCTCCGGGAATGAGGACAATGTCTTAATCGTACCCTTGGGCGGATGCGGCAAACCATAACGGCCCAGAAGGCTGAACGAGGACAGGCTTGACCGAAAAATGTACGGGCGTATACTCTTCTTCAAGCGTCGATCACTCGAGGTGCTTCACGATGACAACGATTCAGCTCTCGCTGCCTGACGATCTGGCTCAACAAGCCACAAAGGCCGGTCTTCTGTCAGCAGAAGCGATTCAAGACATGCTGCGCGAGCAACTGAGACGCCAGGCTGGCGAAACACTTCGGGAAGCATGGAACCGCTTACCGAAGGACGAACTCACGCCGGAAGTCGAGCAAGAAGTGGTCGAAGCCGTGCGGGCGTACCGGGCTGAGCAGCGTGCGCGCCGAGTCGGGTGAGTTGACGATGCCAGCACGGCCGGTGCTCGCCGTTCAGTGCCTGGATCTTCTCGACTCGTAGAACTGCGTGCAGACCGGCACGTCACACCCCGCCGGCCTGCAAGGGCTACACTCGGCGATCATGGAGACTTTCCGCCTGCTCTTCTTCACGACGATCTGGACCGCGATCTGGGCGGCCCCGCTGCCGAAGCTCTCCCGCTACGTGGAGCTCGTGGCAGGGCTGATCCCGTTTGCGGCCTTCGGCCTGCGGGTGTTCGGGGCCTGCTTCATCGGTGTGCCCGCCGACGATCCCGTGCGAATGGCTGTGGCACCCATCGTCGACTGGATCAACGGCGCGGCGGGCCCGGTGCCGTTTCAGTGGGTGCTTGACGTCACCGTGGTGAGCGGCCGTGTGTGGTTTGCATCGATCGCACACATCCCGCGCCGGTGGCGGCTGGCCACGATCTGGGTCATGCCCGCCATCGCCCTCGCAAGCCTCGCGCTCGGGCGGTCGTAGCAAAGACTGTTTGCGGCGCCCGTCACGCCGTCGCGGCCACGAGGGCTGCATACACGCGGCGCATCTCGTTCTTCGTGAACCGCGGGGCCAGGAGCCGCATCACGGCGGCCTTGTCGGCCGGAAATGACAGCCCCTCCGCCTTGATCGCCTCGTAGGCGGCGACGACCCGCCCGCGGAAGTCAAGCTCCGCAAGCACGGCCGCGATGCATTCCTCGATGTGCGGCCGGAAGGCATCGATGTCTTCCGGCGGATACTCCTCGAGCAGCAGCGGCCGTACGGTGTCGAAGGAGAGCACGTCCACCGTCTCGAGCGCGTTCCAGCAGGTGGCGAGCACGGCCTGCTTGTTGATGCCGGTCGCCCAGTGGATCTCCTCGATGCTTTCGGGTTTGCACTTCCAGAGGCTCACCAACCCCGACGGCTCCGTCACGCACCACACCGCCCCCTCGGTGCCGGAAAGCTGCTCGTCGGAGACGCGGACGTTGCGGGCCTCGAGGTCCGCGCGGAGTTGCTGAAAGCGGCCCACAGGGTCCTCCTCCGCCCGCAATTCGGCCACGAGCGGCGCCGCCGGCACGTCGCCGAGGTCGAGCGCGAAGGGGGCGACGAGCCGGGCCGTCGCCGGATCGACGCCGAAGAGCACGGCCAGCGCGAGCGGCTCGTCGTACGCGATCAGATGCGGGTTGCGGCCGCCGTAGAGTTCGAAGGAGATCGAGCAGTTGTTGCGGTCCGGGAGGGCCGCGGCCTCCGGATGCCGCGCGAGCAACTCCCGCCACAGGTCGAGAAAGCCGCCGAAGGTGCCGTTGCGGAGCACCGGATGCAGCCGGAGCTTGAAGGTGGTTCGCACCATGCCGGCGGCGTCGCGGTAGCGGTAGGCGAGCACGTTCGTGCCGTCGAGCTTTTCGTAGACATGCGCCCGGGCGATCGGCGGAAACCGAAACCGGCCGTCGCGGTCGAACGGATACCGCAGCTTCGGCGTGGCATGGATCAGCTGCGGGCAGGGCTCTTCACCCACGCGGGTGATTACGATCGCGCCGTAGCGGTGGTCTGTCTTGTGGCAGAGAAAGCCCTCGAGCGGCAGGCCGCCGTGAAACGGGTCGGCCACGGCGAAGGGCTGCAGCAGCCCCGGCTGTACGCCGAGCATCTCCGCTGCCTGGTCGATCGTCATGATTGCCTCGGGCTTGGCGGGATCGCGCCTCACCACCGCCAGGAGAGGCCCGAGCCGCCGGCGTGCGGGCAATCGTGAGCTTCTGACCGCCGAGTACCCCCGACAGGATTCGAACCTGTGACCTGAGCTTTAGGAAAGCTCCGCTCTATCCAACTGAGCTACGGGGGCGGGAAACGGGCGAGATCAGCGGTCGAAAACGCTCCGTGCGGTGAATCTTACGGGGGCCGGTCGGCCGTCACAAGAATGACCGGCGTCGTGGATAGACTGAAGGATTCTCCCCCCAGCCTGCTTCCGGATCCACCGCATGCCGTCGCTCCTTGCCGGCACGATGCCCTGGCCCACGCTCGTTCCGCTCGCCATCGGCGCGGTGGCGGCCGTCGTCTGGCTGCTCGTCGTGCTGCGGGCCTATCGCCGCCGGCTACATGACCAGCTCACGCTCCTGCAGAGTCTCGTCGATCACTCGTCGGCCGTGATCTACCTCAAGGACCTGCAGAGTCGCTACCTGCTCGTCAACAAGCGGCACATCGATCTGTGGCCGAAGATGCGCGACTTCAAGCCGGGGACCACGCCCTACGACTGGTTCCCGGCGGAGACGGCCAAGGCGTTCATCGAGTCAGACGCCCAGGTGGCGCGGACGGGCCGGGAGTACACGTTCACCGAGAATATCGTGCACGACGGCGAGCCGCGGACGTACGTGTCGGTGAAGTTTCCGGTGACTGACGAGAAGGGGGTCGTCATCGCCGTCGGCGGCGTTTCCACCGACGTGACGGAACTCCAGCAAACTCGGTCGCAACTCGCCCATAAGGAGCAGGTGCTCCGCCGACTCATCGAGGTGCAGGAGCAGGAGAAGCGGCTGCTCTGCCATGAGTTTCATGACGGCCTCATCCAATACGCCGTGGGCGCGAGCATGCTCCTCGAGAGCCTCACGGAAGACGACCGCACGCTCTCTCCGGAGGCCCGCGATACCGTGACCTCGGCCGTGGCCTGTCTGCGTCGTGGTGTCGAGGACGGTCGGCGGGTGATCCGCGGCATCCGTCCTGCCGCGTTGGATGACCTCGGACTCAAGGCCGCACTCGAAGACCTGTGCGGGCAGATGCGGGAGGCGGGCTTCACCGTCAGTGCCCAGTTTGAATCAGACATCGACACGATCCCTTCCGAACTGCAGACGGCCGTCTACCGCATCGTGCAGGAATCACTGAACAACGCCCGCAAGCACAGCGGCAGCAGCAGCGTGGAAGTGGAGGTACGGCGAACGGCCGACGTCGTCGAACTGCACGTGGCCGATCGAGGCCGCGGCTTCGACCTACAGGCGGCCAGCCGCCAGGGGTTTGGCCTCGTCGGCATGGCCGAACGCGCGCGGCTCGCGGGAGGCGAGTGCCGGATCGAGAGCGCGATGGACAAGGGCACGCGAATCGACGTGCGCCTGCCGTTGCTTGATCGCGACGGTGCCGACGCGCCCGGAGAGGCGCTCCCTGGGGCTTCCGCCCAAGGGCTGCTATGACTGGCGGGCCTTGTAGAGATACGGGTTCAGCGCCGGGTCGTTGTACATCTTCATCTGGCGAAACACCCGCAGCGGCCGCCGGCCCGCGAAGATCTCCGTGAGCAGCCGATCGGCCGCTTCCACGAGATGATCCCGCTGTAGGTCGAGGATCACGAGCCGGCCCGACGTCTTCTCGCGATGCTCCGGCGTGGCGTCGGCCCGCTCCGCCTGCTCCCGCATGTGGTAGCGGCGCAATTCCAGGATCGAGAGCCGGTCGATCGCGGCGCCGGGCGTCTCCGTGGCCGAGACCGCGTCGGCAGGAGCCGCGATGCCCCGCGCGGTCAATTCAGCCACGAGCCAGTCGTCGACCTTCTCGATCGCATCGTTGCGGGCCTGGTTGTAGCGGTCGATCGCCCGCTTCACTTCCGCGATTCGGGCATCGGTGACGTCGGGTGAACGGGCGATGTCTTCCTCGTGCCAAAGCAGGAAGTTGAACCGGTGCAGGTCGCAGATCCGACCCCGCAGTTCCGTTTCGGCGTGCGCCGGCTCCACCTCGTGCCACCGTGCCACGAGCGCCGCGAGCAGGGCGTCGATCTCGCCCAACGCGGCCGGGGGCTGGTGATGGTCCGAGGCAGATGGCATGCAGGAAACTCCCTGGAAAACGGAACGAAAACGATCAGGCGGCCCGGCGCAGCACGAGGCAGAGGTTCGACCCGCCGAAGCCGAACGAGTTGCTGGCCGCCACCCGCACCTGCCGGGCCCGGGCCACGTGGGGCACGTGGTCGAGTGGGCACTGCGGATCGATGCTGTCGAGATTGAGCGTGGGGGGCACGGCCTGCCGCTCGAGGGCCGCCAGGCAGGCGATCGCCTCGAACGCCGCGGCACCGCTCACGAGGTGCCCCGACATGCTCTTCGTGGAGCTCACGGGCACGCCGTCGGTGGCGGCACCCAGCGCCATGCGGATCGCGCCGGCCTCGGCCACGTCGCCCACCGGCGTGCCGGCGGCGTGGGCGTTGACGTAGTCGACCTCGTCGGGCGTCACGCCGGCATCGGCATGTCGAGTGACGCGGCCCACATGGTGATTCCAAGCACCGACCCCACGCACGCCGCCGCGGCGATTACGCGGGCGCTGGCCGATGCCGGCGTGACGCCCGACGAGGTCGACTACGTCAACGCCCACGCCGCCGGCACGCCGGTGGGCGAGGTGGCCGAGGCCGGCGCGATCCGCAGGGCGCTGGGTGCCGCCACC
>JBJTIE010000062.1:0-7814 GCA_046094845.1 Planctomycetaceae bacterium | reverse complement strand
TCTGGTCGTTCCAACGCAAACCATGAAGCGATATCTGCTGCCGTGCGGCTGTTCCGAGCGAATCGTCGTCACCGCCGGCCAGGCGGGGGACGACGTGCAGTGTCCGGTCAGCCGCGCCCTGGTGCCCGTCCCTCGCCTGGGCGGCCTGGCCGCCCTGGAACAGGCTTCTGATCCCCCCGCGCCGCAGCGGCGCTGGACGGCCGGTCATGGCTGGGGGTTTGCGGGACTGCTCGTCGCCGCGGCGGCGGTCGTGGCGGCCGTCGGCCTGCGGTCATGGTCGCTCGGAACCCCGCCGGCCGGCGATGCCGAGATTCGGGCGGCCGTGGCGGCGTCCGATATCGTGACGGTGCATCGTGCCGGTCGGGACATGGCCCGCTCCGGTGTCCATCGGCCACCCTCGCCGGAAGAGGCCCGCCGCGAGCGAATCTTCAGGTCAGCCCAGGTGTTTTCCTGGCTGCTGTGGGGGGCGGCGGCCGGCGGTGCCGCCGTGGCGGCCGTCGGCTTCGCGATGGCGAATGGGCCGCGTCAGCGCGGGGTCGATGACGGCTGAACGGCTGCCGCCGGCTTCCGCTGGCCGCCACCGATGGCTTCGATGCCCGCCGTGAGGCTGGGGAACATGCCGCCGAGTGGCCGGTTGGGCGCCGTCGCCTGACGTGCGTTTCCCTGGCCTGATTGCGGCTGCGGCTGCCGCTTCGTTCCAGATCGCTGACTCGTCGCACCCTGTCCCGTTGCGGTGCGATTCACCGGCTTCGTGGCCGTCTTCGTCACCGCCGTCGGCTGGGCCTGTGTGGTCAGGGCCGGCGACTGGGCTGCCGGCGGGGGCGCGAACGAGGCGTCGGCCTGGAGCGCGATCCGCTCCGGAACGACGAGATACCGTCCGGCGGATTGGGAAGGCGTGGCAGCGGGCGTCTCGATCGTGCCCGGCTTGAGCACGCTCGCACCGGCGTCGGCCTGACTCGGTGCACCGGTCGCTGTCAGTCCGCCGACTCCTGCCAGCGGTCCGTCGAGATCCGATGGGGGCGATGCCGGCACCGGCGCGTAGAGCGAGTCAGTGGTCACGAGCAGTTCGGGCTGAACGGCTTCGGCATGCGGATCGACCGCTGATTCCGTTGCGGCGAGCGTCGGCTCGCGGGCAGGTTCCGGTGTTGCGGCGAGTGTCGGCTCGCGGGCAGGTTCCGGTGCGACGAACGTGTCTGCAGTGTCGGTTGCAGGGGCTTCAGGCAGCGTGGTCGGCGTCACGGGGACGGCATCCACGTCGGTGCGACTGCGGCGGACATCAGGCGTGGCGGCGACCTCGGGGGAGGCCGCCGGGGCGGGCGCCCAGAGATCGGCTTCCGGCATCGCAGCGGCCTGCGTCGCGGGGGACGGGGGCGTGAAGGGCTGCTCCGGGGCCGGCGTTGCCGAGCGGGCGGCCCCCTCGGCCGGCACCAACTGCACCGAGAGCAACGGCTGCCCTTCGCGGAGCGGGTGCCGCAGCACCATTCCTTCGAACGTGTCACGGGCCCGCAGGGCCGACGTCGGCAGCATGGCCCGCGGCCAATCTTTCAGGGCCACGTCCCAGACCGTGATCGGTGAACCCTGGGGCAGCGAGTGGAGCGCGACGAAGATCGGCTCGCACTCGACCTGCGGCCGGGTCTGCGCGAGATGCACGTCGAGCATCCGGTTCACGCCGAATGCCACCGCCGCCCCGGCCACGAATGCCGTCGTGAACACGGTGACCCTGGAGGGCCGGTGCCGGCGGTGCTGGTCGGCGCGGGAGGGCGAGGCGGTGTGCATGGGACGATCCCGGGTGGCTGTCGCAAAGCTTCGATCGTCGGCTGGAATCGGCATGAACGGACTGCCGGCACCACTGCCAGTCGAACCCGCGGTCACCGTTTGCCAGTGTTCCGCAAAGCTCCGCACCTTCGCCAAACCCCCGATCCGGCAGGCCTTTCGCCTCGCAAGGGACCTACGGGGTGGCGGTGTCGTCCGCGTCGCTCGTCGCGAACACGGGATCCACGCCCGTGCCAAGCGGCCGGAGAACGATCAGTCGCATGCCGCCGCCAGCATCGAGATCCCGCACGAGCGCGTCACCCACGGTGGCCGTCGGAGCGGCCGCGCCGCCGATCACGAGCAGGCCCCGATGCGGCAGCAGCATGTCGATGGTCAGTTGCTCGTACCGCAGCCGTGCCTGCCCGGTCTCCAGCCGGAACATCCCCTCTTCGCCGACCCAGGTTCGCAGGAGCGGGCCATGCTTGAGCTCCGGCACGACCTCGATTCGCGTCCTACCATCGGGGCCGGGCCAGGCCCGCGCCGTCAACTGCGAGGTGCAGTCCCGGTACGTGCCGCCGCGCACGCCGTCCTCGCCATGTTAGAGCACCACCGCTTCTGGAATGCCGGCAGCCGCGACTATTTCCGCTCGTTTGCCCGGCAGCAGTCGCAGCACCCGCCGGGAGACGGCGTCGTCGGCAGCCGTGGCGTCGGCGTTCGCGGCGGCGAGCCGCTCGGCCAGAGCCGATGGCAGGGGCCCGGAAAGGATTCCTGCCCGCAGGCCATTGGCGGCGAGTCGCGTGGACAGCTCGCGATCCAGGGCCTGCTCATCGACCACCGTCCAGAGGTCGGAGCACACGGCAGGGTCGTGGGCGTCGTGCCGGATGAAGAGCAGCTCGATGGGAAGTGTGCGGACGGCCGCGGAAGCATCCCGATCGGCTGACGCGTCGGCGGCGATGCCATCACCCGTGCGGGCGGCGAGCGCCGAGACGGTGGGCGGCATCAGTCCCCGACAGCCCGCAGCGGACAGGCAGACGGTCGCCACGAAGAGGGTGATCGGCGCGCACGGTGGCTGCGAGGAGGCGCCCATGGCTGGCTCGTGAGCCGGGAGAAATAGAGTGCCCAGCTCCCCACGTCAACGCCGATTGCAGGGGCGTCAGCAGCTGCGGATGGCGTTGGCGAAGATCGCGAGGCCGGACCCCGACGAGGCCGGGTCGAGTCGGCCGATCCAGGCCGGATGCTGGGTGGCATCGACGAACCGCTCGGGGTGCGGCATGAGCCCGAACACGCGGCCCGTCTCGTCGCAGGCGCCGGCCACGTCGGCCTGGGCGCCGTTGGGATTGGTCGATGCGCCGCTCGCGTCAGGAGCGTAGCGCAGCACCAACTGGCCGGCGGCGTCGAGCGCGGCGAGATCGGCGGCCGACCGCGTCACGAATCGCCCCTCGCCGTGGGCCACCGGCAGTTCGAGGGTGTCGATGCCCTTGAGGAACACACACGGTCCCGTCGGCGCCCGCAGGTGCACCCAGCGGTCGATGAACCGGCCCGACGTGTTGTGGGCGAGTGCCGCGCGGGCCGCGCCCGTCGTGGGGTCGGCCAGCAGGAGCCCCGTCTGCAGGAGCACCTGGAAGCCGTTGCAGATGCCGAGGATCAGGCCGCCGCGGTCGCGGAACGAGCGCAGGGCGTCGCCGAGCCGCAGCCGCAGTTCGAGCGCGAAGATCCGGCCGCTGGCGATGTCGTCGCCGTACGAGAAGCCGCCAGGCACGCAGAGGATCTGGCAGTCGTCCATGATCACCGGCTTCTCCACCAGCGCCCGCACGTGGACGCGGCGGGCGAGGCCGCCGGCCCGCTCGAAGTCGTGTGCCGTCTCGTGGTCGCAGTTGGTGCCCGGGGCCCGAAGGATGAGTGCGCGGGGTGCCAGCATGTCAGCCGTGGCCTCCTGAGTGTTCTTGATGCGACATCCGCCGCCAGGCGGCGTCCAGTTGTGCAACCGCGATCCGTTCGAGCCGACCGGCCGAGCCGATGGCCAGGTCGGGCTCGGCCGTCACCGCGCCGACCCAGGCCCACGGCACGCCCGCGACCGCCTGCTCGAACGCGGCTGTGTCGTCGGGCCGCACCTCGCAGATGAAGCGACCGGGTGTTTCGGCGAACGCGAACGCGAGGTCGCGGTGCGCTGGATCGACTGCCGGTGAGAACTCGACGGGCACCGCTGTGAGATCGAGCGTGGCCCCGAGGCGGCCGCCGATCGCCATCTCGGCGACGGCCGCCGCAAGGCCGCCGTCCGAGACGTCGTGGCAGGCCTGTACGAGCCCGGCCCGCTGCGCCGCGGCGATCGCGTGGATGACCGCGCGGCAGGACGCCACGTCGACCTCGGGCACGCGGCCCCCCTGCACCCGGCCCGTCAGTTCCAGTTGGCTTCCCGCCAGGTCGTCACGGGTGAGCCCCACGACCGCGAGCCGATTGCCCACGGCCTTGAGATCCGGCGAGAGCACCCGACACACGTCGTCCACCTGGCCCATGGCGGTGGCCAGGAGCGTGGGCGGGATCGAGATGTCGCGTTGGACGCCCGCGGCATCGGTCCAGGCGAACACGTTGTTGAGGCTGTCCTTGCCGCTCACGAATGGCGCCGCGAAGGCGATCGCCATGTCGTGACAGGCGAGGCAGGCCTCGACGAGCGTGCCGAGCGATTCCGGGCGGCGTGTGTCGCCCCAGCAGAAGTTGTCGAGCAGGGCGATGCGGTCGGGATCGGCGCCCGCGGCCACCACGTTGGCGATCGCCTCGACGATGCCCGCCGCCGCCATCTGATACGGATCGATCCGGCCGAGCCGGTGCCGCAGGCCCACGCCGAGCACGATGCCGCGCGGACGGCCGAGCACGCCGCGGACGACCGTGCCGTCGGCCGGGCCTTCACCCGGACCGAGCAGCGGCTTGACGACGCTCTTCCCCTGAACCTCGTGGTCGTACTGCCGGACGATCCACTCCTTGCTCGCCACGTCGGGCAGCGCGAGCACGTCGAGCAGGCAGGCCGTCAGGCTGCGGTGTGCGGCGGGCAGCCAGGCGGCGGGGGCCGCGGCCGGCCGCGTGAACCGCGACGGCAGCCGCTGCTTGGGCCGGCCCTCATGCAGGAAGTGACAGTCGAGCTCGCCGGCGACGCGGCCCTCCCACATGAGCACGAGCCGGCCGGTGCCGGTGAACGTGCCGATCGCCGTGGCCTCGACGCCTTCCGCAGCGGCGACGGCCGCGAGCTGATCCCACTTGGCCGGCGGCACGGCGAGTACCATCCGCTCCTGGGCCTCCGAGATCCAGACCTCCGTCGCGGAGAGGCCCGCATACTTCAGCGGCACCGTCTCCAGCTTCACCTCGGCGCCGAGCGTGGCGCCCATCTCGCCCACGGCGCTTGACAGGCCGCCGGCACCGCAGTCGGTGATCGCACTGAAGAGCTGCTGCCGCGACGCCTCGAGCACGAAGTCGGTGAGCGTCTTCTCGTGAATGGCATGGCCGATCTGCACCGAGCCCCCCGACTGGCTCTCGCTCGCGCTCGACAGCTCGATGCTCGAGAACGTGGCGCCGTGGATGCCGTCGCGGCCCGTGCGGCCGCCGGCCACGACGACGAGATCGCCCGGCTGCACCACGGCGTCGGCAGTGCCGCGCGGCATGATCCCCACCGTGCCGCAGAACACCAGTGGGTTGCCGAGGTAGCCGGGGTCGTAGGCGACGGCACCGGCGATCGTGGGGATGCCCATGCGGTTGCCGTAGTCGCGAACGCCCGCCACCACGCCGGCGAGCAGCCGCCGCGGCGGGATGACGCCGGGGGGCAGGTCGGCCGCAGGCGTGTCGGGGGGCGCCACGCAGAACACGTCGAGGTTGGCGATCGGCTTGGCGCCGAGGCCGGTGCCGAGCACGTCGCGGATCACGCCGCCGAGGCCGGTGGCCGCGCCGCCGTAGGGCTCGATCGCCGAGGGATGGTTGTGCGTCTCCACCTTCACGCAGATGTCGTGGTCGCCGTCGAACCGGACGACACCCGAGTTGTCGCGGAACACGCTCACACACCAGTCGCGTGGACCGAGCGTCTCCCGCACCTTCCGCGTGGCGGCGAACACGGTCTCCTTGAGCAGGTTGTCGAACCGGGCGGCGCCCGCGGGCCCTTCGTGATCGACGGCGCTCGCGAGCGTCTTGTGGCAGCAGTGCTCGCTCCAGGTCTGGGCGATCGTCTCCAACTCGATCTCGAACGGCGGCCGGCCAAGCGACCGGAAGTGATCGCGGACGGCGTGCAGTTCGCGGACGGTGAGGGCCAGGCACTTCTCGCGGCTCAACCGAGCGAGCGCCTCGTCGTCGAGTCCGTCAAGCGAGACCGTTTCCTGCGTGAACGTCCAGGGTTTGCCGCCGGCGAGCGTGCGGAGCGGCAGCGGCCCCACCACGACGTCGTGGATCGCCTCGCTCGCGAGCAGGCTCCAGGCCAGTCGCTTCGCATCGGCCTCCGGCAGCGCGGGGAGCCAATACTTCCGCACGCTGCGCACGGCGACCGGCTTCAGACCGACGAGAGTGAAGGCATCCTTGGCGGTTTCGGCGGCCGGATCGGTGACGCCGGGCCGCGGCAGCACCCGCACGACCGTCGGCAGGCCAGCCGGGCCGGAAGGGGCCGCGGCGGTGTCTACCGCCGCGGCGGTGAACGACTCCGTGACCGGATCGGCGAGCACGCTGGCGGCGAGCCGCTCGATATCGGCGGCCGTGAGATCTCCCTCGATCAGCCAGCCGGCGGCCGTGCGGGCCTGCGTGCAGCCGGCAATGCCAAGATCGGCGGCCCCCGCCACCACGGCGCGGGCCGCATGGTCGCCGGAGGCTTCCTTCGAGACGACGTCAACTTCCCAGAGCATCACGTTCTTCCTTGGCACGGGCGAGGAGTGAGACGAGGCGGCTACGGTCACGGGTCGTGATCGCGGCGAGCATGTCGGCCGACACGGCATGAATCGACTCGATCGCGGCGGCGACCGCCGCTGCGTTGTCGAGCAGGATGTCGGCCCAGAGATCGGGATCGCCGGCGGCGATGCGCGTGGTGTCGCGCCAGCCGCCGGCGGTGAACCGGCGGTCGGCTGCGGGCGTGGCGGCCGCGATCGCTGCGGCGACGACATGCGGCGCATGGCTCGTGCGGGCGAGGATCGCGTCGTGCTCCGCCGGCGAAAGCGTGACCACGGTCGAGCCGACGGCGGCCCAGAACCGGCTGATCGCCTCGACGTCGCCAGGTGGCGTGCGGGGGCCGGGCGTGACCACCGTCACCCGCCCCACGAAGAGATCGGCGTCGGCAGCCGCCGGACCGCGGCGATGACTGCCGGCGATCGGATGCGCGGCGACGAATCGGCCGCGTCGCGTATCTTGCGACCGTTCCCAGGCCGCCACGATCGAGTTCTTCGTGCTGCCCGCATCCGTGATCAGCGTGCCGGGGCGGACGGCGGCATCGATCGCCTCGAGCAGCGCCGGAATCGCGGCGACGCCCGTGGTCACCACGACCAGATCCGCATCGGCCACGGCAGCCGGTAGATCGAGCGAGGTCTCGTTGACCACGCCCCCGTGCAAGGCCTCGGCGAGGCTCGCGGCCGAGCGGCCGACGCCGACCACGCGGCCGGCCAGTCGCCGCTGGAGCACCGCCTTGCCCAGCGAGCCCCCGATCATGCCCACGCCCACGATCGCGACGCAGGGCCAGGGGACGGTGTCGGCGTTCATGGGCCAGAGGAGGGGCGGCGTGCGGGGACTGACGGGGTAGTTCGGCAGGTTTTTTACCAGATACCGGCCCGCTGTGTTAGCAGGCCTTGGTCCATGTCGGGCAACGCAGCAACACCGTCCCCCGTGGTCCTCTTGCACCGTCCGCCTCCTCTTGCACCGTCCGCCTCCGCTTGCACCGTAGTCCGCATGCTCCGCATGCGGCACCCGGTCCGAATGCCACGGGCCCTGGCTATTCCGCTGTGGGGCGACCTCCTGTAGCGTGGGTCGGGGTTGCCCATGCCCCGTCGCCGGACGCTCGCTGCGGACATCCTGTCCTTCGCTCGCTCGATGCCGCCTTCGCTTCGCCATCC
>JBJTIE010000061.1:0-4454 GCA_046094845.1 Planctomycetaceae bacterium | reverse complement strand
ATTTCCCGCCGGATGCGCGACATCACCCGTCGGCTCGACCTGGGCCGCGCGGGCCCGACCACGAGGCAGGTGCAGGACGGCGTCGTCGCCTCGCTCGACCGCCTGATCAAGGACATCGAGGATCAGCAGCTGCAGGGGGCGGCGGGCACCGCCGGCGCCGGAGGAGGAGCGGCTGGAGGGCAGGGGGGCGCCGCCACCCCGATGAACGACAGCCACATCGGCGGCGGGCATGGCAAGGGTGAGGTGCAGGCCCGCGACGTGGGCGATGGTGACGGCTGTGGCAACCTGCCGCCGCATGCCCGCGAGGCCGCGATCCAGCAGATCAGCCGCGAGTTTCCCCCACACTACCGCGAGGCGATCGAGCTCTACTTCAAGCGGCTCGCCGTCGGCTCCGAGGATCGCTGACCGCCATGCCGCGCTCGTTGCTCATCCTGCTCGCGTGCCTCGGCCTCGCGGCGGTTCCAGCTCGGGCTGCGGGGCCGGAGGCGCGGATCGAACTCACCGACGGGGCGACCACGGAGGGCACACTGCTCGCGATCGATGCCGACGGCGTGCGGCTTCAGGCCGGCACCGGCGAGAAGATGCTGCCCCTCACGGGCGTCCGCCGCGTCGTGCTGGCGACCGCTGAAGGAGCGAAGCCGCCGCCGGCCGCGGTCACGGTGACGACGACCACGGGCAGTCGGATCACGGGCGACGACTTCGCCTGGACGGGCGACGGGGCCACGGTCATCCGGGGCGAGGAGCGGCTCGAGCTGCCGCATGACGGCGTGCTGCTGGTGGCCTGGCGCCGGCCCGACGATGCCGCGGACGATCCCGCCTGGCTGGCCACGCTCCCCGATCAGCCCGAGTCGGACCTCGTGATCGTGGGATCCGGTCCCGACGTCGAGTGCGTGGCCTGTGCGATCACAGCGGTGTCGGCCGAGACCGTGACCGTCGTGCTGGAGGGCGAGACGATTCCGGTGAAACGCACGCGGGTGGCCGGACTGCGCTGGCTGCGGCCGCCCGCAACCGCCCCGGGTCGGATCGGAGTGGTCACCGCCGCGGGTCGATTCGACACGGGCCACGTGACCTGGTCGCCGGCGGAGGGTCTCGTGCTCGACGGCCGCGTGCGGATGCCGGCCGCCTGGCTGACGGGCATCGACTATGCCGCTGGCCGCACGGTGTGGCTGACGACGATCGAGCCGGAACGCCAGGAGGTGGAGCCCTTCTTCGCCGGCCTGCGCGGCGTCGAGGGATTGACGAGCTTCTTCGCGCCGCGTGCGGTGACACCCCGGGCGTCCGCCGCGGCATCACTGCTCCTCCGGCCGCGGACTGTGAGCGTGTGGCGAGTGCCCGCCGACAGCCGGCGGTTTTTCGGCACGCTGCGGCCGGCGAGCGGAGCGGCACCCCGGGCTGCCGTCGTGATCGACCTCGACGGCCGCGAGATGTTTCGCGGTGGATTCAGGGCCGACGAGCCCCCCGCCGACCAGCTGATCGATCTCGACGTGGCGGGCGGCCGCCGCCTCACGCTCACCGTCGACTTCGCCGCCGGTGGCCCGGGCGGCCCGGTGCGGCTCGACGACGCCCGCTTCGAAAAGTGATGCCCGCGCTCCACCATCGCAGCCGTCTTGCCAACGCTCTCGCCGGAGCGGCCGCGCTCGTGCTCGGCACGCCGGGCCTGACCGTCCGTGCCGACGTCGATCCGGCCGTGCTGCAGGCCGAGTCGGCCCGGGTCGAGGTGATCCGGGCCGCATCCCGGTGCGCCGTCTCGATCTTCGCCGGCGATGCCGGCGGCGGATCGGGCGTGCTCGTCAGCCCGGACGGCTACGCACTGACGAACTTTCACGTCGTCGAGTCGGCCGGTCCGGCGTTGCGCTGCGGGCTCGACGACGGGCGGCTCTACGACGCGGTGCTCGTAGGCCTCGACCCGACCGGCGACGTCGCCATGATTCGCCTGCTCGGCCGCGACGACTTTCCCCATGCCACGCCGGCCGACAGCGATGCCGTGCAGCCGGGCGACTTCTGCTTCGCGGCCTCGCGGGCATGCGGCGGCAGGTTGCCCCAGCCGTCACCATCGCCCACGTCGCGGGCCTGCACCTCACCCTTGCCCTGCCCGCCGGCGATGTGGCTGTCGTTCATGGGGGTGGCGGCGCCCCCCTGCCCTCCAGCCGCTCCTCCTCCGGCGCCGGCGGTGCCCGCCGCCCCCTGCTGCTGCTGATCCTCGATTTCCTTGATCAGGCGGTCGAGCGAGGCGACGACGCCGTCCTGCACCTGCCTCGTGGTCGGGCCCGCGCGGCCCAGGTCGAGCCGACGGGTGATGTCGCGCATCCGGCGGGAAATATGGTCGAGAGAGCCTTCGTCCAAGCCGGCGATGTCGGCCCGCAGCAGCCGCGCGACCCGCTCGTAGCGGACGGGAATCTCACCGGCTCGTTCCAGCAGCAGGTCGAGCGATTCAACCGCCGCCTCGGCGTCGAGCAGCCAGTGCTGGCAGGCGGCCCGATGAAAGAGCCGCGTCGCAGGGTCCACGCTCGTCGCGGGGTCGAGCCCGGCCAGCAAGGGGAGCGCCTCGTCGAACCGCGCGCGGCGGACCAGTTCGCGGGCCAGCCACAGACGGACGGCATTCCGCTCGAAGGACTCGATGCCGGAGCCGTCGAGCCAGGCGGCGGCTGCGGGACCGGCCGTCGCGGCATCGATCGCGGCGGCCCGCGGGTCGGCCCGGCGGATGACGGCGACGACTGCATCGAGCGGCTCCGCCGAGTCGTTCCACGCTTCGATCGCCGCTGCAGCCGCGCCGCCGCTGAACGTGGCGAGCCAGACGGCTGTCTGCTCGCGCAGCGTCTCGCGGCGCGGCAGTGTCCACGACGGCTGACGGGCCAGTTCGTCGTCGATCGCGGTGGTCGCCATGTTCGTGGCCGCCGCCGGCCCGGGCAAGCTGGCGCAGACGACACCGGCACAGATCACAGTGAGCAGCCGCTGCAGCATGGCCACGGGTCCGGCTCCGGGGAAACGGTGCCTGAATCATACCCGACAGCACGGATGTCGCGGAAAAGCCGGCCGATGCCAGTTCGGCGAGTGCGAGGGAGAGCGACGTCCGCGTGGCACCGAGCAGCGTGCCTTCGCCTGTCGACCTTTCGCTTCGCCCGTCACGAGAGCGCGATTGTGAAAAATTCAAGATCTGTTTTGGGAAAGCGATTGTCGATTTTGGGAAAACCGACATCGATTTTGGGAAATTCCCCCGCGCCCCCTCTTGGCGCACCCCTCTCCTGGGCTAGCATCCGCCGCCGACGCGCTGGCGTTCTCGTGGTGAGAACCCAGCCGCGTTCCCGCCAGCCGCAGGATTCTTCATGCCTCTGCGTTCCCGCCCCGCGCGCCGCCCGCACCGCCGCACCCGCCACCCTCGCCCCCACGACCTGCGGCTGACGCACGAGGCGCTCGAGCCGCGCACGGTCTTCGCCGTGGAGGCGTATCAGGTCAGCATGATCTCGGGCATGATGCGTTATGAGACCGCCGGCACCGCGTTCGAGACCCAGCCGCTCCGGGCGCCCACCGCCCCGGTCATCGCCGAGGATCCCGTGAGCGCGATCCTCGCCTCCGTGACCGGCAGCGTGACGGTTCCGGATTACGCTGCCGCGGGCACCTATGCGTTCCCCGGCGGCCGCTTCACCGTGAAGTCGGGGTCCGACTTCGGCTTCGGCAGCCCCGAGTCGCCCGTCTGGGCCATCGGCTTCGAGGACTGGTTCGACTACGACTACAACGACTGGTGCTGGATCGTCGAAGCCACGCCGATCGATTCGGGCAAGGACGACTGCCCCTCGACGTGCAGCACCGGCGTGCAGCCGGCCACGGGGATTCCGCAGGTGCAGGCGGGCGTCGGCGCCGGCCAGCCCCTGACCCGCACGTTCTCGTCCACGCCCGGCGGCGCTCCCGCTGCAGCCCCAGCCGCCACGTCCTCCACCGCCTCATCGAGCCCCTTTGGCAACGGCTGGTCCGCGGCGGGCCTGCCGACGCTCGAGTCGATTCCCCAGCCGACAGGCGCGCCAGCGATGATGGTCGTGATGTTCGGCACCGCCGACCAGCGGGTCTGGCAGGCCAGCGGCGACTCGGGCAGCTTCACGCGGGCCCGCGGCCTCGCGACGGCCGACAGCTTCTCCGTGAGCGGCGGCCAGTATCGCTACCGCACCGCCTCGGGCACCGTGTTCACGTTCAACGGGTTTGACGAGAGCATCCCCGCGGTCAACCGCGGCCGGGTCGTCGCGCAGGCCGACTCGAGCGGCAACCAGACCGTCTACTCGTTCAACGCCGACGGCTCGATCGCACGCGTCACGAGCCTCCTGGCCGGCCAGACCACCCCCGTCGAGATCCAGGACTACGTCCCCCTCCCCGTCACCGACCCGAACGCCGGCAAGGTCGGCCGGATCGACGTCCGCCGCGGCGACTCCACGCTCGTCCGCAGCGTCTCCTACGCCTACTACGAC
>JBJTIE010000060.1:0-2277 GCA_046094845.1 Planctomycetaceae bacterium | reverse complement strand
GGCCACGCCCTTCTGGCCGTCCACGGTGCTGTCGTCCACGTAGGTGACGGTGAGCACGTCGCCGCCGACCATCTGGATCACGCCGTCGCCCGGCTTGGGGAGGCCGAGGGCCGTGGGGGCCGAGGCGAGCATCTCGTTGTCCTTGCCGGGCACCGGCGCCCCCTCGATCGTCTCGTCGTCGCCGCTGGCCACCTGCACGCGGGCCTTCACGGGCTGGCCGAGTCGCCGCATGATCGGGATGTCGGCGTCGGCGATCTTGGCGTAGAACCGCTCGCCGATCTCGATCCGGCCGAGCTTCTCGGGGTCGTCACCGTCGGCCTCCTCGACCTCGGTGCCGACGAGCGAGAGGGAGTCGATCGCCTTGTTCCAGTTCTTGAGCTGGTAGTGGCTCATGCCGATGTAGAAGTAGGCCTTGTTGGCCCAGGGCGTCTTCTGGGCCACCTCGGTGACGCGGCGGAAGAGCGGGAAGCAGGCGGCGTACTGCCCCGCCTCGTAGTGGGCGAGGCCGGCGTTGAAGAGCGCCTCGCGGTGGAGCTCCTGCTCCTGCGGCGGCTGCACGGCCCCCGGCTTCGGCTCGAGCAGCCGCGCAAGGAGGAGGAAGTGGTTGAGCGCCTCGGGGTATTGCCGCTGCTCGAGGTGGTGCTTGCCCATCGCCATGTGGGCCATGTGCGCCACCGTCGTGCCCTGATGGTCGCGGGCAACGGTCTGCAGCATGCCGAGGCCGCGCTCGTGCTGCTTCATGTCGAGCAGCTCGACAGCCTGGTCGTAGAGCCGCTTGGCGTCGCGATCGACGTCGGCGGCGGCCTTGGGTCGCTCGGGGGCGGGCGTCGCCGGGGCCTGGGCCGACGCCGTCGCGGCGACCGCGAGCACCACCATCACAACCCAGAAACGCAGCATGCCCGTGGTCCTCATCGTAGTCACTCCTCCGCCTCGGATTCGCCGCCGACGAGCGGCACGCCGTAGGCCTCCAGCCGGTTGTGGGCCTGGCTCGACTCGCCGCTCTTGGGATACCGCTTGAGCACGGCCCGGAGCTGCTTCACCTCGGCCCCCTTGTCGCCGGCCGTGCGGTGGATGTCGGCCGCCTTGAGCGATGCCGCCGAGGCCACCGGGCCGCCCACCGCCTCGAGTTCCTTCACCGTGGTCACGGCCTGCGGAAACTGCTTCATCGCCACGAGGCAGTCGGCGATCTGCCAGGTGGATTCGGGCTGCCGGTTGTCCTCGCGGTAGACCTTGATCGCCTCCTCGAAACGGCCGAGCCGCTGGAGCAGCCAGGCCTTCGCCCAGGTGAGGTTCGGGCCCGCGTGCTGCGTCGATTTCTCGAGCACCGCGATCTCGGCCAGCGCCTTCTCCATGAAAGGTGGATTGCGGTCGCTGCGGGCGTTGTAGTAGTCGAACCGGGCCTTGGAAGCCGTGAGCGGATCCTTCACGCGGGCGTAATACCGGAGCACCGCCTCCTCCGGCTCGTAGAGGGCGGCAAAATTGCCGAGGCCCACGATCTGGGCGTCGTCGAGGCCGTCGAGCCGTGCCGAGCGGAGCACCGCCACCGCCTGCTCGCCGAGGCCGAGGTGCCGGAGCCGGTCCATCACGGCCATCTTCTTGCCGAGGTCGGGGAGCCCGGCGATCAGCGGCTGACCGTGCTTCTCATAAAAGGCGGCGGCCGTCTTCGGGTCGCCGCGGAGCCACTCGCACCACTGGAGCACGCGGTCGATCGTGGCCGGCTTGCGGGCAAACTGCTTCTCCATGCGGGCGAGCCAGGCCGCGGCGTCCTTGTCAGCGCCGAGCTGCAGATCGCAGGCGAGCTTCCGCACGGTCTCCTCGTCGGGGAGCTTGTCGGCAACCTTCGCGACCCAATACCGGCAGACCTTCTCCTTGTCGTCCGGCGGAGCCTGGAGCGCGGTCGAAAGCGCCGTCGTCCAGTAGCGGCCGTCGTTCTCCGGATCGGTCACGTTCTCGCCGCGGCCGTCGAAGCCCGAGGCCGCCGTGTAAAACTCCTTCAGCTTGTCGTGGTTGGGATTGCGGGCGGCGTAGTGGGCGATCACCGCCGCTCGGGCCTGCTGGGCCGCCTGCGGGTTCGACTTCAAAAACGCCACCGCGGTTCGCCACTGGTATTCCGTGGCCTCCTCGAACTTGCCGAGGGCGGCCATCCGCTGGGCGAGGAACGTGAGCGCCGTGCCCGACCGGGGCTGCGTGACGTAGGCGTCGTCCTTGACGAGCTTGGCCCAGGCGGCCGTCTGCTTGGCCTCCTCGCCGTTCTGGCCGTGGCACTCGCCGATCAAA
>JBJTIE010000059.1:0-10149 GCA_046094845.1 Planctomycetaceae bacterium | reverse complement strand
GATCTCCTTCGTGCAGGTCTCGTACACCGGCTTGCACACGGTGTAGGTCTCCTGCCGCTCCTCGTAGACCGGCTTGCAGACCGTGTAGGGGATCTCCTTGGTGCAGGTCTCGTAGACCGGCTTCATGACCGTGTAGCACTGCTCGCGAGTCTCGTAGACGGGCTTGCAGACGGTGTAGGTCTGCTGACGGGTCTCGTAGACGGGCTTGCAGACCGTGTAGGGGATCTCCTTGGTGCAGGTCTCGTAGACCGGCTTGCAGACGGTGTAGGTCTGCTGGCGGGTCTCGTAGACGGGCTTGCACACCGTGTAGGGAATCTCCTTCGTGATGGTCTCGTACACGGGCTTGCAGACCGTGTGGCGGATCTCACGTGTCCGCGTCTCGTAGACGGGCTTGCAGACCGTGTAGGTCTCCTCGCGAGTCTCGTAGACGGGCTTGCACACCGTGTAGGGGATCTCCTTCGTGCAGGTCTCCCACACCGGCTTGCAGACGGTGTAGTTCACCGTCCGCGAACGGGTCTCCCACACCGGCTTGCAGACGGTGTATTCGACCTCTTTGAACGACTTGTCCGTCTCGTACCGGACGCAGTCGATCTCCTTCTGCTCGACGACCTTCTCGCAGACCGTCTTGTAGCAGGTGACCTCCTGCTTCTCGTACACGACGTCCTTGACCATCCGCGTCCGCGGGGCGGCGCAGCTTGGTTCGACCGACGCCTCACAACTCGGTTCACGCGCACAGCCGTGCGTGAAGCTGACCGGAGTCACCTTCACCACGCCGTGCTTGTGGCCGGCGAGGGCGCAGAACGAGGCGTCGGCCCGAGGGCCCGGCACCACGAAACTGGCCACTGCCAGCAGGCAACACAACCACGTACTCTTCATGACTGCCGCCCCGAGCGGGGCGGGCTCCTGGAATGGAAACGACTTCTGGGAACGAACACGCAGCGCGCAGGGATGGCGGACCATTCCCGCACTCTGCAAACATCGGCCATAAAACCCCCGCAGGTTGACTACTCAACGCATTCCGCGGGGTTTTTCCAGAGCCCCAGCCGCGTTACAACCGGCCCAGACGGAACGGCATGACCTGATTTCTTGGTGATCTCCTCCCCTGTCGGTAGAGTCGGGCGGCCTTTCCTCCGGATTGATCCACAGGCTTTGCCATGGCGGAACTTCACCCCCACTCGGCTTCACCCGGCGAGCCGCCGTCGGACTCGACGGTGCCGAAGGTCGTGGTCAGCCGCCTGAGCCTCTATCTCCGCGAGCTGCAGCGGCTCGAGGCTTCGGGTCAGCACACGATCTCGTCGGGCCAGCTCGGGCATCTGCTCGGCTTCAGCGACGCCCAGGTGCGAAAGGATCTCGGCTTCTTCGGCCAGTTCGGCTATCCGGGCGTCGGCTACCGCTGCGACGAGCTGATCCGCGCGATGCGCGACATCCTCGGCACCAACCATCCCTGGAGCGTGGCCATGGTGGGCGTGGGCAACCTCGGCCAGGCCCTGCTCGGCTACCGGGGCTTCGGCCGGCAGAACTTCGCGATCGCCGCCGCCTTCGACGCCGATCCGGCGAAGGTGGGGCAGGTGGTGCAGGGCCTCCGCATCCAGCACATCGACGAGTTGGCGGAGACCGTGAAGGCCAAGGGCATTCGCCTGGGCATGCTCGTGGTGCCGGCCGAGCGGGCCCAGGAAGCTGCCGATCGGCTCGTGGCGGCGGGCATCGAGGGGATCGTCAACTTCGCCCCGGTCACGCTCATGCTCCCGGCGCACGTGCAGAACGTGGGCGTGGACCTCGCGATCGAACTGGAGCAGCTGTCATTCGCCGTCACCAACAAGCTGGCAAAGCCGTCGCCCGAGCCACCGGCGCCGTAGTCCGCTTGCACCGTAGTCCGCATGCTCCGCATGTGGCCCACGGTCAAAAAACCGCAGGCCCTTCAATTCCGCGGGTCGACCTCCTGTGGCGGGAGTTCAGGGCTGCCCACGCCCCGTCGCCGGACGCTCGCTACGGGCATCCTGCCCTTCGCTCGCTCGGATGCCGCCTTCGCTTCGGCATCCTGCCTGCGCTCGGCGGCATACGCCGGCTCCCGGGGCATGGGCAGCCCCTCACGGCGTAGTGGTGTGCATCCGCTTGCGCCGTAGTCCACGTGCTCCGCATGTGGACCACGGTCCGAATACCGCAGGCCCGAGCTATCCATCAGCGATTACGATAGAATCGAGGCTGACGCCTGCCCGATGGTGTAACGGTAGCACAAGGGATTTTGGTTCCCTTTGTCTAGGTTCGAATCCTAGTCGGGCAATTCGCCGCTTTTTGGTCGCTTGTGGGCGGGTTTGCGACGCCCTATACTCCGACTCGTTGTTTCAAGGCTCCCCCGTTTCCAGCAAGGATTCGCTCGTGAACTGCTGACCGTCGCGTGTTTCGCCGACGGTCTCCGTGATGCCGACGCGACCCGCTGCCCCAGGTGGCAGGTGTCGCTCTTTTTTCGCATCGTGTTCACCAGCCCTGTCCCGTCGGTCATCGCCCCGCGCGATTCGACCGCCGCCTTTCGGAGCCTTGCATGCACCGCGCCCTCACCAGCCTCTTCGCCGCCGCCACCCTCGCCTGTGCCGCCCTCGTCGCCACCGCGCGAGGCGATACGGTGTATGCCGTCAGTAACAACGATGGCAGGATCATTCGCTACGACTCGGCGAATCCCGCCGGAACCTTCGTCACGTTGTCCGGATCTGGCGCCATCGTGGGGGCGGCAGGGCTCGCCTTGGGCCCGGACGGGAATCTCTATATCGGAGAGGCCGGCGATTTTTCGACCATCGCGCCCTCGATCAAGCGGCTCGATCTGACGAACAACTCGCTCTCCACGGTCCATACGTTTTCGGCATTCGACGTGTTTCCCGGAAGCCTCGCGTTCAAGGGGTCCGCCCTGCTCGTCGGTCGCAATCCATTTTTCGGCGACACCGGCGCAATCGTCCAAGTGGCCAATGCGACCGGCGGCGTGATCGCCGTCAGCGACTATACGACCGGTGGCTCGCTCGCCAGCAGCCCGGGGCTCGCGTTCGGGCCCGACGGCGCGCTGTACGTGAGCAATCAGACGTACAACTTCGGGACCCAAATTGCCTCAGGACCCGTCGTGAAGTTCGACCCAACGGGCGCGTACGTCGGCGAAGTGATCGCCAGTGGCACCTCGACCGGGCTCCTCGGCCCGACGGGCATCGGCATCCGGGGCACCACGCTCTACACGTCGAGCATCATGAGCGGCGGTGTGCTGCAGACGAACCTGCTGAATGACTCGACCCAGCCGTTCGGCTCGACCGGCGTGCCGTTCGGCGCGTCGCCCCTGGCCCTGCTCTCCGACGGCGGCCTGATCGTGGGCAGCGCCGGAGGCGCGGGCGCCATCTACCAGTTCGACGCCGCCGGCACGCTCACCAGCACGTTCAACTCCGGCCTGGGTACGATCGGCGGCCTCGTCGTCGCGCCGGTGCCCGAGCCCTCGACGATCGTGACGGCCGGGATCGGATTGGCTGCCGCGGCGGCGTTGTTTCGGCGGCGGGCGGCCCGGTCATGAGCCGCCGTTGCCGCGGCGTCACGCTGGTCGAACTCCTCGTCATCGTCGCCATCATCGGCACGCTCGTCGCCGTTCTCCTGCCGGCAGTGCAGACGGCCCGGGAGGCGGCGCGGCGGACGACCTGCACCAACAACCTGCGGCAGATCGCCCTCGCGTCTGCGAATCACGAGGCGGCCCGGGGTCGGCTGCCGATCGGCGCCGAATCCAGGGAGTGGGCGGCCCGGCCCGACTTTCCGCATCAGTTCTTCCGCTGGTCGCTGCTCGCCCATCTCGCGCCCTACTACGAAGAAGAACAGCTGCTCGAAGGGCTCGACCTCACGGTGCCGCTCTACATCGGCCTCACACCCGACGCGATCGCGCCGCAGAACAAGCCGATCGTGAAGCTGACGGTGCCGCTCTTTCTCTGCCCGGCTGATCGCATGACCGCCGTGTCGAGCCTGTTCGGCCCCACGAACTACGCCGGCTGCACGGGCAGTGGCGACGGTGGCGGCACGCCGTTCGATACCAACGGCCTCTTTGGCATCAACTCACGCACACAGCTGAAGGATGTGTCCGATGGACTCTCCAAGACCGTGGCGTTTTCCGAGAGCCTGCTTGGCGATGGGCCGACGGCGGGCCGCACGGCGGCAGGCATCACGGCAGCGACTGGCTACGGGTTCGTATTCGTTGCACCGCTGACCGATGCCGCCTGCAGCCGGCCCTTCTATTACAACTTCACCGACCTCCGCGGATTCTCCTGGGCGAACGGCGAGTATCGGACCACGCTCTACAACCACGCCCGCCAGCCGAACGACCCGACACTCGACTGCCTTGCCGCGCTCATGAGCACGGTCGATCTCGCCAAGATGTACGCTGGCTACGGCTGGCGGGCAGCGCGGAGCCGACATCCCGGCGGGGTGAACGTCGCCATGGCCGATGGCTCGCTGCGGTTCGTGGAGGACGATGTCGAGCCGGCCGTATGGAAGGCGGCGGCAACGCGGGCCGGTGGTGAAGCGGTCACGCTCCCGTGAGGAGGATCCACCGTAGTCCGCACACTCCCCCGTAGTCCGCATGCTCCGCATGCGGTTTGAGGCAGGAGGGCCGAGCGGCCGGCTATTCGACAGGAGGTTGGCGGACCTGCGGGGGAGTAGCTCGGGTCTGTGGTGTTTTGACCGTGGGCCACATGCGGAGCATGTGGACTACGGTTGGGGTGTGGGGACGATGCGCGTGGGATGCGGGTTATGGCTGTGGATAGGCCTTGCGCAGGGCGGCGAGCACCTTGCGGATGTCGGCGGGCAACGGGCTCTCGAACCGGAGTTCCTCGCCGCTCACCGGATGCACGAAGCCGAGCTCGGCCGCATGCAGCATCACCCGCGGGGCGCGTGACTCGTCTTTCACCTCGAACTTTCGCGGCGCGGAATAGACCCGCTCACCGCAGACCGGATGGCCGGTCTCGGCCATGTGGATCCGGATCTGATGCGTGCGGCCCGTCTCGAGCCGGCATTCCACGAGCGTGTAGGCGTCGCCGAAATGCTCCACCGGCGCCACGTGCGTGATCGCCAGCTTGCCGTCGTCGGAATCGGCGGAGCCACGCCGGCCGTCGCCGCGGTCGCGCAGCAGGTGTGAACGGATCATGCCCGCGCCCACGCGGCCCACCACGAGGGCGAGGTAGCGGCGGTGCGTCGTGTGCAGCCGGAACTGCTCGGCGAGGATGCGGCTGGCCGGCACGTTGCGGGCGAAGACGACGAGGCCGCTCGTCTCGCGGTCGATCCGATGCACCGCCTTCACCGGCGGGATGCGGGTGCGCTTGGCAGGCCGCGGTCCGTCAGCGCCGCGCGATGCGAGGAAACGGCCGATCGCGTCGGGCACCAGCTCCTCGAGCGTGGGCTGGAGCTGTCGCCGCTTCGCGGGCCACGAGGCCTCCTCGTGGTGCCGGGTGGTCGTGAGCCCCGTCGGCTTGTCCACCACCACGACGTCGGCATCGACATGCACGACGCGCACGTCATCCGCCTTCGGCAGCGGTGCCGCGGCCACGTCGAGCACCTTCACCACCTCCCCCTCCTTCAGCCGCCGGGCGATGTCGGTGCAGATGTTGCCGTGGATGAGCACGTGTCGCGACCGCACGAGCTTCTGCACCCGCGACCAACTGGCGTCGCCGAGCCGGGGCCGCAGGAACGCCGCCAGCGTCTGCCCGCGGTCGGCGGCGGTCACGTGGTGCACGGTGCCGGGATGCTGCTTCATGAGGGGCGTGGTCGTCGGGGCTCAGGGCGGGGGAGCGATCGGGTCAGCCTCGCAGACAGGGAGGTGTCTGCACGAGGGGCGTGGGCAGAACCGCGGGGTTTTTGCCTTCCGGTTGACCGCCACTGCCGGTTCTCGAAGAGTGATCGGCAACGCCCACGGATGCAAATGCACACGAATGCGGGCGTGGGAGGGGCATGCACGACCCGCCGGTGTCTGGCTCGCGTCCGGATCGTCGAGGTCGTGATGAAGAGCAGTGTCGTTGCCCCCGGGAAACCGGCCCGGCGAACATGTCCGGTGGCGGGTGGCCGCGGGTTCAGTCTCGTGGAACTGCTCGTGGTCATCGGGATCGTCGGCATGCTCATCGGCATGCTGCTCCCCGCCGTGCAGCGGGTGCGTGAGTCCTCCCGCAAGACGGCCTGTGGCAACAATCTGCGGCAGACGGCCTTGGCCACCTCGGTCTATGAATCCGGTCGGCGGCGGTTCCCCGCAGGGTGCGACCAGCTGCCTGCGCCCCCCGAACTGCCGACGGGCACGCTCCATGCCTGGACGTCATCGATCCTCCCGTTCCTCGAGGAAGCGGAGCTGGCCGCCCGGATCGACTATGCGCGTGAATGGAACGATCCGGCCGGCAACCGCGTTGCGTCGAAACAAAAAATTGCTGCCTATGTCTGCCCGTCGGGCGTGCTGTCGTACGTCGGCAAGGCCGACTACACGGGCATCTCCGGCGCCTGGATGCTCGGCATCGACGGCGTGCCGTTTCTGGGCGCCGCGGGACTGACCAACGGCGTGCTCGTGCCACGGGATCGCGACACGGGGCACGTCCGGGCCGCGCACGTCAGCGATGGTCTCAGTGCGACGCTGCTCGCCGCGGAGTCCACCGACCGCGGTCCAGCCCCCGACGAGGACGCCGATCCCGAAGATCCCACTGGCCGCTGGGCCGTCCACAACTGCGGCCCGCAGTCGTCGGGCTTCATCAACACCGAGACGAGCGACATCCGCAGCCTGCATCCGGGGGGCGCCCAGGCGGCGTTCGCCGATGCCCGCGTGGTGTTTCTCAGCGAGTCCATGGACCCGGTCGTGCTGGCCGCGATCTGCACGCGCAACGGCGGTGAAGCCCGGGCTTCGGCCGCGAGCGTGCCCTGATGCGACTGGCCCGAGCGGCAACGCCGGAACGCGAATCGCCGGAGGCTCGTCGCCTTCAGGCATGGCGTCGGGTGTCAAAAGCAGTCTTTCCTGTGGAGGTTCCAATGATTCGTCGGGTTGCAATCGGTCTGGTGACGATGGGAGCTCTCGCGCTCATGGCGGCTCCGGCCCAGGCCGGCGCCTCGGGGGTGAGAGGCGTCAAACGGACGGTATCGATCAAGGTGTTCAACGACACGGAGGGCGACGGCATCTACGTGGTGGGCGTTGGCGAGAAACAGGCGCAGGGATTCCAGCCGCCGGTGCCGGTGAAGCTCGCCAACCAAAACGGCGGCGTCTACATCGCTCCAGGTAAGTCGAAGACGATCCTGGTGCCGGGCGGCAAGGGCGCGTTGGTGGCGTTCTTCGCCGGGGATGTCGAGAAAGGCGGCTTGCTGCCAGAGCCGGAGGCCGAGGCGTTCTACAACCTGGCTCCGGGCTCGAAGACCACCGCCGGCGTGTTCACTGACAACGGCGGCCTGGGAATCTCGATTCCGCGGCTGAATATGAAATGATCCGGCGCGAGTCCGTACGACACGGGCTCGCGGCACCGCTCGTCGCAGCCACGGCCGCCGTCTTCATGGCGGCGCCGTGGCTCGACCAGCGGCTCGTCTGGGCCGCGTGGATCGGGCTGGCGATCCCGCTTGCGTGTGTCGAGCGGATCCGCGGCTGGTGGGGCGAGTGCTGGACGCTGGTTGGGGCCACGGCCGCGATCGCGATCGCCTTCCACTGGACGCCGGAGGCGCTCGCCTACGCGATGGATGCCGACTCGGCCACCGGTATTGCGATCGCAACGCCGATCGTCTTCTGGGATGCCCTGCGGCTGGCGGCGCCGTTGCTCTTCGCGGCACGAGTGCAGCCTGATCCGCTGCGGGCCTGGCTGCCGGCCGGGTTGCTGGCCTTCGCGATCGAGGCGGTCGCGCCGGCGGTGTTTCCGTGGCGGCTGGGGTATGCGCAGGGGGCCTGGCCGATCCTCGTGCAGTCGGTCGATCTCGTGGGCCCGGAACTCTCGACGCTCGTGCTCTACGCCCATGCCGGCCTGCTCGTCTGGCTCGCGCAGACAGGGTGGCGAAGGCCGATCCCACGAGCCGTCGCCGTTGCTGTGGCGGTGTGCGCTGCCAACCTTGCCTACGGAAGCTGGGCGATCGCTCTCTGGACGCAGGTCGCCGCGACGTCCCCGACGTTCGGCGTGGTGCTCGTGCAGGCGAACCCCGAGGCGGAAGGCGGCGTCGATGCGCTCCGCGGGCTCACGCGACTGGCGCACACCGCCTCCCTCGGTGCCACCAGCCTCGTCTGCTGGCCTGAGTGCAGCGGCGGCTGCTATGCCGAATCGCTCACGTCGCTCGCCGATCCCGAATGCGTGTTGGAGAACTCCCGGCCGCCCCGGGCGGGTATGCGTCCGCTCGACGAACTCGCCAGTCCGCTGCTCTTCGGCGGCAAGAGCTACCGGGGTCATCCCGAGAAGCCGCACGTCCTGCACCAGTCGGCGATCCTCGTCGATCGCGGTCACACGATCCGGGGGCGGTATCACAAGCGGCACCTGATGCCCTTCGGCGAGTACGTGCCGGGCGAGGATGTCTATCCCGACATCAAGCGTTATTTTCCGATGCAGGAGGCGTTCGCCGCGGGCGTCGAGGCGAACGTGCTCGCCTGCGGCAGCGGGGTGCGGATCGGCGTGATGATGTGCTACGAGGACATGATCCCGGAGGCGGCCCGCTCGCTGGTGGCCAACGGGGCGAACCTGCTCGTGTCGCTGATCAACGGCGCGGCATTCACCTCCCGGCTCACGCTCGAGCAGCATCGGATGCTGGCCCGGCTTCGCGCGGTCGAGACCCGACGCTGCCTGCTGCGGTGCGCCGCCACCGGCGAGACTTGCGTGATCGCGCCGACCGGCACGATCACCGCGTCGCTGCCGCTGCATGTCCACGGCGTGCTGGCCGCGCAGGCGCCGCTCGTGGAAGGCCGCACGCTGGCCAGCCGGCTGGGGCGTCTGTTCCCCGCATGCTGCGGCCTGGGGGCGGCGGCGGTCGCGTGGCGGCGCCGCAGGCCCGCGACCGGCTGATTCTCTTGACCGGGTTTCCGGCGGTTTTAGACTCTGTGGGGAGGTCTCACGTTTGCAGCCTCCGCGATACCACAGGCTCCGTGAGGATCTTCTTCCGTGCCCGGCACATGCGTCATCGGTCTGCAGTGGGGCGACGAGGCCAAGGGCAAGCTCGTCGACATCCTCACGGCCGACCACGAAATCGTCGTCCGCTATGCCGGCGGAGCCAACGCGGGGCACACGGTCGTCTCCGGCGGCCAGAAGTGGAAGCTGTCGCTGATCCCCAGCGGCATCCTTCGCGACGGCGTGGCCTGCGTGGTGACCGGCGGCGTGGTGCTCGACCCGGCGAGCGTGATCGCCGAGATCGACGGCCTCGAGTCGCGGGGCGTGCAGATCGAGGGGAAGCTGCAAATCAGTGACCGAGCCCACGTCGTCTTTCCGTGGCACGTGGCCGAAGACCGGATCCTCGACGGCAGCGTGTCGGGGGGCGAGGCCATCGGCACGACGGGGCGCGGCATCGGCCCCTGCTACCGCGACAAGGTGGGCCGGGCGCTCGCCATCCGACTTGGCGATCTCTACCGCGCGGACCTGCGCGACAAGATCGTGCACATCGCGGGCCTCAAGAACCGGCTGCTCACCGCCTGGCAGGGAAGCGGCGCGGCTCCCGTCCCGCTCGATCCGGACGCGATCCACGCGCAGTACATGCAGTATGCGGAGCGGCTCCGGCCGTTCGTCCGCGACACCACCGCCTTCCTGCTCGACGCCGTCGAGGCTGGCAAGCCCGTGCTCTTCGAGGGGGCCCAGGGTGCGCTGCTCGACATCGATCACGGCACGTTCCCCTACGTGACGAGTTCCAACTCGTCGGGCCTCGGCGTGGCCAGCGGCTCCGGCGTGCCCGGCCGCTGGGTCGATCGCGTGATCGGCGTCGTGAAGGCCTACTCGACGCGGGTGGGGGGCGGCCCACTGCCGACCGAGCAGGACAACGCCATCGGCCAGAGGATCCGCGATCGCGGCAACGAATACGGCACGGTGACCCGGCGGCCACGGCGGTGTGGCTGGTTCGACGCCGTCGCGGCCCGCTACACGGCGCGGCTCTCCGGCGTGGACGAGATCGCCGTGATGTTGCTCGACGTGCTCGCCGGGTTCGACGAACTCCGGATCTGCTCGG